>NZ_JBEXVE010000006.1:0-371352 GCF_040629205.1 Streptomyces sp. NPDC005962 | reverse complement strand
GCAACCGGGGCTCCCCCAGCCCCGGTTGCGAAACCCCCGCGCCCCCTTCAGCGCCGATCGAACCACCCGAGGGGCCAAACCCCAGCCGGGAGTTTGTCCCCTACCCGCCCCTTCCCAGAACCGGGGCTCCGCCCCGGACCCCGCCCGTGCACGGGCTTGCATGCTGGACGGGATCGCGTACGCCGCCGGGCGGGCCCGTCTCGCCGACGCCCGCCGCGCCGAGGACACCCGAGGTCCGGGGCCGCACCCACCGGGCCCCAGCCAGAACCCCCGGCAAGGCAGCACAGCCCAACCCCCGGGGTCCCGGGTCGCGGACCCCCGGCGCGTTCCAGCGCCCAAGGGCCAAGACGACGACACGGCGTCCCGGACGAAGCCCCGGCCACGAACCCCAGCTGATCCCGGCACCCGACCACCAAGGTCCGGAACAAAGCCCCGACCACGGGCACCCAACCCGCCCAGCACCCGACCGGCGAGGTCCCTGGCAGAACCCCCGGCCACGGACCCTCAACGCGTCCCGGCACCCAACCACCAAAGCCCGGGCCTCCCCGGCCACGAACCCCCGGGTGGTCCCGGTGCCCGACCGTCACGGTCCGGGGCGAGGCCCCGGCCACGGGCATTCAATCCGCCCGGTGCCCGACCGGCGAGGTTCCGGGCAGAGCACCCGGTCGCGGGCTCCCAGCTCGTTCCGGTGTTCGACCACCGTGGTCCGGGACGAAGTCCCCGGCCTCGGGCGTGGGGCGCACTCACCGCGCGGTTGCGAACGCCCAGCCCGTCCGGCGATTGAGGGCCGGGGGCGGGGCCCCCGGGGTCGGGGAGGGGCGGGTAGGGGAAAGGGCCGCCGCCCGCACCCGTACGGCAAAGGGCCGGGCCCGGGAGCATTCGCTCCCGGGCCCGGCCCTTGATTGCCGAGACGACGCGCTAGGCGTGCCGCGTCAGTTGTCGTCCTCGTCGATGAGGAAGCCCCGCATCGGGCTGGGCGCCTGCTGCATCGGCTGCGGACTCTGCGGCCGCACCGGTGCCATCGGCTGGGTCATCGCGGGAGACATCTGCTGCTGCCCGCCGTACGACGGCGCGCCGCCGTTCGGCTGGTGGCCGCCCATCGACTGGTTGCCGCCCATCGTGTGGCCACCCATCGAGCCGGCACCCGAGGAAGCCATGGACCCGCTCATCGAGGGGGACGGCGGCAGCGACGCGGTCGCCGGGGTACGAGGCGGGGCCAGCGAGTCGTCGGACTGGTTCTCCAGCTGGCGCAGCTGGCTCTCCAGGTACGACTTCAGCCGCGTGCGGTACTCGCGTTCAAAGCCACGCAGGTCCTCGACCTTGCGCTCCAGCGTGGCACGGGCGGACTCCAGGGAGCCCATCGCGACACGGTGCTTCTCCTGCGCGTCCCGCTCCAGCGCGTCCGCCTTGGCGCGGGCGTCGCGCTCCAGGCCCTCGGCGCGGCTGCGGGCCTCGCCGACGATCTTGTTGGCCTCGGAACGGGCCTCCGCGATCGCCTGGTCGGCGGTCTGCTGCGCGAGCGAGAGCACGCGCGCGGCGCTGTCGCCGCCCGGGCCCTGACCCGGCTGCGGCAGCTGCGGGCCACCGGGGCCACCAGGACCGCCGGGACCGCCCATCGGGCCACCCATCGGACCGCCATGACCCATGGGACCGCCCTGGCCCATGGGACCGCCCTGGCCCATCGGGCCGGGACCGCCGGGGCCACCAGGACCGCCGGGGCCACCGGGACCGCCCTGACCCATCGGGCCGGGGCCGCCCTGGCCCATCGGACCGGCAGGCAGCTGCGGGGCACCGCCCGGAAGCTGCGGCGGGCCACCCATCTGCTGCTGCTGTTGCTGCTGCTGCGGCGGCGGGCCGGGCTGGCCCTGCTGCTGCGGCGGTCCGGATATGGCGGCGGGAACAGGGGCGCCGGGTCGCTCCTGCTGTTCCGGTGGTTTGCGCATGCCTTGTTGCTGCTGACTCTGTGCGGCGGCGCGGGTCGCTGCGGCCAGTTTGGCGCGCAGGTCCTCGTTCTCCCGCAGCAGCCGGGTCAGTTCGGCTTCGACCTCATCGAGGAAGGCATCGACCTCGTCCTCGTCATAGCCTTCTCGGAGGCGGACGGTCGTGAACTGCTTGTTCCGCACGTCCTCGGGGGTCAACGGCATCTCTACTTCACCTCAACGTAGTCGTCGGCAACCGGCAAGACCGTATCGTTCACACCCTGCTCGCAAAATTGCTCACGACGGTGATCAGGATCCAGACGATGATCATCAGCACGAAGAAGGACAGGTCGAGCGCCACACCCCCGAGACGCAACGGCGGGATGACCCGCCGCAGCAGCTTGAGTGGCGGATCGGTCACAGTGTAGGTGGCCTCGAGGATGACCACCATCGCCCTACCGGGTTGCCACGAGCGTGCGAACTGGAAGACATAGTCCATCACCAGCCGGAAGATCAGCACGATCAGGAAGCAGTACAGCGCGATGTAGATCACCTGTAGTGCGATGCTCATCTCGCTGCGTCCCTCTCCCCTGTTTCGTACGCGGCCTTGCGGCCTCGGATGACTCGGTGTTGCCGTGTTGCGTCTCAGCTCTGGTTGAAGAACCCGCCCTCTGCGATACGGGCCTTGTCCTCCGCCGTGACATCGACGTTAGCAGGAGACAACAGGAACACCTTCTGCGTCACTCGCTCAATGCTCCCATGGAGACCGAACACGAGTCCGGCGGCAAAGTCGACAAGTCGCTTCGCGTCCGTGTCGTCCATCTCCGTCAGATTCATGATCACCGGGGTGCCCTCACGGAAGTGTTCCCCGATAGTACGGGCCTCGTTGTAGGTCCGGGGGTGCAGTGTGGTGATGCGGTACGGCTCCCGCTCGGACACAACCTTGGGCATGATCACCGGTGCGTTCTTCTCCAAGTTCTGACGTTCAGGTGTGATAGACGCCACGGGGGCAATTCGCGCGGGTTGTCTGCTTTCCGTCACAAGCGGAGCTGGTTCGCGCTGTGCGGGCGGGTGGACGACTCGCACAGATTCACCCCGCTCCGGCCGAGGTTCGGTCTCCGCCGCCGGATGACGCCGGCGCTCCCGCTCAGGCTCCGGCTCGGGCTCGAATTCGTCGTCGGGGTCGAACCCCCGGCCGTCGTACCCATCGTCCTCCACGAGGCCGAGGTAGACCGCCATCTTGCGCATAGCGCCGGCCATTCTCTGCGTCCTCCGCTCTGTGGTGGATCGGCTCCGCCACCGGATGCCCTGTATCCACGCGGCCCGCCCGCCTTTTGACGGGAATGACCATATTTTCTGCTGTGGTCCGACTTCTTCGCGACGTTACCGGAGCCTGGGGCGGACTCCGAGTACCGCAGTGCCGACGCGCACATGTGTCGCTCCCGCCGCAACCGCTTCTTCCAGATCTGAGCTCATTCCCGCCGAGACCATGTTCGCAGCCGGATGAGCCACGCGCAGGCCGGATGAGATTTCCTTCAGCCGGTCGAAGGCCGCCCGCGGCCGGTCCGCGTAGGGCCCGTCCAGCGGCGCCACGGTCATCAGACCGTCCAGCCGCAACCCGTCGGCCGCGATCACGGCATCGGCCAGAGCGGCCACTCCGTCCGCACCGACACCTCCCCGCTGACCCCGCTCCCCGGAGTCCACGTCAAGGGCCACTTGAATCAGGACACCCAGCTCGCGCGCGGCCCCCACGGCCGCACCCGAGAGCGCGTCGACCAATCGCTTGCGATCAACCGATTGCACCACATCGGCATAACTACATACAGAACGCACCTTATTGGTCTGCAATTGTCCGACAAAATGCCAGATCAATGGCAGATCGGCGCATTCCGCAGCTTTGGGGGCGGCCTCCTGATCGCGGTTCTCCGCGACGTGCCGTACACCGAGTTCCGCGAGCAAACGGACATCGCTCGCCGGATGCGTCTTGGTGACCACGATCAGGGTCACCTCTTCGCGTTCGCGACCGGCGGCGGCGCACGCGGCAGAGATACGTTCCTCCACCCGGGCCAGGTTCGCGGCCAGTTCCGTCTTGCGATCCGTCACAGCTCAGCCGTCCAACCAGACATAGCTCGCGAGCCGCCCCGTCGTGCGGTCACGCCGATAGGAGAAGTGGTCCGCCGATTCCAGCGTGCAGATGTGAGAAAGTCCATCCATCTCCACGCCGGACCGGGCGAGTTGGGCCCGCACTCCGGCCGCCACGTCCACCGCCGGAGTGCCCCAGCTGGTCTCGGCCCAGGACTCGGGCACCGTCTCGGCCACCTCGGCACGCATCGCCGCGGGAACCTCGTAGCACCGGCCGCAAACGGAGGGACCGGTTCGGGCCACGATCCGGGCCGGGTCGGCGCCCTGAGCCGTCATCGCCCCGACCACCGCCGGGACCACCCCGGCGACCAGCCCCGGGCGGCCCGCGTGCGCGGCACCGGCGACACCGGCGACCGGGTCGGCCAGCAGCACCGGGGTGCAGTCGGCGGTGAGGACGGCGAGGGCGAGCCCCCGACGCGACGTCACCACCGCGTCCACGCAAGGGATCTCACCGGTCGTCCAAGGGCCCTCGACCACGGCCACGTCCCGGCCGTGCACCTGGTTCATCCAGACGACGGACGACGGGTCCAGGCCGAGCACCTTGGCCGACAGTTCGCGGTTGGTCCGTACGGCCTGAGGGTCGTCGCCCACCGCGCCGCCGAGGTTGAGCTCGTCATACGGAGCGGCGCTCACCCCGCCCCACCGGTCGGTGAAGGCGAAGTGCGCGCCGCTCGCGTCGTGCTGTTGCGCTATCACTGCGGGATCGCTTCAGGGTCGCCGTGGAGCCATGGCACCCGGCTCACTTCAGGAAGTCCGGCACGTCCAGCTCCTCGGCCTGGCTGTCCTGGTAGGGACGGGCCGGGGGGACCTGCGGGGTGGACACCGGGGGCGGCGGCGGGACCTCGGCGACCGGAGCGGGCTCCGGCGCGCGCTCCTCCTCACGCGGAGTGACGCTGCCGAGTCCGCCGAAGGACGGACGGCCGGGCTCCGAGGTGGACGGACGGGCGGCCTGGTCGCTCGTGTTCTCCTCGCGGCCGCCGTTGTACGAGCCCAGCACCTTGTCGCGGTTCTGGCTCTTCGGGGGCGGCTGGCCGCCGTCGAAGCCCGCCGCGATCACGGTGACCCGGACCTCGTCGCCGAGCGCGTCGTCGATCACCGCGCCGAAGATGATGTTGGCCTCGGGGTGGGCGGCCTCGCTCACCAGCTGGGCGGCCTCGTTGATCTCGAACAGACCGAGGTCGGAGCCGCCGGAGATGGAGAGCAGCACGCCCCGGGCGCCGTCGATGGACGCCTCCAGCAGCGGCGAGGAGATCGCCATCTCGGCCGCGGCCACCGCGCGGTCGTCGCCGCGCGCCGAGCCGATGCCCATGAGCGCCGAGCCCGCCTCGGACATCACGGACTTGACGTCCGCGAAGTCGAGGTTGATCAGGCCGGGGGTGGTGATGAGGTCGGTGATGCCCTGAACACCCGACAGCAGCACCTGGTCCGCCGACTTGAACGCGTCGAGCACGCTCACCTGGCGGTCGGAGATCGACAGGAGCCGGTCGTTCGGAATGACGATGAGGGTGTCGACCTCGTCGCGCAGTCCCGCGATGCCGTCCTCCGCCTGATTGGCGCGGCGGCGGCCCTCGAAGGTGAACGGACGGGTCACCACACCGATCGTCAGCGCGCCCAGTGAACGCGCGATGTTGGCGACCACGGGGGCGCCGCCGGTGCCGGTGCCGCCGCCCTCGCCCGCGGTCACGAAGACCATGTCGGCCCCCTTGAGGACCTCCTCGATCTCCTCGCGGTGGTCCTCGGCGGCCTTGCGGCCGACATCGGGATTGGCGCCGGCGCCCAGTCCACGAGTGAGCTCGCGGCCGACGTCGAGCTTGACGTCCGCGTCACTCATCAGCAGGGCCTGCGCATCGGTGTTGATCGCGATGAACTCGACGCCCTTGAGCCCGACCTCGATCATCCGGTTGATGGCATTCACGCCACCGCCGCCGATGCCGACGACCTTGATGACTGCGAGGTAGTTCTGCGGTGCTGCCACGTCGAAGGCCTCTCGCCTCGAGTTACGTGTCGTCACCCCGCTGTTGCCGCGGTGCGCCGACTGATGCCGAATGGGACGGTTCCGATTGCCGACCCCAACCCTAACGCTGAAGTTTAGGGTTACCAGTGCCTCTGTTTCCCGGAGTCTTCGGAACAGGACACTAAGTCGACAAGTGGCGCGCGTTCAATGAACACGCCGAACCGACCGCTTTTCTTTTCACCCTATGTGATCACCCAGTGGGCTAGCGAACCAGGGGTGCTGGCCTGCGGTATCCCCGTCAACTACGGGACACCGCGGGCGCGCTCGGCGCGCTGACGTCGAAGTGACCGGCGTCGGGCCGCGCTTTCATGAGCGCGGTGAGCGCCTTGGCCTTGACGGCTCCGCGCTCCTCGCTACCCCACGCGACGGTACGGCCCCGGCTCAGCTCCAGGGTGATCGAATCGTACGAGCGGACCCGGACCGAGCGAGTGTCCGCACGGACCTTCGCCGGGAGCCCGGCGACCACCCGGACGGCCTCGCGGCGCAGCCGCGCCGGGCCGAAATGGCGTGAACTCGGCGACCGGTCCGGTTCCATTTCGAGCAGCGGAGCGCCCTTCGGCCGCTTCGCCACACGGGAGAACCGCACGCCGTCGGCGTCCACTTCGCGGAACTTCCCGCCCTCTTCGACAATCACTTCGGCCTTGCGTTCCGTCACATCAAGACTGATGGTGTGCGGCCATGACCGGGATACGTCCACTTTTGCTATACGCGGCAGCCGGTCGCGCAGCCGGTCCCCGATCGCGCCGGTGTCCACCGAGGCCAGCGGGGTGTCCAGCGGGACGGCCGCGGCCTCGCGGACCTCGTCCGGGGTCAGCACGTTCGCGCCCCCCACGGTCACCCGCTCGGCGCGCAGCCAGCTCGACCCGTACAGCAGCCAGACGGTCCCGCCGCCCAGCAGGGCCGCCACCACCGCGGCGATCACCAGGGTGCGGCGGCGGGGCGGGCGGAACCTGCGCCGCGCCGCGAAGAAGCGCGGGGGCGGGCCGGACGGCGACGCCCGTCGGGGGCCGCTCTCGGCGGTCGTCGATCCGGCCACGCTCCCTGCCTTCTCACGCCTGGCGGCGTGCCGCGATTGCCTCGTACACCATGCCGACCAGCAGCTCGTCGGCGTCTCGGCGGCCGAAATCGGCGGCGCGCCGCGACATCTCGTACAGCCGGTGCGGGTCGCCGAGCACCGGGAGCACATTGCTCTGCACCCATTCCGGCGTCAGCTCGGCGTCGTCGACCAGCAGTCCGCCGCCCGCCTTGACCAACGGCTGGGCGTTGAGCCGCTGCTCACCGTTGCCGATGGGCAACGGGACGTAGGCGGCCGGGAGCCCGACGGCGGACAGCTCGGCGACGGTCATCGCGCCCGCACGGCAGAGCATCATGTCCGCCGCGGCGTACGCGAGGTCCATCCGGTCCACGTACGGTACCGGGATATAGGGCGGCATTCCGGGCATGTTGTCCACATGCGGCAGTTCGTTTTTCGGACCGACCGCGTGCAGGACCTGGATTCCGGCCCGCTGCAGGAACGGGGCGACCCGCTGGACCACCTCGTTCAGCCGCCGCGCACCCTGCGAGCCGCCGGAGACCAGCAGCGTCGGCAGGTTCTGGTCGAGCCCGAAGGCCGCGCGCGCCTCGGGCCGGACCGCCGCCCGGTCCAGGGTGGCGATGGAGCGGCGCAGCGGGATGCCCACGTAGCGGGCGCCGCGGAGCTTGCTGTCCGGGGTGGAGACACCGACGGACGTGGCGTAGCGGGAGCCGATCTTGTTGGCGAGCCCGGGGCGGGCGTTGGCCTCGTGGACGATGATCGGCACGCCCAGCCGCTTGGCGGCCAGATAGCCGGGCAGGGCCACATAGCCACCGAAGCCGACCACGCAGTCGGCCTTGGTGCGCTCCAGGATCTGCTCGGCGGCCTTGATCGTGCCGCGCAGCCGCCCGGGGACGGTGATCAGCTCGGGGGTGGGTTTGCGTGGCAGCGGAACAGCCGGGATCAGCCCGAGTTCATAGCCGCGCTCGGGCACGAGGCGGGTCTCCAGCCCGCGCTCCGTGCCGAGCGCCGTGATACCCACGGTCGGGTCCTGCCTCCGCAGGGCGTCCGCGAGGGCGAGCGCGGGCTCGATGTGGCCGGCGGTCCCCCCACCGGCGAGTACGACATGCACCGAAATTCACCGCTCTCCGGACGGCCGTTCCTTGACGCGCCGTCTCATCGTCTTCCGTCTCACCCGAGCCAGCTTCTTCCGCAAAGCAGGCTGCCGCATGGCCAGCGCCGCCCGCGCGGCGGGCTCGGCCCGGGCGAAGGCGATCAGCAGACCGACGGCGAACATGGTCGGCAGCAGGGCGGACCCTCCGTAGGAGAACAGCGGGAGCGGAACCCCGGCGATCGGCAGCAGACCGAGCACCGCACCGATGTTGATCACGGCCTGGGCCGTGATCCAGGTGGTCACGCCTCCCGCGGCGTACCTCACGAAGGGGTCCTCCGTGCGTCCGGCCACGCGGATACCCGCATAGCCTAGAGCCGCGAAGAGGACGAGCACCGACAGCGTCCCCGCCAGGCCGAGTTCCTCCCCGGTAATGGCGAAGATGAAGTCGGTGTGCGGTTCGGGTAGTTCGCCCCATTTCTCCATGGACGCCCCGAGCCCGGAACCGAACCATCCACCGTTGGCCAGAGCGTAGATCCCGTGCACCGCCTGCCAGCACTGATCGTTCGTTCCGGGCTCGGTGGCGCCGATGCAGGCGAGCCGGGACATCCGGTTGGCGCTGGTCTTGATCAGCAGAACGCCGATCACCCCGGCGAAGGCGAGCACGCCCGCGAAGAGCCGGGTGGGGGCGCCCGCCAGCCAAAGCAGGCCGAAAAGAATCGCCGTGAGAATGATCGCGGTGCCCATGTCGCCGCCCAGCATGATCATCCCGAGCAGCAGGGCCGCCGCCGGGACGAGCGGCACCAGAAGGTGCTTCCACTGGGTGAGCAGCCGCTTGTCCTGCTTGCGGGCCAGCAGGTCGGCGCCCCACAGGACGAGCGCGAGCTTGCCGAACTCGCTCGGCTGGAGCATGAACGGGCCGCCGAAGGAGATCCAGTTCTGGTTGCCGTTGACCGAAATCCCTATCCCCGGCACCTGGACCAGGCACATCAGGAAGACCGAGGCCGCCAGCAGCGGATAGGCGAAGGCGCGGTGCAGCTTGATCGGCATGCGCACCGCCAGCAGCATCAGCGCGGCGCCGAGCGCCGCCGCGAAGAGCTGCTTGCGGAAGAAGTACGAGGGCGCCAGACCCGACTGGAGCGCCTTGATCTGGGAGGCGGAGTAGACCATCACCAGGCCCAGCACAGTGATCAGCGCGGCGCCGCCGAGGACCAGGTAGTACGCGGTGAGCGGCCGGTCCCAGGCCTTCTTGGCGCGCTGCTGTGTGCCCCGCAGCGCGTCCAGCAGGCTGCCGCGGGAGGGACGGGCCGGTGTGCGGATCAGCGGGCGGCGGGGCGCCCTGGGAGCGCCCTGACGGCCCTTGCCCGCGGCGGCCTTGGCCTGAGGGGGCTTGGCCTGAGGAGTTTTGGCCGCCTTCTTGGCCGCGGTCTTGGGCTGAGGGGTCTTGCCCTGGGGGGTCTTGGCCGCGGTGCTCCGGCCGCTCTGCGGGCGGGCGGCGGGTGTCGCGGACCGTTCCCCGCCCCGCGCCGCGGGCCTCGGCCGCGCGGCGCCGCCCGCACGCGGCCCGGGGCGGCCGGTGGCCGCCCCGGCCTGCCGGGATCGCGGCGCGGCGGGCTGGTCAGGCGTCATGTCGTATCCCCTCCAGGTTCTCCGCGCGAGCGGTGGTCCTCGCGGGGGACCGGCGGGCTACTGCTCGTCCGTGACCGGGCCCGGGGCCAGGTCGTGAACCGCCGCGGCGAAGGCGTCGCCCCGCTTGTTGTAGTTGGTGAACATGTCCATCGAGGCACAGGCCGGGGCCAGAAGGACCGTATCGCCCGGCCGGGCGAGCCGGGCCGCTTCGCGGACAGCCGCCGCCATCGCCCCAGTGTCGGTCCGGTCGAGGTCCACGACCGGGACATCCGCTGCGTGTCGCGCGAGCGCTTCCCCGATCAGGGCGCGGTCGGCGCCGATCAGCACCACGCCGCGCAGCCGCCCGGCGGCCGTCGAGACGAGGTCGTCGAAGACGGCGCCCTTGGCGAGGCCCCCGGCGACCCACACGATGTGCTCGTACGCGCCCAACGACGCCTCGGCGGCGTGGGTGTTGGTCGCCTTGGAGTCGTCCACGTAACTCACCCCGTCGACGTCCGCGACGTGTTCCACCCGGTGCGGGTCCGGGCGGAAGGCGCGCAGGCCGTCCCGTACGGCCGTGGGCGGTACGCCGTAGGCGCGGGCCAGGGCCGCGGCGGCGAGCGCGTTGGCGATGTTGTGCGGCGCGGGCGGGTTGACGTCGGCGACCTCGGCCAGCTCCTGGGCGCTCTTCTGCCGGTTCTCGACGAAGGCCCGGTCGACGAGGATGTTCTCGACGACGCCGAGCTGGGAGGGGCCGGGAGTGCCGAGGGTGAAGCCGATCGCCCGGCAGCCCTCCTCGACGTCGGCGGCCCGGACCAGGTCCTCGGTGGCGGGGTCGGCGGCGTTGTAGACGCAGGCCACCTGGTTGCCCTCGTAGATCCGGCCCTTGTCGGTCGCGTACGCCGCCATGGATCCGTGCCAGTCGAGGTGGTCGGGGGCGAGGTTGAGCACCGCGCCGGAGTGGGTGCGCAGCGAGGGCGCCCAGTGCAGCTGGTAGCTGGACAACTCGACGGCGAGGACGTCGTACGGCGTATCGCCCAGCACGATGTCCAGGAGCGAGACGCCGATGTTGCCAACGGCGGCGGTGCGCAGTCCGGCGGCCTCCAGGATGGACGCCAGCATGCGCACGGTGGTGGTCTTGCCGTTGGTGCCGGTGACCGCGAGCCAGGGCGCGGAGTCCGGGCCGCGCAGCCGCCAGGCCAGCTCCACATCGCCCCACACCGGGACGCCCGCCTTCTCGGCGGCCAGGAAGAGCGGGCTGGTGGGCTTCCAGCCGGGGGTGGTGACGATCAGCTCGGTGCCGTCGGGGAGTGTGTCCCCGTCGCCGAGCCGGACCGTGATGCCGAGCGGCTCCAGTTCGGCCGCCTGGGCGCGCTGTGGCGCGCCGTCGCTTCCGTTGACGACGGTCACCGAGGCCCCGAGGCCCCGCAGCGCACGCGCTGCGGGGACCCCGGAGACGCCGAGTCCGGCGACGGTGACATGCCGTCCGGCGAGATCGGTGACGTCGAGGGTCACGAAGCCCGCCAGCCCGCGTAGAAGAGGCCGAGTCCGACGATCACGCACATGCCCTGGATGATCCAGAACCGGACCACCACAAGGACTTCGCTCCACCCCTTGAGTTCGAAGTGGTGCTGGAGTGGTGCCATCCGGAAGACCCGGCGCCCGGTCATCCGGAACGAGCCGACCTGGATGACCACGGACAGGGTGATCAGGACGAACAGCCCGCCGAGGACGGCCATCAGCAGCTCCGTACGGGAGCAGATGGCGAGCCCCGCGAGCGCGCCGCCCAGCGCGAGCGAGCCGGTGTCACCCATGAAGATCTTGGCGGGCGAGGTGTTCCACCACAGGAAGCCGAAGCAGGCGCCCATCAGCGCGGACGCGACGACCGCGAGGTCGAGCGGGTCGCGTACCTCGAAGCAGGACGAGGGGTTGGTGAGGCTCTGCGCGTTGGCGCAGGACTCCTGGTACTGCCAGACGCCGATGAAGGTGTAGGCGCCGAAGACCATCACGGAGGCACCGGTGGCCAGACCGTCCAGGCCGTCGGTGAGGTTCACGCCGTTCGACATCGCGAGGATCATGAACAGCGCCCAGATCGCGAAGATCACCGGGCCGAAGGACCAGCCGAAGTCCTGGACGAAGGAGAGCCGGTCGGAGGCCGGGGTCTGCTGGCGCGCGTCGGCGAAGTTCAGCGCGAGGATCGCGAAGGCGACACCGACGATCAGCTGACCGGCCATCTTGGCCTTGGCCCGGAGGCCCAGACTGCGCTGCTTGACGATCTTGATGTAGTCGTCGAGGAAGCCGACCAGCCCCATGCCCGCGAACAGGAAGAGCACCAGCACACCGGAGAAGGTCGGCTCGCTGCCGGTGATCACCTTCGTCACCGCGTAGGCGATCAGCGTGGCCAGGATGAAGGAGATACCGCCCATGGTGGGCGTGCCCTTCTTGCTGCCGTGCGTCCGCGGGCCGTCGTCCCGGATGTACTGGCCGTAGCCCTTGCGGGCGAGCAGCTTGATCAGCAGCGGAGTGCCGATCAGGGTCAGAAAGAGCCCGATGGCTCCGGAGAAGAGAACCTGCCTCATGGCGGGTACGTGTTCTTCCGCGGCGATCGCGCCGGCGAAGAGGGTTTGCCCCATGGTCATCGCCCGGCGCCCTCACCCTCGAGCAAGGCCTGCGCGAGTTGCTCCAGGCCGACCGACCTGGACGCCTTCACCAACACGACATCCCCCGGTCGCAGTTCGCTCCGCAGCAGATCGACCGCTGCCCGCACGTCGGACACGTGCACCGACTCCTCACCCCACGAACCCTCGTTCTTGGCGCCCATGTCCAGCCACGCGGCCTCCCGGCCGCCGACCGCCACGAGCTTGCTGACGTTGAGCCGGACGGCCAGCCGTCCGACCGCGTCGTGCTCGGCCAGTGACTCATCGCCCAGCTCGGCCATCGGGCCCAGCACCGCCCACGTACGACGCCCCGGTGTTGCTGCGCCCATCGCGGCCAGCGCGCGCAGCGCGGCTCGCATGGACTCGGGGTTCGCGTTGTAGGCGTCGTTGACGACCGTCACGCCGTCCGAGCGCTCGGTGACCTCCATCCGCCAGCGGGAGAGCTGCCCCGCTTCGGAGAGCGCCACGGCGATCTCGTCGACGGACATGCCCGTCTCATGGGCGACGGCGGCCGCGGCGAGCGCGTTCGACACGTGATGCTCACCGTACAGGCGCATGGTCACGTCACCGCACCCGGTAGGGGTGTGAAGCGTGAAGGCGGGGCGGCCGCCGTCGGCAAGCCGGACATTCGAGGCGCGTACGTGGGCGTCCCCGGCCTCGCCGAACAGGACGGTACGGGCCTGCGTACGGGACGCCATGGCGCGCACCAGGGGGTCGTCGGCGTTGAGCACCGCGACCCCGCCGTCGTCGGCGGAGGGCAGCGCCTCGACCAGTTCGCCCTTGGCCTCGGCGATCTGCTCGCGGCCGCCGAACTCGCCGATGTGCGCGGTGCCGACGTTGAGGACGAGCCCGATGCGGGGCGGGGTGAGGTCCGTCAGATAACGGATGTGCCCCTTTCTTCGGGCGCCCATCTCCAGCACCAGGTGCTGGGTGGTCTCCTCGGCGCGCAGCGCGGTCAGCGGCAGCCCGATCTCGTTGTTGAACGAGCCGTGTGTCCACACGGTCGGGCCGTGCCGCTGGAGCAGCTGGGCGATGAGGTCCTTGGTGCTGGTCTTTCCGGCGGAGCCGGTCAGCGCGACCACGGTGGTGCCCAGCCGCTCGACGACGGCGCGGGCGAGCGCGCCCATGGCGGCGACGACGTCGGGGACGACGATCGCCGGAACCTGGGCGTCCGGTGTGGAGACCGGGCGGGTGGCCAGGACCGCCACCGCGCCCGCCCCGACCGCGCCGCGCGCGTAGTCGTGGCCGTCCACGTGCTCGCCGGGGAGCGCGGCGAACAGGCTCCCTGGCCGCACCTCGCGGGAGTCGATCACGACGGGGCCGGTGACCTTCAGGTCAGGGTCCGGTATGTCGTGCGGCTGCCCACCGACGAGGCCGGCGATCTCGGTGAGGGACAGTGGGATCACTGATCACCTCCGGCCGTGCGGGAGAGCTGCCTGGAGGGGGCTGGTGCGCGCATGGCGGTCTGTCATCCCTGGTTGTCTTGAGGTGTGTGCCCGTGCGGTGCGCTCGCCTCGGGGCGTCGCGTACCGCGCCCCTTGGCTCGCTCACTGAGCTCGATGGCTTCCCGCAGGACCCGGCGGTCGTCGAAGGCGCGAACCACCCCGGCGATCTCCTGGCCCTGCTCATGGCCCTTGCCCGCGACGATCACGGTGTCGCCGGGTTCCGCGCGGGCGACGGCGGCGGCGATGGCGTTCCCCCGGTCCTCCTCGACCAGGACGTCGCCGCGCTCGTGCGTGGGCACCTCGGCGGCGCCCGCGAGCATCGCGGCGAGAATGGCGAGCGGGTCCTCGGAACGGGGGTTGTCCGAGGTCAGCACGGCGGTGTCGGCGTACCGGGCCACCGCGGAGCCCATCGCCGCGCGCTTGAGCCGGTCGCGGTCGCCGCCGCAGCCGAGGACGGCGTGCAGCTTGCCGTCGGTGACCTTGCGCAGGGCGCGCAGCACCGACTCCACGGCGTCGGTCTTGTGTGCGTAGTCGACCACCGCGAGGTACGGCTGGCCCGCGTCGATGCGCTCCAGCCGGCCGGGCACGCCGGGGACGGCGGCGATGCCGTCCGCGGCCGTCTGCGGGTCGATTCCGGCGACGGCGAGCGCGACGAGGGCGGCGAGCGCGTTGGCGACGTTGAACGGGCCCGCGATCGGGGCGGCGGCCCGTACCGTCTCGCCGTTCGGGCCGACCGCGGTGAAGGTCGAGCCGATGGGGCCGACCTCGACGTCCGCGGCGCGCCAGTGGGCGTCGGGGTGGCCCTCGGCGGAGAAGGTGGTGACCGGGACCTCGGACTCCTCGATGAGGCGGCGGCCGTACTCGTCGTCGTAGTTGATCACTCCGGCCCGGCTGCGGGCCTTGGTGAACAGCCGGGCCTTGGCCTGGAAGTAGTCCTCCATCCCCGAGTGGAACTCCATGTGCTCCGGGGAGAGGTTGTTGAAGACGGCGACGTCGAAGACGCAGCCGTCGACGCGGCCGAGGACCAGGGCGTGGCTGGAGACCTCCATGACGACCGAGTGGACGTCGCGTTCGCGCATCACCGCGAACAGCGCCTGCAGGTCGGTGGCCTCGGGGGTGGTGCGCTCGGACTTGATGCGATCGTCGCCGATGCGCATCTCGACGGTTCCGATGAGCCCCGTGGGACCGCCGCCCGCCTTGGCCGCGGCGGCCCTGAGGCCGCCGTCGACGAGGTAGGCGGTGGTGGTCTTGCCGGAGGTGCCGGTGATGCCGATCTGCAGCAGGCTGTGGCCCGGCTCGTCGTAGATCGTGGCGGCCAGCGCGCCCATCCGGGCGCGCGGGTTGTCCACGGTCAGGACCGGCAGCCCGGTGGCGGCGGCGCGCTCGGCGCCGTCCGGGTCGGTCAGCACGGCGGCGGCGCCGAGATCGGCGGCCTGGGCGGCGAAGTCCGCGCCGTGCAGCCGGGCGCCGGACAGCGCGGCGTACACATCGCCCGGACGGACGGCACGCGAGTCATGCGTGATCCCGGTGACCGCGGCCTCCGCCGGGACTCCGGAGGCATCGACGCCCAGCTGGTCCGCCAGCTCCGCGAGCGGGACGGGGCGGACCTGGAGGGGGCGGGGCGCTCCCGGGTATTCCACAGAAACGTCCTTCTGAGGGGTTTGAGACTGATCAGCTTCGGGCACGGCGGTGAGCGTACCCGGCACACCCGCTCCGTCGCGAAATCCGGCGGCGGAGCAGCGGCGCACCGGGCCCTGGTTCCCCGGCTCCGGCGTGATCGTCGTCACGGCTGGACCCGCTCACTGGCCCGGGCTGTAGCTCACGGGGAGCCGCTTGGGCTGCTTCCCGGTCGGCGGGACCTGCAGCGACTTGAGCCCGAACTCCATGACCTTCTTGTAGACCGGCCCGCAGACCTGTCCGCCGAAATAACTGCCCCTGGTCGGATTCTGCACCGCACAGTAGACCGTGAGGCGCGGTTTGTCGGCTGGTGCGAAACCGGCGAAGGAAGCGGTGTAGCCGTGGTATTGGCCGGTTTTCGGGTCCACGCGGTTGGACGTGCCGGTCTTGCCCGCGACCTGATAGCCGGGGATCTTCGCCTTGGTGCCGGTGCCCTGCTCGTCGTCGACGACCGATTCGAGCATCTCGGCGAGCGTCGTCGCGGTCTTCGGGCTCACCACGCGGGTCTTCTCGGGCTTGGCCGCGGGGGTGAAGTCGCCGCCGGGGCCCCTGGTGCCGCGCACCACGCTGGGGGCGATGCGCTGTCCGCCGTTGGCGACGGTGGAGTAGACGGAGGCCGCCTGGACGGCGTTGAGGGACAGGCCCTGGCCGAAGGGGATGGTGTACCCCTGCGAGGCGCTCCAGTCCTGCGGTTTGGCCAGGATGCCCGGGGTCTCGCCGGGGAGGCCGAGTCCGGTGGGCTGCCCGATGCCGAACTTGCGCAAGTAGGAGTAGAGAATCCGGTTCTTCTGCTTCTCGTTCTTGCCCAGCTGTTCGGTGGCGAGGATGGTGCCGATGTTGCTGGATTTGGCGAGCACCCCGTTGAGCGTGAGGTACCAGGTGGGGTGGTCGATGTCGTCGGCGAAGGCCCGGCCCGCGCGCGGCAGCCGGTTGGGGACCTCCACCTGGGTGTTCCAGCGGGCGGCGCCCTGCTGCAGTACGGCGGCCAGCGACATCAGCTTGCTGACGCTGCCCGGTTCGTACGCGTCGGAGACGGCCGCGTTGCCCAGGGCGTCGCCGTCCGCGGAGGAGATGTCGTTGGGGTCGAAGCCGGGGGCGTTGGCCATGGCCAGCAGCTGTCCGGTGCGGGTGTCCTGGACGACGACGTAGCCGCGGTCCGCCTGTGACTTCTTCACCTGCTCGGAGATGGCGCTCTGGGCGGCCCACTGGATGTCGCGGTCGATCGTCAGCTCGACGTCGTTGCCGGGCACCGCGGGCTGTTCGCTGACGTCCCCGGTGGGCACCTGGTGGCCGCCGGACTGGGCGTAGACGCGCTTGCCGTCCTTGCCCGCGAGCTTCTTGTTCAGACGCTGCTCGACGCCCGCGGCGCCGCGCCCGTCGGCGCCCACGAAGCCGAGAATCCCGGCGGCGAGGTCGCCGCTGGGGTAGACCCGCTTGCTGTGCGACTCCCGGTTGACCCCGGCGAGGACGTTGATGCCCTTGCCCTTGGCCGCGGCGTCGTCCAGGTTGTTCTTCAGGTCCTTGATCTGGTTCCAGACCTGCGGGGTCTGCTGCCGGGCCAGCACGGCGTACTGCGACTTCGGGTTGTCGGTGAGCTTCTCCTCCAGGTCCGCCTCGTTCTTCCCGAGGATCGGCGCGAGGAGGGCGGCCGCCTGCCGGGGCGCGTCCTTGGTCTTGGCATTGCGCGGGGTGAGCAGATCGGGGGCGGCCGTGATGTCGTACGCGTCCACGGTGGTGGCCAGGTTGACCCCGTCGCGGTCGGTGATGGACCCGCGCTCGGCGGACAGCTTCACCGGGATATAGCGGTTGACGTTTGCCTTGGCGGCGTACGCGGACGCGTCCACGGCCTGCACCTGGAGCAGCCGTACGACGAAGGCCAGCATCACGAGGGTCAGGGCGAGGCTGATCAGCCGCAGCCGGGGCCGCGGGCTGCCCAGCCGCAGCTGCCCCGGGGCGCCCCCGGGGCGCGGGCCGCGCCCCGAGGGGCGGCGCTGCGCCCCCTGGCGCGGGCGGCGGTCTCGGTCGCCGCGGGGCGCCGCCGGGCCGGGGACCCTTCGGCGGGGGTCCTGGGGTCGCGTCACCGTGTCACCTGCCGGGGGCTGGGGTGGTCGGGGCGGCGGCACCGGCCGCCGGGGTCGCCGGGCTCGCCGGCGGCCGTGCGGCCGGGGCCGCGGTGGGGGCCGGCGGGGCGGGCGCCGGGGTGGGGTCGAGCACCAGCGGGGGCAGCGGGCCGGGGGCGTTCGCCACCGAGGGCTGCCCGGTGGCGGGCGCGGGCACCCCGACCACCGTGCCATCCGGGTTGAGGAAGGCCGGGCTGCCGCCGGGCACCATGCCCAGCTCCCGGGCGCGCTGCTCCAGCGCACCGGGGGCGGAGAGCTGGTCGACCTCCTGCTGGAGCGACTGGCGTTCGTCGCTGAGCTCGTCCGTCTGCTTCTCCAGCTTGCTCAGCTCGAACGACCCCTGGTTGAGGGAGGAGTTCAGCAGCAGCAGCACGATCAGGCCGGATCCGAGCAGGACGACCACGAGCAGCACGAACGGCGTACGCCTGGCGGTGGCCGCCCCCGCCGCCGCGCCCTTCGCCCCGGCCAGCCTTGCCCCGGCCGCGCTCATAGGGCGTCCTCACGGATGCGCTCCGCTCCCCGGAAGCGGGCCGGGGCGGCGCGGCGGTTCTCGGCGATCTCCGCTTCCGTGGGCAGCTCGGCGCCGCGGGTGAGCAGCTTGAGCCGGGGCTGATAGCGCTCCGGGACGACCGGCAGGCCGGGCGGCGCGGTGTTGGTCGCGCCGGCCGTCAGCACCCGCTTGACCAGCCGGTCCTCCAGCGAGTGGTACGAGAGCACGGCGATCCGCCCGCCCACCGCGAGCGCCGCCACGGCCGCCGGGACGGCCCGCTCCAGGACCGACAGCTCGCCGTTGACCTCGATACGCAGCGCCTGGAAGGTGCGCTTGGCGGGGTTGCCGCCGGTGCGCTTGGCGGCCTGCGGCAGGGCTTCGCGGATCAGCTCGACGAGCCGGGCGCTGTTGCTGAACGGCTCCTTGGCGCGCTCCTTGACCACCGCGCCCACGATCTTCTTGGCGAACTTCTCCTCGCCGTACGTCCGCAGGATGCGCACCAGGTCGCCCGGCGGGTAGGTGTTCAGCACCTCGGCGGCGCTGATGCCCGCCGTCTGGTCCATCCGCATGTCCAGCGGGGCGTCCTGCGCGTAGGCGAAGCCGCGGTCGGCCTCGTCCAGCTGCATGGAGGAGACGCCGAGGTCGAACAGGACGCCCTGGGCGCGCGGCACCCCGAGCCGTTCCAGGACCTCGGGCAGCTCGTCGTAGACGGCGTGCACCAGGGTCGCCCGGTCGCCGTAGGGGGCCAGCCGCTCACCGGCCAGCCGGAGCGCGTCCGTGTCGCGGTCGAGGCCGATGAGCCGGGCCGCGGGGAAGCTGCGCAGCAGCGCCTCGCTGTGCCCCCCGAGGCCGAGCGTGCAGTCGACCACCACCGCGCCGGGTTCGGCGAGGGCGGGGGCCAGCATGTCCAGGCAGCGCTGAAGCATGACGGGAACGTGGAGAGCGTTGCTGCTCATTGCGCTGCTCGTGCGCCCTTCTGAGGGTCGGCGTGGCGGGTACGCACCGCCGGGTCCCCGCCCGCTCTGAAGGGGAAGCGGCCGACTGGCGCCGGGGAAGTGACGTCAGGCGGCCGGAGCGGGAGGAGGCCGAGGGGTACGTACGCACCGCGCTCACGCGAAAATTTCCGGGATCTCTGGGGAGCGTCACGCCTCCCGCTTCGCGCCACTTTAGTCCACTCGTCCCTTCGGTCAACCAACCGGCCAGCGCGTCCCGCCGCGGAGTGGAAGGCTCGTCCGCGCGCGCCCCGAAAGGGCGCACAGGGGGTGTGGAGTGGCTCACAATCACCCCTTCGGAGCACCCGATGCCCTCGTTTGCGTAACCTAAAGAAAAGACAAAATCCCCTGGTGGGATTAGGGTCATAGCCATGTCGATATCTGTCACCGACCGCCTGGTCGAGGCCAACCGCGAGTACGCCGACAAGTTCACCGACCCCGGGATGGACGCGCGCCCCGTACAGCAGGTCGCCATCGTCGCCTGCATGGACGCACGTCTCGATCTGCACGAGGCGCTCGGTCTGGAACTGGGCGACTGCCACACCATCCGCAACGCGGGCGGTGTGGTCACCGACGACATCATCCGATCCCTGACCATCAGCCAGCGCGCGCTGGGCACCCGCAGTGTCGTGCTGATCCACCACACCGGCTGCGGTCTGCTGAGCCTCACCGAGGACTTCCGTCACGAGTTGGAGGAGGAAGTGGGCCAGCGGCCGTCCTGGGCCGTCGAGGCGTTCAAGGACCTGGACGCCGATGTGCGCCAGTCGATGGAGCGGGTGCGCACCTCGCCGTTCCTGCTGCACCGGGACGACGTGCGAGGCTTCATCTTCGATGTGACGACGGGTCTGCTGCGTGAGGTCGAGCCGCGCAGCTGAGGAGATTTCCGCCTCGAACTCGTACAAGCATGACAAATAACCCCGGGTTATCCACAGCCGAGTGACGCGAGACGGCGAAGACCGCAAGAATGCGTAGATGGCATCGTCCCCCGCAACCCCGCGGGGGACCGATGGCAGCGTTTGCGGTGGGCCGCTTCCGTCCTTGGTGGACAACGGCCCTGAGAACGGGCCGAGGAGGGCCGGGTGACGACCTATGACGAACGAGCGAGCCTCAGCGATCTGACCACCACAGCGGAGCGGATCCGCCGGTCGGTGGAGGGTGTGATCGAGGGCAAGCCCGAGGTCGTACGGCTTTCGCTGACCGTACTGCTCGCCGAGGGGCATCTGCTGATCGAGGATGTCCCGGGCGTGGGCAAGACCATGCTCGCCAAGGCGCTCGCGCGGTCCATCGACTGCTCGGTGCGCCGTATCCAGTTCACCCCCGACCTGCTGCCGTCGGACATCACCGGGGTGAGCATCTACGACCAGCAGCGCAAGGAATTCGAGTTCAAACCGGGTGCGATCTTCGCCCAGATCGTCATCGGCGACGAGATCAACCGCGCCTCGCCCAAGACCCAGTCGGCGCTCCTTGAATCGATGGAAGAGCGTCAGGTCACCATCGACGGCAAGAGCTACGAACTGCCGGGCCCCTTCATGGTGGTGGCCACCCAGAACCCGGTCGAGATGGAGGGCACCTATCCGCTGCCCGAGGCGCAGCGCGACCGCTTCATGGCGCGCGTCTCCATCGGCTACCCCAGCCCGCAGGCGGAGCTGGAGATGCTGGACGTGCACGGCGGGGTCTCCCCGCTGGACGACATGCGGCCGGTCGCGCACGCCCACGAGATCGTCAAGCTGGTCGAGGCGGTGCGCTCGGTGCACGTGGCCGAGGCCATCCGGCGGTATGCGGTGGACCTGGTGTCCGCCACCCGCAACCACCCCGATCTGCGGCTCGGCGCCTCCCCCCGGGCCACCCTGCATCTGCTGCGGGCCGCCAAGGCGTCGGCCGCGCTGGCCGGGCGGGACTTCGCCCTCCCGGACGACGTGCAGTCGCTCGCCGTCCCCGTGCTGGCCCACCGGCTGCTGCCCACCGCCCAGGCCCAGCTGAACCGGCGCAACTCCGAGCAGGTCATCACGGACATCCTGCAGCGCACCCCGCTGCCCACCTCGTCGCAGCGTTCCGGCGGGCCGGTGCCGCCGGTGCCCTCCATGCCCCCGGTCGACTACGGGCAGCAGCCTGGCTCACGGAGGCTGTGATGACCACAGGGGGGACGGGCGCGGGCCCCCCCGGCGGCGCCGGGAGCGGGGAGGACCGGGGCACGGTCCGGGCGGCGCTCGCCGGGCTGACCACCCGCGGCCGCTCCTTCCTGGCGGCCGGGGTCGCCGCCGCGGTGTGCAGCTATGTGCTGGGCCAGGCCGATCTGCTGCGGGTGGGGCTGCTGCTGGCGGCGCTGCCCCTGGTGTGCGTGGCCGTGGTCTACCGCACCCGGTACCGGGTGGCGGGCAGCCGCCGGCTCGCGCCCGCGCGGGTCCCGTCGGGCTCGGAGGCCCGGGTGCATCTGCGGATGGACAACGTCTCGCGGCTTCCCACCGGGCTGCTCATGCTCCAGGACCGGGTGCCGTATGTGCTGGGGCCGCGCCCCCGCTTCGTCCTGGACCGGGTGGAGCCGGGCGGCCGCCGCGAGGTGTCCTACCGGGTCCGCTCCGATCTGCGCGGCCGCTATCCCCTGGGCCCGCTGCAGCTGCGGCTCGACGACCCGTTCGGGATGTGCGAGCTGACCCGCTCCTTCAGCGCGTACGACACGCTCACCGTGGTGCCCCAGGTCGAGCCGCTGCCCGCGGTGCGGCTGACCGGCGAGGCCGCGGGGTACGGGGACGGGCGGCACCGCTCGCTGGCCCTGGCCGGCGAGGACGATGTGATCCCGCGCGGCTACCGCCACGGCGACGACCTGCGCCGGGTGCACTGGCGGTCCACCGCGCGCTACGGGGAACTGATGGTGCGCCGGGAGGAGACCCCGCAGCGCGCCCACTGCACGGTGCTGCTGGACACCCGGGGCTACGCCTACGAGGGCGCCGGACCCGACTCCCCCTTCGAGTGGGCGGTATGCGGCGCGGCCTCGGCCGCGGTGCACCTGCTGGAGCGGGGCTATGCGGTCCGGCTGCTGACCGACACCGGAACCTCGGTGCCCGGTCCGGACGGCGGAGGCGGATTCACCGGTTCCACGCATGACTCCGCGGAGACGGCCGGGCTGATGCTGGACACCCTCGCGGTGGTGGACCACTCCGACGAGGACGGGCTCTCCCTCGCGTACGACGTGCTGGGCGGCGGGGGCGAGGGCCTGCTGGTGGCCTTCCTGGGCGATCTGGACGAGGAGCAGGCGGGCTTGGTCGGGCGCATGCGCCACCGCGCCACGGCGGCGGTGGCGTTCGTCATGGACGGCCCGGCCTGGTCACGGGGAATGGAGCCCGCCGACCCGCGGCAGCTGGAGGACGGGCTGCGCCGGTTGCGCGAAGCGGGGTGGACGGCGCTGCCGGTCGCCCCGGGCGCCTCGCTGGCGGAGCTGTGGCGGCAGGCCGACGGACAGGGCGCCACCCGGGCCGACGCCGGGCGTCCGGGTGTCGTCGGCGGCATGACAGGGAGCTGGGGATGAGTGGGAGCGTTCGGCTGGCCATCTGCGCGGCGGCCGCCACGGCCGCGGCCGCGTGCGCGCTGCTGCCGCTGGTCGATCCGGCGGGCTGGCTGCTGCAGGCCGTCCTGCTGCTGGCGGTCCAGGGCACGGCGGGCGTGGCCGCCCGCAGGGTGCCGCTGGCCCGCCCGCTGACGGTGGCGGCGCAGGTCGTGGTGATGATGCTGCTGCTCACGGTCGTCTTCACGTCCGGGCAGGCGTTCGCGGGGGTGCTGCCGAGCCCGGAGGCCCTCCATGAGTTCGCGCTGCTGCTGCGCGAGGGCACCAGCGACGTCGGGCAGTACGCGACCCCGGCGCCGGTCACCGACGGCATCCGGCTGCTGCTGGTCGGCGGGGTGCTGCTGATAGGGCTGGTGGTCGACGCGCTCGCGGTGACGTACCGCAGCGCGGCCCCCGCCGGGCTGCCGCTGCTGGCGCTGTACTCGGTCGCGGCGGGCCTGTCGGACGACGGCAGCGACTGGGTGTGGTTCCTGGTGGCCGCGGCGGGCTATCTGCTGCTGCTCCTGGCCGAGGGCCGGGACCGGCTCTCGGCGTGGGGCCGCGTCTTCAGCGGCGGCGCCCCGCGCGCGCCGGGCATGCCGCCCTCGGGGCTCGCCGCAGCCGGTGACGCCCCGGCGGCGGCCCCGGTCCGGGCCGGGCACCGGATCGGTGTGCTCGCGCTGGGCATCGCGGTCGCGGTGCCCGCGGTGCTGCCGTCCCTGGACGGCGGGCTGCTGGACCGGCAGGGCGGCAACGGCGGGCCGGGCAGCGGCGGCGGCACCATCTCGGCGGTGAATCCGCTGGTGTCGCTGCAGGACAGCCTGAACCAGCCGGAGAACCGGGAGGTGCTGCGGTACCGCACCTCCTCGCAGACCACCCAGGACATGTACCTGCGGATCGTGGCGCTCGACAAGTTCGACGGCGCCTCGTGGAAGTCGTCGGAGCGGCACGTCACCGATGTGCCGGGCCGACTGCCCGCGCCGACGGGCCTCGGCCCCGCGGTCCGGACCACCTCCGTCGACACCTCCATCTCGGCCGCCGAGTGGTACGCGCAGAACTGGCTGCCGCTCCCCTACCCGGCCGACAAGGTGCAGATCGACGGGAGCTGGCGGTACGAACCCGAGGGCCGCACCCTGGTCGGCGACCGCGGCCAGACCACCCGGGGCGCCCGCTACCGGGTCACCAGCCTGCTGGTGGAGCCGACCGCCGACCAGCTGGCCGCCGCCCCGCCGCCGAACCCGCGGCTGCTGCGCGAGTACACCGAGGTGCCGGACTCGCTGCCGTCCGTCGTCTCCCGGACCGCGCGCGAGGTGACCGCGGGCGCGTCCAACGCGTACCAGAAGGCGGTCAAGCTCCAGGACTGGTTCGCGGTGAACGGGGGCTTCCGGTACGACACCCAGGTGCAGTCCGGCAGCGGTTCGACCGCCATCGCGAAGTTCCTGAAGCAGAAGGCGGGCTTCTGCGTCCACTTCTCGTTCTCCATGGCGGCGATGGCCCGGACGCTGGGCATACCGGCGCGGGTGGCCGTCGGGTTCACCCCCGGCACCTCGCAGCCGGACGGTTCGGTGTCGGTCGGGCTCAAGGACGCGCACGCCTGGCCCGAGCTGTACTTCGAGGGCGTCGGCTGGACCCGCTTCGAGCCCACCCCGAGCCGGGGCACCCAGCCCGACTACACGATGGAGCAGACACCGTCGGGCGAGGTCCCCGACGAGCCGACGTCCCAGCCGAGCACCAGCTCCGAACCGTCGGCCGCGCCGTCCGCCTCGGACAGCTGCGCGCCGGAGCTGCGGAAGCAGGGCGGCTGCGAGGCCGCGGCGGTCCCGCAGCCCGGTGACGGCTCCTCGGGCGGCGAGCTGTCGGTGACCACGGTCACCAGCTGGAGTTCGCTGGCGGTGCTGCTGGTCGTGGTGCCGCTGCTGCCCATGCTGTGGCGGCGGCGGATACGGACCCGCAGACTGGACGGCTCCGGCGGGCGCACCGAACAGGACGCCGCCGACCGGATTCTGGCTGCCTGGCACGAACTGATCGATTCGGCCTGGGACTTCGGCGTCCTGCCGGACGATTCGCAGACCTCGCGCAAGGCGGCGGAGCGGATCGTGCGGCTCGCCGAGCTGGACGACGAGGCGAGCCAGGCGGCACGGCGGGTGGCCGCGGCGGTCGAGCAGGTGCTGTACGCGCCGCGTCCCCGGCCCGTCGCCGGGGTCGCCGACGACGTACGGGCGGTCCTGGCCGCGCTCCGGGCCGGGGCCGGTCGCCGGGAGCGGCTGCGGGCGCTGCTGGCCCCGCGCTCGGCGGCCCAGGTGGTGTGGGCGGCCTCCCGCCGCTGGTCCGCCCTGGTCGAGCGGTGGGGAGCGCCACGCTGGTCACGCTGGGCAGCCCAGCTACGCACCCCCCGAGGCGAGCGGAGCTGAACCGGGGCCCTCCGGGGCCGGGACTTCCCGGCCCCGGAGGGCTCCCAAGCGCCCGAGCGGCACACCGACGGCGGTCCCTACCCGCAACCCCACGGCGACCAGCCCGACACCCGTGGGCACAGCGACCTGAACAGCCCCACGACCGCCACCCGCCTCCGGATCGGCCGATGGCGGGCAGCGGCTGTCTCGTGAGCGTCCGGCCTCGGATGGGCGGGGGCGGACATGGGTGAGGGGCGGTCGCCGGTGGCGACCGCCCCTCACCCGTCAGTTCTCAGCCGGTGGTACCCGGCGGCGTCAATGGCCCTGCTCGTCGCGGCGGCGCTGCCACCGCTCCTCGATCCGGTCCATCATCGACCGGCGCTGGCGGCCCTGACGGCGGGGCGGTCCGGCCCCGCCCGCCTGCTGTGCCTCACCTGGTTTGGGCGCCTTGCGCCAGCCCGTCACGGCGAGCACCGCACATCCCAGCATGATGAGGAAGCCCACCACGCTGATCCAGATCTGCGGAACGATCACTCCGACCATCAGGAGCGCGATGCCGACCAGAAAACCCGCGACCGCCTGGTAGACCCGTCGCCGGGTGTACGTACGCAGGCCGCTTCCCTCAAGCGTTGTCGCGAACTTGGGATCTTCGGCGTACAACGCTCGCTCCATTTGCTCGAGCATGCGCTGCTCGTGCTCCGAGAGCGGCACGGAGTCCTCCTACTCGTCGGTCGCGGGGGGCGACCGGGTGCGACCCTTTCAGGATAGGCAGGGAATCGCCCCCGTGAAACCCGCCCCTCAGCGCCAATTCGCCCACCGTTACGTGTGTAACGAAAGTTGACGCTGAGACGTCCATTCCCCACCCGCCGATTCGCCATGCCGGACGGTGTACCCCGATCATACGGGGCCGGACGGCCGTGCGGGTGCGCTGTGGCCTACTCCACCTGCGCCGTCCGTCACGGATGAGGGCAGGAACGGGGCCGGAACGAGGCGGGATCGGCGGGGACCGTCAGTCCCGCTCGGCGAGGACGTGCAGCTGGGTGGCGACCGAGTGGAAGGCGGGCAGCTCGGCGGCGGCCTCCTCCAGCCGCAGCAGCGCGTCGAGGGCGCCGGGCTCGGTGTCGACCAGCACTCCGGGCACCAGGTCGGCGAAGACCCGCACGCCGTGCACCGAGGCGATCTCCAGCCCGGCCGCGGCCACCAGCCCGGACAGCTGGTCGGCGGTGAAGCGGCGCGGCACGGGGTCGCCGTCCCCCCAGCGGCCCTCCGGGCCGGTAAGCGCTTGCCGGGCCTCGGTGAAGTGTCCGGCCAGGGCGCGGGCGAGCACGGCGCCGCCCAGCCCCGCGGCGAGCACGCTGAGGGTCCCGGCCGGGCGCAGCGCGTCCGCCACGTTCCGCAGCCCCTCGGCGGGGTCGTCCACGTACTCCAGTACGCCATGACACAGGACGACGTCGTAGCCACCGCGCTCGGCCACGTCGAACAGGCCGTGGACATCGCCCTGGACGCCGCGCACCCGGTCGGCGACCCCGGCCTCGGCGGCCCGCCGCTCCAGTGCGAACAGCGCGTTGGGGCTGGGGTCGACGACCGTGACGCGGTGGCCCAGCCGGGCGACCGGCACGGCGAAGTTGCCGCTGCCGCCCCCGGTGTCGAGCACGTCCAGCGTCCCGTGCGCGGTCCCGGCCCCCTCGGCTGCCGCCGCCTCCCGGCCCGCCGCCTTGGCCCGCCGTTCCAGGGCGTCTTTGAGGACCTCCCACACCACGGCGGTACGGAGGGACGCACGGGGGCGCTGCGGGTCTGACACGGCGGGTGGCTCCTCGGCGCGGTGCCGTCACCGCCAGCGGCGGCGACGACGGGTTACTGACGTCGCTCCCAGCCTATTGCCTCCGGGGCCCGGGCCGGTCGCGTGGTGGTTTCAGCGGCCCGGCTCGCCGTCCGCCGGCGGGGTCTGCCGAGGCAGCGGCGGCTGGAGCACCAGCATCCGCTCGACCAGCCGCAGGAACATGGCGGCGGCGCGCAGCAGATCGTCCGCGTCACGGCAGGTGGCCGCGCCCGGTATCCCTGCCTCGGCGCGGGCCCGGCGCTCGGCTCCGGCGGCGAACAGGCCGCTCCACTCGGCCAGTTCGGGGGCGATCTCCGGGAGCACCTCCCAGGTGCTGCGGATGCGGGCGCGGCGCCGGGCCGAGGTCTCGGGGCGGCCCCGCACGGCGAGCACGGCGGCCGCCGTGCGCAGGGCCGCCAGATGTGCGGTGGCAAATCGCTCGTTCGCGGTCTCCAGCACGGCGGCCTCCGCCAGCCCCCGATGGGCCTGGGTGAGCAGGTCGAGTGCGGCGGGCGGGGCCGCGGAGCGGCGCAGAACGGGGTGGACGTCGCTCGCGGGGCCGTTCAACGAAAACGAAGGGGCTGGCGCAGGTGCTGGGGCAGGGGCAGGGGCGGCGGCACGGTGCCGGCGCTCCGCGGCGGTACTGGCCATGACGAACCTCCTGTCGTCGCGTGGCGGCCGGGCCGTGTGACACAGCGACCGCCGTATGGGCCCATCGTGGAGCCCCCCACTGACAATCGGCTCTGACCTGCGCCTTTCACCTCCGGGCCCGCCCCCGTGCGGATGCCCGTTCCGCGACCCCCCATACTGCTTTTGCACTGACTAGTCAGTTCAAAAAAGGGAGTGGTTCTCGTGACGGGCACCCCCGACGGGGCCGCCGGAGTGGCGGTGACGGCCGGCGGACTCGGCGTCAAGGGCTCACACGGCTGGGCGTATCGCGACGTCGGCGTCGCCGCGGACCCCGGGGCGCTGATCGCGGTCGAGGGGCCCTCGGGCTCCGGCCGCACCTGTCTGCTGCTCACCCTCACCGGCCGGATGCGCCCGACCGAAGGGGAGGCGGCCGTCGGCGGCTTCCGGGTACCCCGGCAGATGCGCCTGATACGCCGGATCAGCGCGCTCGCCCATGTGCCCGGCGTCCATGAACTCGACCCGGCGCTGACGGTCGCCGAGCATCTGCGCGAGCGGGCCCTGCTCCAGCGCCGGTTCGGGGACTCGCCGCGCGGGCTGCTGCGGCCGCGCCGGGAGCGCGCCGCCGCCTCCCGGGCCGCGATCGAGGCGGCACTCACGACGGTGGGGCTCGACCTGGCGGCGCTGCCCAAGGGGCCGCGTACGGCCGTACGGGACCTGGAGCGGCTGGAGGCGCTGCGGCTGTCGGTGGCGCTCGCGCTGATCTCCCGGCCGCGGCTGCTGGCCGTGGACGACACCGACCTGAAGCTCTCGGACGCCGAGCGCGAGCGGGCCTGGGCGCTGCTGCGGGCGATCGCGGAGGACGGCATCACGGTCCTCGCGGTGTGCAGCCAGGCCCCGGAGGGCGCCGTGGTGGTCTCGACCACCGGAGACACGCAGGACGGCGACCACAAGGACGGCCACGACGAGGAGGGGGCGGCGGATGCACTCGCCGAAACTGGCCGCGCTTGAGCTGAAGCGGTTCGGCAGGGGAAAGCTCCCCCGGGCGGCGCTCGCCGCCCTGCTTCTGCTGCCTCTGCTGTACGGCGCGCTCTACCTGTGGTCCTTCTGGGACCCGTACGGCAAGCTCGACAAGATCCCGGTGGCGCTCGTCAACTCCGACGGCGGCGCCACCGCGAAGGGCAAGCACCTCACCGCGGGCGACGACCTCACCGGGAAGCTGCTCGACAGCAAGACCTTCGACTGGCACCGCACCAGCGCCGCCGAGGCGCGGGAGGGCGTCGAGAGCGGTAGGTACTACCTGTCGCTGACCGTACCCGAGGACTTCAGCGAGCGGATCGCCTCCAGCTCCGGCAAGAGCCCGGAGACCGGCGCCCTCAGGGTGCGCACCAACGACGCGAACAACTACATCGTCGGCCAGATCTCCCGCAGCGTCTTCTCCGAGGTGCGCGCGGCGGCCTCCACCAAGGCGTCCCGGGGCTTCTACGACAACATCTTCGTCTCCTTCGCGGACATCCACGGCCGGACCGAGAAGGCCGCCAAGGGCGCCGACGACCTCGGGCGCGGCATCGGCAAGGCCAAGTCGGCCGCGGGTGAGCTCGCCAAGGGCCTGGGCACGGCGAAGAAGGGCAGCCACGGCCTGAAGTCCGGGCTGGTCAAGCTCAACAAGGGCGCCGGGACGCTGGATACGGGCGCAGGCGGTGTCGCCGACGGCACCCAGACCCTGTCCGACACGGTGAACGGCGTGTCGAAGAAGGCCGGTCCGTTCCTCAAGAAGCACGGCAAGGAGATCGGCGACGTCGCGGGGCTGGTCGCGGACGCCTCCCAGCGGGCCTCCGACCACCTGGACGACCTCCCCGACGAGGCCTCCACCGCCGCCACGGACGCCCGTGAGGCGTCCGACGAACTCGCCGCCGGCTACCGGACCCGCTGCGAGGGGGCGGTCCCCACCGCCCCCGACTGCCCGGCGCTGAAGAAGGCGGTGGGGGCGGCCGACCGCGCCGCCGATGTGGCCGAGGACGTCAATAAGCTCGTCAAGGACAACACCGGACGACTCGACACCCTCGCGGCCGACTTGAACGATCTGCACGACAAGGCGCGGCTGCTCGCCGACACCGCCCCGCACCTGGGCACGGACCTCGACTCCGCGGTCAAGAAGGTCAACGCCCTCAACTCCGGGGCGCACAAGGTCGCCAAGGGCGCGGGCACGCTACACACCGGGCTGACCACGGCCGGTACCGCGGCGTCCACCCTCGACAGCGGGGTCGGGAAGCTGCACACCGGGGCGACCTCCCTGAAGGGCGGTCTGGTCAAGCTGGCGGACGGCTCCGGCACGCTCTCCGGCGGGCTGCACGACGGCGCCGCGAAGATCCCCGCGTACGACAAGCACGACCGGGACGCCCGTACCGGGGTGATGGCGGACCCCGTCCAGCTCGTCAACCAGGCGCTGCACAAGGCACCCAACTACGGCACCGGTTTCGCCCCGTACTTCATCCCGCTGTCCCTGTGGGTCGGCGCGATGGTGGCCTACATGCTCATCCCGCCGCTCAACGCCCGGGCGGTCGCCGCCGGTGCCTCCTCCTGGCGCGTCGCGTTCGCCGGATGGCTGCCGGTCGCCGCGATCGGCGCGCTGCAGACGGCGGCCCTGATGGCCGTGCTGCACTGGGCGGTGGGGCTCCAGATGGTGCGGGCCGCGGGAACGGTCGGCTTCCTGGTGCTGGTGGCCGCCTGTTTCGCGGCGATCGTGCAGTGGCTGAACGCCCGCTTCGGACCGGCCGGGCGCATCCTCGTCCTGGCGCTGCTGATGCTCCAGCTGACCTCGGCGGGCGGCACCTATCCGGTGCAGACCAGCCCCCGGTTCTTCAACGCCATCCATCCCTTCCTGCCGATGAGCTACGTCGTGGACGGGCTGCGGCGCCTCATCACGGGCGGCGGGCTCGGTCCGGTGTGGGTCGGCTGCGGGGTGCTGCTCGGCTTCGGCGCGGCGGCGCTCGCGCTCACCACGTGGTCGGCGCGGCGTCGGCAGGTGTGGTCGGTCGCCCGGCTGCGCCCCGAGCTGTCCCTGTGAGCGGGACCACTCCGGCAGCGGGCAGAATCGGCGCCATGGACAGCAGCAGCACGCGCCGCCAGGGCACCCGGCAGAAACTCTTCGAAGCAGCGGTCACCCTCATCGCCGAACAGGGCTTCTCCTCCACCACCGTGGACGAGATCGCCGAGCGGGCGGGGGTGGCCAAGGGCACGGTCTACTACAACTTCGCGTCGAAGACCGTGCTCTTCGAGGAGCTGCTGCGGCACGGCGTCGAGCTGCTGACCGCCTCGCTCCAGAACGCCGCCGACGAGAACGCCGAGCGCGGCGGCAGCCATGTGGACGCACTGGACGCCATGGTCCGGGCCGGGCTGGACTTCATCTCCCGCTACCCCGCCCTGACCCAGCTGTACGTGGCCGAGCTGTGGCGCACCAACCGGGCCTGGCAGTCGACCCTGATGATCGTCCGGCAGCAGGCCATAGCGGTGATCGAGACCGAGCTGCGGGCCGGGGTGACGGCGCGGGAGCTGAGCGATGACATCGACATCCCGCTGACCGCCTCGGCGCTGTTCGGGATGGTGCTGGTGGCCGCGCTCGACTGGCAGTCCTACCAGCCGGAACGGTCGCTGGAAGACGTCCACGCCGCGCTGTCCCGGCTGTTGCAGGGCCGGGTGGGCGGAGCCGTGGCCAAGGGGACCGGAGCCCTGGCCAAGGGGGCTCCGGCTCCGGGCTGACGCCGCCGTACGGCCGCTGTCGCGGGTCGGACGCCCGCACACAACCGAAGGCGCTGTTCCGGAACGGTTCGACCCCCATCGACCCGTCGCGGAACAGCGCCTCCCCCCGTGCTTCCCCCGATTTCCCCCGTTCTTCCCCCGTGAGAGCCCCCGGGGCGTATTCCCCGGCGGCTCCCCCGTCCGGAAGGCCACCGTGCCGTTCCGCCGCCCCGTGTCGGCGGTCCGGTCCGCGTCCTTCCGTGTGCACCACTCTCTCCTCTGCGGGGGCCGCCGCCCATCCGCGCGCCTACTCATCTCGCCGACTAGGTACGGGTACTCAGTCCGCGCGCATCTGCCCAGCCTCCGCCTGGGGACGAGCGCGGGGCTGTCGGTGGGGCCGGATAAAGTCACTGTCATGGCACGGATTGCGGTGATCGGCGCCGGGATGGGCGCCATGGCGGCGGCCGCCCGGCTGGCCGTCGCGGGCCACCGGGTGGTGGTGTACGAGCGCGGGCGGACCCATGGCGGCGGGGTCGGGCTCTTCGAGCGGGACGGCTTCCGCTTCGATACGGGCCCGGGGCTGCTGCGGCTGCCCGCCGTCTACCGGGACCTGTTCGTGAAGACCGGCAAGGAGAGCCTGGAGCAGACGGTCCGGCTCACCCAGGTCGACCCGGCGGGGCGGCACCTCTTCGCCGACGGCACGGAGGTCCTGCTGCCCAACGCCTCGCGCGCCGGGGTGCTCCAGGCGCTGGACGGCGCCTTCGGCGCGGGCGCGGGCGAGCGCTGGAGCGATCTGGTCAACCGGGCACGCGAGGCGTGGGACGCCACCCGCAGACCGCTGCTGGAAGAGCCGCTGCGCACCGACTGGCGGGTGCTGGGCAGCGATCCGTATCCGGCCGCCGCGCCCGAGCGGCGCGGCTGGTTCGGCGGGCTCTTCGCGCGCGGCGATGGCCGTCCTCAGGCGCCCACCCTGGCCGGAGTGGCGCGGCGTGAGCTGGCCGATCCTCGGGCCGCCGCCCTGCTGGAGAGCCATGCGCTGGCGCACGGCCTGGACCCGCGCGCCGCCCCCGCGAGCGCCACCGTGCTGCCCTATCTGGAGCAGACCTTCGGCACCTGGTACGTCGGCGGCGGGATGCGGGCGCTCGCCGACGCGCTGTACGAGCGCTGCGGCAAGCGGAAGGTTGAATTCCGCTTCGAGACGGAGGTCACCGGCATCGTCGAGAAGGACGGCCGGGCCGCAGGGGTCGAGCTGGCCGACGGCACGGTCGCCGAGGCGGACGCGGTGGTCGCGGGCGTCGCCCCGGCGCTGCTGCCCGCCCTGCTCGGCGGCCAGGAGCCGTGGCGGGAGGGCGAGGACGTCACGCCCGGGCCGGGGCCCGGCAGCGGTCCGCCCAGCCGTCTCACGGTCTTCCTGGCGCTGCGGGGCGGCCGCCCCGACGACGCCGTGCACCGGACCGTGGTGCACACCCCGGACCGCGAGGCCGAGCTGACCGCCGTCTTCGGCGAAGTGGGCGACGGCGGCGGCCTCAGCGCGCTCACCCCCCGCCCCACGGTGACCGTCCTGCGCCCGGACGACCCCGAGATCCGCCCCGGCGACGGCCACGAGGCCGTCACCCTCAGCGCGGTCGTCGCCCCGCACGGACCGGTCGACTGGGCCGACCGGGAGACCGCCGAGGAGGCCGCGGAGCGGCTGATCACGGCCGCCGGGGCGACCATACCGGGGCTGCGGGACCGGATCATCTGGCGCGCGGTCCGCACCCCCCGCGACATCGCCGCGGACACCGGGGTCGCGGGCGGCTCCGTGCCGGGCCCGGCGCTGGCCGGTGCCGAGGGCCGGTATCTGCACCCCGCCAACCTCACCCGGCTCCCGGGCCTCCATCTGGCGGGCGGCTGGTCCCACCCGGGCGGCGGACTGGCCCATGCCGGAATGTCGGGTGCGCTGGTGGCGGGCCTGATCGTCGAAGGCCGGGACTGGCGCGGCTCACAATAAACCGCGCCGGTCCCGGCCCTCGTCGAAAGCGCGCCGGAAAGCGCGCCGGAAAGCGTCAGAAGCGGTACTGCTCGTCGTATCCCTGCTGGAAGCCCTGCTGCTGGTAGGGGTACGGGGGCTGGTCCTGCTGGCCGGGCTGGTTGTCGCCCTCGCGCTGCTGCGGGACCCAGGGCCCGCCCGGCTCCATCGCGTCGGCGCCCGGGGCGTACTGCTGCTGGGAGCCGTACGAGGCGTCCGCCGCGTAGTGGTCGCCGCCGTACGCCCCGGCGGCGTACGGGTCCTGCTGGTAGCCCGCGTACGGGTCGGCGTACTGCTGCTGCGCGTAGGGGTCCTGCTGCGCATAAGGGTCCTGCTGCGCGTAGGGGTCCTGCTGCGCGTAGGCCTGCTGGTCGTAGGCCCCGGCGTACGGGTCCTGCTGGTAGCCCGCGTACGCCGAGTCCTGGTAGCCGTACTGCCCGGCGTCCGCGTACACGTCCTGGCCCTGGCCGTAACCCACGTCACCGTAGCCCGGCATGCCCGGCATGCCCTGCCCCCCCGGCATGCCCTGGTCACCCGGAACGCCCTGGCCGTCCTGCGTGCCGTACCCGGCGTACGTCTCGTACGCGCTGAAGTCCGCGTTCGGGTCCGCGTAGCCGCCGGCGGCGGGGGCGAACGGGGACGGCTCCTCGTAGACGCCGTACTCGCTGGTGTCGTCCGGCAGCGGCTCCGGCCGGTAGGTGGGCGGCTCGGGCCGGGAGACCGGGACGTCCTCCAGATCCGAGACCTGGAGCATCGGCTCGGGCTCCGGACCGTCCGGTTCCGGGCCGCGCTCGCGGCCGCGGCCCAGCCCCGGCAGCCCGGGAAGGCCTTCCAGGGCCCAGCCCTTCTCGAATCCCTGGCGGAAGGAGAGCGTGACATAGGTCTGGCCGACCGCGAAGGTGATCGCGCCGATCGCGATCACCACCACGGCGGGGATCAGCACCCCGACGACCACGCCCAGGAAGCCGACGAAGGCCAGCAGCCGCCAGCGCAGCCGCGCCTTGTACTGCAGCAGTACCTCTCCCAACAGCCACAGCGCCACGACGCCGAAAGCGATGTAGAGGACCGTCCAGCCCATGCCCGCCCCTCTCAGTGCGGCTGCCCCTCGGCCGCCGTATCAGGACCGCTGGTGCAGTCCCAGATTCTTGTAGATTTCCAGCGTCGCCGTGGAGTGGTTCAGGGTAATGAAGTGAAGCCCGGGGATCTCCTCGGCCATCAACCGCGCGCACAGCTCTGTGGCGTAGTCGATCCCGATCGAGCGTACAGCCGCCGCGTCGTCCTTGACCGCCAGGATGCGTTCGGCCAGCTCCGGCGGGAAGGCCGCGTTGCTGAGCTGCGCGAACCGCTCGATCTGCCTGACGTTCGTGACCGGCATGATTTCAGGGATGATCGGCGTCGTACACCCCGAGGCCGCGACCCGGTCGCGCAGCCGCAAATAGTCCTCCGGATAGAAGAACATCTGCGTGATCGCGAAGTCGGCGCCCGCGCGGCACTTGTCGACGAAGTGACGGATGTCGGTGTCCCAGTCCGTCGAGCGCGGATGCATTTCGGGGAACGCGGCGACGCCGACGCAGAAGTCTCCCGATTCCTTGATCAGGCGGACCAGCTCGGCGGCGTAGGTGATGCCGTCGGGGCACTTGTGCCAGTCCCCCATCGGGTCACCGGGCGGGTCGCCGCGCAGGGCGAGCATGTTCCGAATCCCGGCGTCGGCGTACTGGCCGATGATGTTGCGCAGGTCGGCGTGGGAGTGGTTGACCGCGGTCAGGTGGGCGACGGGGGTGAGCGTGGTGTCGGTCGCGATGCGCTCGGTGGCACGGACGGTGCCCTCGCGGGAGGAGCCGCCGGCGCCGTACGTCACGGAGACGAAGGTCGGTGAGACGGCCTCCAGCCGTCGGATGGCGTTCCACAGTGTGTGCTCGCCCTTGTCCGTTTTGGGGGCGAAGAATTCAAAGGAATACGACTGCTCGCCCGAAGCGAGCAGATCACGCACAGTAAGGGCTCGATCGGTCCTGGTGGAAGCGGTGCCTAGGGCCATACGGGAAGGTTAGCCAGCCGGGTGGTCGGCGCCCACCCGGCAACGTGGTTATGGGGGTTTTGCCGGGCTCCTGTCCGCAATACGGACGGGATGATCACCCCGGGCTCGGCCCGGTCACCCCTGGACCGCTGCCCGGTCACCCCTGGACGGCTGCCCGATCACCCCTGGACCGCTGCCCGGACGCGCTTCGCCAGGGCCTCCGTGGCCGCCGCCGGGTCCGTGGCCTCGGTGATGGCCCGCACCACGACGACCCGGCGCGCTCCCGCCTCCAGGACCTCGTCCAGGTTCGACGCGTCGATGCCGCCGATCGCGAACCAGGGCCGGGCCGGATTCCGGGCGGCCGCGTGACGGACCAGGGAGAGGCCGGGGGCGTGGCGGCCCGGCTTGGTGGGGGTGGGCCAGCAGGGACCGGTGCAGAAGTAGTCCACGCCGGGCTCGGCGAGCGCCGCGTCCACCTCGGCCTCCGCGTGCGTGGAGCGCCCGATCAGCGGGCCGTCGCCGATGATGGCGCGCGCCGCCGGGACCGGCAGGTCGCCCTGGCCCAGGTGGAGCACACCGGCACCGGCGGCGTGGGCGACGTCCGCCCGGTCGTTGACGGCGAGCAGCTTGCCGTGGCGGCGGCAGGCGTCGGCGAAGACGGCGAGGTGGTCCAGCTCCTCGGCGGCCTCCATGCCCTTCTCCCGCAGTTGGACGATGTCCACCCCGGCCGCCAGCACGGCGTCCAGGAACTCCGGCAGGTCGCCCTGGCGCTTGCGCGCGTCGGTGCACAGATAGAGACGGGCGTCGGCCAGCTGCTCGCGTGCGGTCATCGGGTGAGTATCCCCCCGGGTAGTGCGGCGCACGGACCGGGGGCCGCCGTCGGGGACGGCGGCCGACCCGGCCCGTACGCCAGGTGGTGGTTCGGGAAACGTCGGGCGGCAGGGTCAGACGGCGAGCGCCTGCGCGCGCCGCTTCACCTCCGTGCCGCGATTCTCGCGCAGCGCCTGGGCCGGGGTGCCCGGCAGGCTCGGATCAGGGGTGAAGAGCCACTCCAGCATCTCCTCGTCGCTGAAGCCGTCGTCCCGGAGCAGCGTCAAGGTCCCCGCGAGGCCCTTGACGACCTTTCCCTCACCGATGAATTCCTCGGGCACGTGCAGCGCCCGGTTCTCGCCACGGCGCACCGCGATCAGCTGGCCCTCCTTGACCAGCTGCCTCACGCGCGTCACCTCGACGCCGAGCCTGTCGGCGATGTCGGGGACAGTGAGCCAGGCGGGGACGAGAGCATCGATCTTTGCGTCAATCTCGGTCACGGAACAAGCCTGCCATCTGGGACTGACAGTGGGTAGCCGGGCGTCCGCCGTGCGGGCCGCCGGGTGCGGGGGCCGCCGGTCCCGCCGGGCCCCCCGCCCCTGGTCGGCGAGGGGTTCCGGGCGTCACAGAACGGCCGCCTTCAGCGGCACCGACGGATCGGTCGCCCGGGTCCGGTCCAGCCGGGCGCCGCGTTCGATCAGCTTGCGGCCCTGGGCCAGATCGCGCGGACGGCCGACGGCCAGCAGGGCGACCAGGGCCCCGTCCCGCAGCCAGCACACCGACCAGGCGGCGCCGTCCGGGTCGCCCCGCCAGACCAGTTCGTCGGCGTCCGAGTGGTGTCCGGCGTACTGCACGAACCGCCCGAACTGCTCGGACCAGAAGTAGGGCACCGGGTCGTAGACCTGGCCGGGGAAGTGCGCGGTCCGGCTGCCGAGCACATTGGCGGCGACCGTCCGCGGCCCCTGGAGCGCGTTGTCCCAGTGGTGCACCAGCAGCCGTGCCCCGTAGCGGGCGGAGGGGAAGGACGCGCAGTCGCCGACGGCGTACACATCGGGCGCCGAGGTGCGCAGCCCCTCGTCGGCGGCGACGGACCGGTCCTCGGCGAGTTCGACGCCGGAACCGGCCAGCCAGCCGGTCGCGGGCCGGGCGCCGATGCCGACGACCACCGCACCGGCCCGCAGCCGGGTGCCGTCGCCGAGCTGCAGCCCGGTCCGGTCCACGGCGGTCACCGGGGCGCCGGTGACCAGGGTGGCGCCGTAGTCCGCGTACCAGCCGGTCATATGGGCGGCGACCTCCGCCGGGAGGGCGCCCGCCAGCGGCCGGTCCGCGGCCTCGACGACCGTCACCGCGCAGCCCGCCTCGCGGGCCGCCGTCGCGAACTCCGCGCCGATCCAGCCCGCCCCGACCACCACGATCTCGTGCTGCCGGGCGAGCACCGGGCGCAGCCGTTCGGCGTCGTCCAGGGTGCGCAGGAGGTGGACGCCGGGGACGCCCTCGCTGCCGGGCAGGGCGATCGGCTCGGCGCCGGTGGCGATCACCAGGACGTCGTACGGGATCGGGCCGGACCCGGTGCCGACCGTCTGCCCGGCCGGGTCCAGCCCGGTCACGGCGACGCCGAGCCGCAGCTCGATGCCGAGCGCGTCGAAGTCCACGTCGAACGCGGACCCTTCGGCCTTGCCGAGCAGCACGGCCTTGGACAGCGGCGGCCGGTCGTACGGCTGATGGGGCTCGGCGCCCAGCAGCAGGACCTCCCCGGTCCAGCCCTGCTCGCGCAGCGCGACGGCGGTCTGTACCCCCGCCATACCCGCGCCGACGATCACCACCCGCTGTCCGCCGCCACCCGCCGAGGACGCCATCGTCTTCGTCGTCTCATCGCTCACACGATCACTGTATTGCGGCAGGTGGGGCGGACCGGAGAGCGCACGACGAGATCTCGGGCACAGCCCGGCGGGCCGAACGGCCCGTGGCAACGGCCCGTGGCATGGGGCTCCGCGCGGGCCCGCCCGGGGCGCTCCCTTCCGGCCGATTCGGGACGCGTACTAGGGTGGCGGGACAAAGCACTCGCGGGAGCCCGGGCGCACCGGGCTGAGAGGGAGGCTGGCGCGGCCTCCGACCGTACGAACCTGATCCGGGTCATGCCGGCGAAGGGAGGGGGCGACCAGCCCATGCACACGCAAGACGAATCATCCCGGAGCAGCCCCGCACCGTACGACGTCCTCGTCATCGGCGGCGGCATCATCGGCCTGGTCACGGCCTGGCGGGCGGCCCAGCGGGGCCTGCGCACCGCCGTTGTCGACCCGGCGCCCGGCGGCGGGGCCGCGCAGGTCGCGGCGGGGATGCTGGCGGCCGTCACCGAGCTGCACTACGGCGAGCAGACCCTGCTCGGGCTGAATCTGGCCTCGGCGCGCCGCTATCCGTCGTTCGTGGCGGAGCTGGAGCAGGCGAGCGGCCATGACCTGGCCTTCCGTACCTGCGGCACGCTCTCGGTGGCGCTCGACGCGGACGACCGCGCCCATCTGCGCGAGCTGCACGCCTTCCAGCTGCGGCTCGGTCTGGACGCACAGTGGCTGACCGGGCGCGAATGCAGGCGCCTGGAGCCGATGCTCGCGCCGGGCGTGCGCGGGGGCCTGCGCGTCGACGGCGACCACCAGGTCGACCCGCGGCGGCTGGCGGCCGCGCTGCTGGCGGCGTGCGAGCGCGCCGGGGTGGTCCTCCACCGCGTCCGCGCGGAGCGGCTGCTGCTGAACGGCGGCGGCGACCGGGCCACCGGGGCCGAGCTGGCCGACGGTACGGGCACCCGGCTGGCCGCCGGGCAGACCGTGCTGGCCGCGGGCAGCCTCAGCGGACGGCTCCCGGGCGTCCCCGAGGAGGTCCTGCCGCCCATACGTCCCGTCAAGGGCCAGGTACTGCGGCTGTCGGTGCCCGGCCCGTACGCGCCCTTCCTGTCCCGGACCGTGCGGGCCGTGGTGCGCGGCGGGCACGTCTACCTCGTCCCGCGCGAGAACGGCGAGCTGGTCGTCGGCGCGACCACGGAGGAGCTGGGCTGGGACACCACGGTCACCGCGGGCGGGGTGTACGAGCTGCTGCGCGACGCGCACGAGCTGGTGCCCGGCATCACCGAACTGCCGCTCGTCGAGACCCTCGCCGGGCTGCGCCCCGGCTCCCCCGACAACGCGCCCCTGCTCGGCCCGACCGCGCTGCCGGGCCTCCAGCTGGCCACCGGCCACTACCGCAACGGCGTCCTGCTCACCCCGGTCACCGGCGATGCCATGGCCGAGGCGCTGACCGGCGGCGAACTCCCGCCCGAGGCGCGGCCCTTCTCCCCGCGGCGCTTCGCGGCGAACCCGCCTATCACCACAGCAGCAGTACAGGAGCACACCGCATGACCGGCACCCTGACCGTCACCGTGAACGGTGAGCCCCGCGAGCTGCCCGACGGCATCACCCTCGACGGGGTCGTCGCGACCTTCACCCAGGCGCCCTCGGGCGTCGCCGCGGCCGTCAACGAGACGGTCGTCCCGCGCGGCCAGTGGCCCGCGACCCCGCTCGGCGACGGCGATCGCGTCGAGGTCCTCACCGCGGTCCAAGGAGGCTGAACCCATGTCTCACGCCACGTCGCACCCCACCGCCCTGGATCAGGTCCTCCCCGACGCCGATCCGCTCACCATCGCCGGTACGTCCTTCGGCTCCCGCCTGATCATGGGGACCGGCGGCGCGCCCAGCCTGGACATCCTGGAACGCTCGCTGATCGCCTCCGGCACCGAGCTGACCACGGTCGCGATGCGCCGCCTGGACCCCACGGTGCAGGGCTCGGTGCTCTCCGTACTGAACCGGCACGGCATCCGCCCGCTGCCCAACACCGCGGGCTGTTTCACCGCCGGGGAGGCCGTGCTGACCGCCCGGCTCGCCCGCGAGGCGCTGGGCACCGACTGGGTGAAGCTGGAGGTCGTCGCCGACGAGCGCACCCTGCTCCCCGACCCCATCGAGACGCTGGACGCCGCCGAGACCCTCGTCGACGACGGCTTCACCGTCCTGCCGTACACCAACGACGATCCGGTGCTGGCCCGGAAGCTGGAGGACGTCGGCTGCGCCGCGATCATGCCGCTGGGCTCGCCGATCGGCTCCGGCCTCGGCATCCGCAACCCGCACAACTTCCAGCTGATCACCGAGCGCGCCGGGGTCCCGGTGATCCTCGACGCGGGGGCGGGCACGGCGTCCGACGCCGCGCTGGCCATGGAGCTGGGGTGCGCGGCGGTCATGCTGGCCTCGGCCGTCACCCGCGCCCAGGAGCCGGTGCTGATGGCCTCGGCGATGCGGCACGCGGTGGCCGCGGGGCGGCTCGCGCAGCGGGCGGGCCGTATCCCCCGCCGCCACTTCGCCGAGGCGTCGTCCCCGGTCGAGGGGCTGGCCGCGCTCGACCCGGAGCGGCCCGCGTTCGCGTAACGGCGTAACGAAGCGCTGGGGCGCGGCATACCGTGGAATGCGGAGGTGGTTGCCGTGAGGGAGCCGACAGCCGCGCCCGTGGCCGACCGGATCGAGCGCGAGACGTACGTCCCCGCGCCCGTCGACCGCGTCTGGCGGGTGCTGACCACGCCGGAGCACATCCGCACCTGGTACGCCCCCGGCGGCTGCGAGATCGATCCGCACCCCGGCGGCACCGTCCGCTTCCGCTGGGACGAGCGCGGGGAGTTCCACGGCCGGGTCGAGCGGGCGGTGCCCGACGCCCTGTTCCGCTTCCGGCTGGCCCACGCGCCCGACCGCGCCCCGACCGGCCCCGGCCAGGCCACCGTGGTCGAATTCACGCTCTCCCCGGAGGGGGCGGGCACTCGCCTCCGCCTGGCCGAGACCGGCATCCGCGCGCTCGACGTCCCGGAGGACGCCAGGGCCGAGCACGCCGAGTGCGCCGCCCTGGCCTGGACCTCCGCCCTTGAGGAGCTGGCCGCCCTGGCCGCCGCCTCGCACAACTGAGGCACAGGTCACCGTTGTGTCGCAGTACGTACCGGACATGGGGCGTGCGGCCGTACGAGTCGGTGACGGCTCGTAGACTGCGTTCTCGTGGATACGACGCTCCAGGACCCCCTTGTCGGGCAGGTGCTCGACGGCCGCTATCGCGTTGAGGCGCGCATCGCCGTCGGCGGGATGGCTACGGTCTACCGGGCCGTCGACACGCGGCTCGACCGCGTTCTCGCGCTGAAGGTGATGCACCAGAGCCTTGCCTCGGACGCGGCCTTCGTGGACCGCTTCATCCGTGAGGCCAAGTCCGTCGCCAGACTCGCGCACGCCAATGTGGTCGGCGTCTACGACCAGGGCACGGACGGCGTGCACGTCTATCTGGCCATGGAGTACGTCGCCGGGTGCACCCTGCGTGACGTGCTGCGCGAGCGCGGCGCCCTCCAGCCGCGGGCCGCGCTGGACATCCTGGAACCGGTGCTCGCCGCGCTCGGCGCCGCCCACCGCGCGGGCTTCGTCCACCGCGACATGAAGCCGGAGAACGTTCTGATCGGCGACGACGGCCGGGTCAAGGTCGCCGACTTCGGCCTGGTCAGGGCTGTCGACACCAACACCAGCGCGTCCACCGGCTCCGTCCTGGGCACCGTGTCCTACCTGGCGCCCGAGCAGATAGAGCACGGTACGGCCGACACTCGCGCCGACGTCTACGCGTGCGGCGTGGTCCTCTACGAGATGCTCACCGGGTCCAAGCCGCACGGCGGCAGCACCCCGGCGCAGGTGCTCTACCAGCATCTGCACGAGGACGTCCCGCCCCCGTCCGCCGCCGCGCCCGAGGTCGCGCCGGAGCTGGACGGGCTGGTCGCCTCCGCCACCGCGCGCGAGGTGGCCCTGCGCCCCGCCGACGCCGTCGACCTCCTCGGCCAGGTCCGGACGGCGCGGGCCGCCCTCACCGACGCCCAGCTGGACGCCGTGCCGCCGCAGGCCCACGAGGAGGCGCTCCCGGGCCTCGGCGAGGGCCCCGAGGCCCGTACGACGGTGATCCCCCGCCCCGCCGGGACTGCCGGGGCCGCCCCGGAGCACACCAGCCGCCTGGACCTCCCCCCGGCCCCGCGCCGCCGTCTGCCGCGGCGCGGCGTGGTGACGATCGTCGCCGCCGTGCTGCTGGCGCTCGGCATCGGCGCCGGGGTCTGGTACATCAGCGCCGGGCAGTTCACCAATGTGCCGTCCGTGCTGAAGATGTCCCGTCCGGACGCGGAGAAGAAGCTCGAACGCGCCGGTCTGGATGTGAAGGTCGTCCAGGATTACAGCGACGTCGTCGACAAGAACAAGGTCATCAGCTCCAAGCCCGGCGTCGGCGAACGCATCCGCTCCACCGGCACCGTCACCATCCACGTCTCCCAGGGGCCGCCGCGGGCCGAGGTGCCCAATGTGGTCGGACGGCCGCTCACCGAGGCCAGGCAGAAGATCGCCGACGCGGGGCTGAGGGTCGGCACGGTGACCCGCACCTTCAGCGAGGAGACCCCGCAGAACGCGGTCCTCTCCACCACCCCCGGCCCGGATTCCGTACGCCGCCCCGACACACCCGTGAACATCGTGGTCAGCAAGGGCGAGCGCATCGACATCCCCGACCTCGTCGGCGACGACCCGGCCGACGCCCGGTCCGAGCTGCGCGATGCGGGCTTCAAGGTCAAGATCGCCGAGCGCCGCGCCTTCTCGGACGAGGACAAGGGCACGATCGCCGCGCAGTCCCCCGGGGAGGGCACCCAGGGCGCCAAGGGCGACACGGTGACCCTCACCCTCTCCAAGGGCCAGCAGATGATCGAGGTCCCGGACGTCACGGGCCTGGGCACGGACGACGCGAAGCAGAAGCTGGAAGACCTGGGTTTCACGGTGAAGGTCGACAAGCCGCTGCTGTTCCCGCGCGACGAGGTGAAGGACCAGTCGGTGTCGGGCGGCGACAAGGCGCCCAAGGGAAGCGAGATCACGATCACCGTAAAGGGCGGCGTCTTCTAGCCCGGGGGGTTGTTCCCCTACCCGCCCCTTCCCGAACCCGGGGCCCTGCCCCGGCCCCCGCTCCTCAATCGCCGGAGGGGCTGGTGGCTGGGCATCGCCGCCCCGGCCCCCCTTCGGGGGCTCCGCCCCCGCACCCCCGCCGGGGCTCCGCCCCCGGCCCCCGCTCCTCAAACGCCGGAGGGGCTGGGAGGCGGGGCATTCCCGCCCCGGGCCCGGCTCCTCAATCGCCGGAGGGGCTGGAAGGCGGGCATCTCCGCCCCGGACACCGTGCCTTTCAACGCCGGAGGGGCTGGAAAATCAGCCCCTCCGGCGATTGAGGAGCGGGGGTGTGGGGGCGGAGCCCCCGCCCGGGGGTCCGGGGGCTTGCCCCCGGTTTCGGGAAGGGGCGGGTAGGGGAACAACCCGGGCTGGGATGCTGGAGGGGTGAGTACGAACCGCAGCCGCAACCCCATCGGCGGCCACATCCGCGTCGCCGGTGGCCTCGCCACCACCGGCCTCCCGCACGCCCAGAACATCGGCGCCGAAGCCGTACAGGTCTTCGTCGCCAATCCGCGCGGCTGGGCCACACCCCCCGGCACCCCCGCCCAGGACGAGGCGTTCCGCACCGCATGCGCCGAGCAGAAGACGCCGGTGTACATCCACGCCCCGTACCTGATCAACTTCGGCTCGCACACCGAGGCCACCGCCGACCGCTCCGTCGATTCGCTGCGGCACTCCCTCCGCCGGGGCCGGGACATCGGCGCGCTCGGAGTCGTCGTGCACACCGGTTCGGCGACCGGCGGACGGGCGCGGGAGACGGCGATGGCGCAGGTCCGGGAGCGGGTGCTGCCGCTGCTGGACGAGCTGACGCACGACGACGACCCGCCCCTCCTCCTGGAGCCGACGGCAGGCCAGGGCACATCGCTCTGCGCGCTGGTCGAGGACCTCGGCCCGTACTTCGAGGCGCTGGACCGGCATCCGAAGCTCGGCGTCTGCCTCGACACCTGCCACGTCTTCGCCGCCGGGCACGACCTGGCCGCCCCCGGCGGGATGAAGCAGACCCTGGACGAGCTGGTGGACGTCACCGGCAAGGGGCGGCTGAAGCTGATCCACGCGAACGACTCCAAGGACGTGGTCGGCGCGCACAAGGACCGGCACGAGAACATCGGCGCCGGGCACATCGGCGAGGAGCCGTTCCGGGAGCTGTTCACGCATCCGGCCACGGAAGGGGTCCCGCTGGTGGTCGAGACGCCGGGCGGGGCCGACGGGATCGAGGGGCACGCGACGGATATCGCCCGCCTCAAGGCGCTGCGGGACGGGTAAAGCGCATCGCACCTCGTAGAGGAATACCCTCGGGGGGTATAGCGTTCCTCTCGCGAAAGGGTCGCTACTACCTCCTGGGGGCATCCGCGATGGACCGCACGGAGCACGGCGCACACCACGGCGCGCACCACGACGCCCACCACAACCACACCCCCGCACCCGCCAGTTGGCCCATGGCCGCCCAGGCCACCCTGCACTGCCTCACCGGCTGCGCCATCGGCGAGATCCTCGGCATGGCCATCGGCACGGCACTCGCCTGGCACAACGTCCCGACCATGATCCTGGCGATCGTGCTCGCCTTCGTCTTCGGGTACTCGCTCACGATGCGCGGCGTCCTGCGCGCCGGGCTGGACCTGCGGAGCGCGCTGCGCGTAGCCCTCGCGGCGGACACCGTGTCGATCATCATCATGGAGCTGGCGGACAACGGAACGATCCTGGTGTTCCCGGGCGCGATGGACGCGACCCTCTCCGATGCCCTGTTCTGGCTGAGCCTCGCGCTCTCCTTCGCGGTCGCCTTCGCGATCACGACCCCGGTCAACAAATGGATGATCGGGCGCGGAAAGGGCCACGCCGTGGTCCATCAGTACCACTGAAGAGCTACAGCTCGGGCCCGTCGCCCGGCCCCTCCTGGTACGTATAGCGCTGCTCGCTCCACGGGTCGCCGACATTGTGGTAACCGCGCTCTTCCCAGAAACCACGCCGGTCGGCCGTCATGTATTCGACGCCTCGGACCCATTTCGGGCCCTTCCACGCGTAGAGGTGCGGCACGATCAGCCGCAGCGGAAACCCGTGCTCGGCGGTCAGCAGCTCGCCGTCCTTGTGGGTGGCGAACATGGTCACCTCGGTCATGAAATCCGTCAGCCGCAGATTCGAGCTGAAACCGTACTCCGCCCACACCATGACGTGCGTGACGTCGGGCGCCGGCGGCGCGAGTTTGATGAGCTCGCTCGCCGCGACACCGCCCCATTCCGCGCCCAGCATGGAGAACTTGGTGACGCAGTGCAGATCGGCGACAACCGTCGAGTAGGGCAAGGCGGAGAACTCTTCATGAGTCCAGCAGTGCTTGTCCCCGTCCGCCGTAGCACCGAAGACGCGGAACTCCCAGCGCTCCGGCCGGAATTTCGGGACCGGCCCATAGTGCGTAACCGGCCACCCGCGCTGCAGTCGCTGGCCCGGAGGCAGCTGTCCAAGCTCTCCCTCACGGTGCTCCGACTGACCCATGGACTCCATGCTCTCAGACCGCCGGGGGTGGTCGGGACCAGGGCATGCGGCGCCGGGGCCGCGCCGGAGCAACTCGCACTAAGCGTGCCCTTGCTGGACGTCCGAGCTGCGACGATGCAACGATGCCGGAACCTGGCATTCCCCCCTCTGATGGGAAGGAGCCCCTTCGATGCAGGGCGACCCCGAGGTTCTGGAATTTCTCAACGAGCAGCTGACCGGCGAGCTGACGGCCATCAATCAGTATTTCCTGCATTCGAAGATGCAGGACAACTTTGGCTGGACTCGGCTGGCCGCGTACACCCGGTCGGAGTCGTTCGATGAGATGAAGCATGCGGAGATGCTCACCGACCGCATCCTTCTCCTGGACGGCCTCCCCAATTACCAGCGGCTCTTCCACGTCAGGGTGGGCCAGACGGTCACCGAGATGTTCCAGGCCGACCGGCAGGTGGAGCTGGAGGCCATCGACCGCCTCAAGCGCGGCATCGAGCTGATGCGGTCCAAGAGCGACATCACCTCGGCCAACATCTTCGAGAGCATCCTCGCCGACGAGGAGGAGCACATCGACTACCTCGACACCCAGCTCGACCTGATCGAGAAGCTGGGCGAGCCGCTCTACATCGCCCAGCAGATCGAGCAGCCGAGCAGCGACTGACGCACACCGGGCGCGCTAGGCGGCCTCGGCCTCCACCTCGACCGCGACCTCGACCGCCGTCGCGGCGGCGGCAGCAGCAGGCAGCGTGACGGGCTCAAGCGGTGCGTCCCGGCGTGGGCACGCGCCACGCCCCAGCAGCGCCTGGATCTTGCGCACGCAGGAACCGCAATCCGTGCCCGCCTTGCAGGCACCGGCGATCTGGCGCGGTGTGCACGCGCCCGTAGCCGCGTGCTGGCGCACCTGCTTCTCGGTGATCCCGAAGCATGAGCAGACGTACACGGGCAGACTCTCCAGCGTTGATCGATAAGGTTATCCTTACCTTACCCATCATGCCGGAGCCTTACAACGGCGCGGGGCGCGGATCGATGTGATCCGCGCCCCACCTGCGTAAATGATCTCTTTCGCCCCTACTGGTCCCGGTACATCTCCGCGACCAGGAACGCCAGGTCCAGCGACTGGCTGCGGTTCAGCCGAGGGTCGCAGGCCGTCTCGTAGCGCTGGTGCAGATCGTCGACGAAGATCTCGTCGCCGCCGCCCACACACTCCGTGACGTCGTCACCGGTCAGCTCCACGTGGATGCCGCCCGGGTGGGTGCCCAGCTCCTTGTGGACCTCGAAGAAGCCCTTGACCTCGTCCAGCACATCGTCGAAGCGGCGCGTCTTGTGGCCCGACGCGGCCTCGAAGGTGTTGCCGTGCATCGGGTCGCAGACCCACACCACCTGCGCACCGGACGCGGTGACCTTCTCCACCAGGTTGGGCAGCTTGTCGCGGACCTTGTCCGCGCCCATCCGGGTGATGAAGGTCAGACGGCCCGGCTCCCGGTCCGGGTCGATCTTCTCGATCAGCGTCAGCGCCTCTTCGGGCGTCGTGGTCGGGCCCAGCTTCACGCCCACCGGGTTACGGACCTTCGACGCGAACTCGATGTGCGCCCCGTCCAGCTGCCGGGTGCGCTCACCGATCCACACCATGTGGCCGGACACGTCGTACAGGTCGCCGGTCCGCGAGTCGGTACGGGTCATCGCCGACTCGTAGTCCAGGATCAGCGCCTCGTGCGACGAGAAGAACTCGACGGTCTTGAACTCCTCCGGGTCCACCCCGCAGGCGTTCATGAAGTTCATCGCCCGGTCGATCTCGCGCGCCAGTGCCTCGTAGCGCTGCCCCGACGGGGACGACTTCACGAAGTCCTGGTTCCAGGCGTGCACCTGCCGCAGGTCGGCGTAGCCGCCGGTGGTGAAGGCGCGGACCAGGTTCAGCGTGGACGCCGACGCCTGGTACATCCGCTTCAGGCGCTGCGGATCGGGAATCCGTGCCTTCTCCGTGAACTCGAAGCCGTTGACCGAGTCCCCGCGGTACGTGGGCAGGGTCACCCCGTCGCGGGTCTCGGTCGGCTTCGAGCGCGGCTTGCTGTACTGCCCGGCGATCCGGCCGACCTTCACCACCGGGACGGACCCGGCGTAGGTCAGCACGGCGCCCATCTGCAGGAGCGTCTTCAGCTTGTTACGGATCTGGTCGGCGCCGACACCGTCGAAGGCCTCGGCGCAGTCGCCGCCCTGCAGCAGAAACGCCTCACCCCGGGCCACGGCCCCCAAGCGGTGCCGCAGCTGGTCGCACTCGCCCGCGAAGACGAGCGGCGGATAGGCCTCGAGCTCAGCGATCACATCGCGCAGAGCCTCTTGGTCCGGCCAGTCAGGCTGCTGCGCCGCGGGAAGGGACTGCCAGGTGTTGCCACCGGCGTGGGATTCAGCGTTCACGGTCACCCGGACAAGGTTACGGGGTCTTCATCCGCGTCCAGCCCCCAGCCCACGGTGTGAGACACCCCGCCTCACGCTTTGAGCTCGAACCACACCTTCTTCCCCGGCCCGCGCGTGTTCCGCTCCACGCCCCAGGCGTCCGTGACCAGCTCCACCATCTCCAGCCCCCGCCCGCTCTCGTCCCACGGCCCCGCCGCGCGCTTCACGGGTACGACGGGCGAGGCGTCGCCCACCTCGACCCGCAGCTTCCCCTCCTCCGCGAGCAGCACCACGGTGCAGCTCGCGCCGGGCACGTGCTTGATCACGTTCGCCAGCAGCTCGGTCACGGCCAGCCCAGCCGCCTCGTCGAGATGCGGCATATCCCACATGGCGAGGAACGTACGGACGATACGGCGGATGTGGCAGGCCGCGTGCGCGGACAGCGTGGTGAAGGTCAGGTGGTAGTGGGGCGGCGGGTACGCAATGTCTTCGTTCACGCCACAAGGGTCTATCCGGACGATTACCGTGGGCTACCGCAAGAACACAACGTGCTGGTTGTTGGGGGCTGTCATGCCGAACATCCGAAAGCTGGACCCGACCACGTCTCCGATGCACCATCTCGGTGCGGAGCTACGCCGATATCGCGAGGCGGCTGGGCTTACGCAGGACCAGTTGGGCGGGAAGGTGTACTGCACGGGCTCGCTGATCGGTCAGTACGAGACGGCCCGGAAGATTCCGACGCAGCGGTTCACGATGCAGCTCGACGACACGTTGGGGACCGGCGGGGCGTTGTTGCGGCTGCTGGAGATGGCGTTGTGCTTTCGGGTACCGCTACAAGACCAGCAGTACGCGGATCTGGAAGCCGAGGCGACCCAGGCGTACTTCTTCGAGCCGGGTGTGGTGAACGGCCTGCTCCAGACCAAGGACTACGTACGAGCGGTCGTTGGCGTGCTCGACAAGGAGAACGTTGACTCCCGGCTCGCGCACCGAATGGACCGCCAACGCGTCCTGTTGCGAACGCCCCCGCTGCTGTTGTGGGTGATTCTCGGCGAGGCCGCATTGCACCAAGAGGTCGGCGGCCTCGAGGTGATGCGAACGCAACTGGCCCACCTGTTGACCTTCCGCGACCAGGACTGGGTGAACATCCAGGTGCTGCCGTACGCGGCCGGAGCGCATGTCGGCTTCCAGGGCGCATTCACGGTGTTCCGCTTCCGGAACGGCCCGGACCTCGGCTTCAACGAGGACTACGAAGCGGGCTACTTGACCGCAAACCCGCAGGACGTCACTGTCCGCACGCTCCGTTACGCTCACCTTCAGGCTGCCGCTCTCTCCATCCACGAGTCGGCAGATCTGATCGCTCGCGTAATGGAGGACCGCTATGGAACGCAGACCTGAGTGGCGCAAGTCCAGCTACAGCAGCGACATAGGCAATTGCGTGGAGGTCGCCGAGATGCCCGGCCGGATGGCCATCCGCGACTCCAAGAACCCCGACGGGCCCGTCCTGCTCCTCTCCCCCGCCGCCTTCGGCGACTTCGTCTCGGCCCTGAAGCGACCGTGACCGCCACCCCACACACGGGCGGCGGTCACGGACACCGCGTCACTTGCTGATGTGCTCCATGCACAAGGTGAACTGCGGCCTGCCGTTGCGCGTCAGCTGGTACGTCGCGTACTGCGGATCGCAGGTGTAGTCGAGCGCCTCATGCTGCTTCACCTTGTAGTCCGCGGTGGCGCCACCGCAGTCCACGATGGTGAGTTCCGGGTCGCTGTCGGAGCCCTTCTTCTGCAGGCAGTCGCCGACCTCGGCGGCGGACGCGCTGGTGCTGTCCGTGTTGGGCGAGGTGGAGGACGAGGGCGTGTCGTGGCCCAGCAACCCGTACCAGACGCCGTAGCCGATGAGCACCAAGGGGACGACGATCATCTGGATCTTCGTCTTGGTGCTGAAGCGGCTGAAGAAGCCGGACCGGCGCGGAGGCGGCGGAGGGGGCGGAGGCGTGCCCGGGTAGCCCATGGGCTGGCCGTACGGCGGCTGCTGGCCGTATTGGGGCTGACCGTACGGCTGCTGCGCCGGGTAGGAAGGGCTGTGGCCGCGTGGTGGCGGTGCGTTCGTGGACAGAGCGGTTCCCCCTGTTGAAGAGCATGACGATGATGACCCCGCATCAGACCGATACGCGGGCCCTGTAACTTAACGGCCCCCACCGACAGCTCCGGCGCCCGGGGTAGCGGCCTCCACACCGCCCACACACACGCAAGGGAACCGTGCCGCAGCCATGAGCACGACACCGCCTCCCGGCGGATTCACCGCCGAGGACCTCCTGCGGTTGCCCGGCCTTCCCCCGCACACCGAACTCATCGACGGAAGCCTGGTCTTCCTCGGCCCGCAGGAAAAATGGCACAGCCGGGTGATCAATCTGCTGGTCGCGGAGCTGGACCGGCAGGCACCGGGCGGGCTGCGGGCCGACCGTGAGATGACCGTACGGCTCGCCAAGCGCCAGGCTCCCGAGCCGGACGTCGTCGTGGTGACCCGCGAGGCGTACGAGCGCGACGAGCCCTCCACGTACTACCTCCCGGAAGACGTCACGCTGGCCATCGAAGCCGTGTCGCCGGACTCGGAGGAGCGGGACCGCGACACCAAGCCCCGGAAGTACGCGAAGGCGGGCATCCGGCACTACTGGCGGGTGGAGAACGACAAGGGCCGCACCGTGGTCTACGTCTACGAGCGCGACCCGGCCACGGAGAGCTTCTCGCTGACCGGTATCCACCACAACCAGCTCAAGGTCACGACGCCCTTCACCGTCGACATCGACCTCACCTCGGTGGGCAGGCGCTCCGCGTAACGAGGCGGTGCGCAACGCACACATGGACCCGTAGCGCAAGAACAGGCGTTCGGACTTCCTCGGACCGGTTACGGCCAGGCCCTGCGGAAACCGCGATGGAACCGTGCGCTCCTCGGACGCTGTCCGGGTGACCGGTCCGACCGGGCCGGTCAGCCGATTCGTACGACGTCCGAAGGAGTGCCCCATGAGGAAGTTGCTCCGCCGCGGTGCCGCCGCCTTCGCGGCCGCCGCCTCGCTCGTACTGCTGTCGCTCAACGCCACACCCGCCCAGGCGGACTCATCCGCCATCCCGTCCGGGATGACGTGGACCGTGCTCGACAAAGGCAACGGCACGGTCCGGGTCGGCGCCGACTCGGCGACCGATGCGTACAACGGCGACACCGCCGCCACCGCGACGCTCCCCCTGCTGTGCCTGAGAATCAACGGCAGCGCGGTGCCGAGCGGGATCACGCCGGACTTCTACGCGGGCTGGGCCCGCGGCACCGTGGCCGCGACGCCGCCCGTACTGGGCAAGTCGCTGACCAGCCGGGCCGCGGCCGATGCCGTCTGCGCGCAGTACTACGGCGCGGACTGGCGGATGGCCGAGTTCCACGACGGCCGGTACGGCGCGAACTTGGAGGCCAGCGGTGGCTGGTCCTTCTGGGCGTACGGCTACGTGCCGGACGGGACCCGCTTCTGGGCGGCGATCAATGACCAACCGGCGAACCCCTGGAACTGAGGTAGAGTCCGGACCATGTTCGCGCGACAGATCATGACCTGGTGGTGGACCGCTCATCCGGCGGCCCACTGAATCGCGCGCACTCCACAGACACACGCGAAGGCCGCCCGAGGGGCGGCCTTCGGCGTTTGCGCGGGTCGTTCCTCCTCCCCCCTCCGGAAGGAAGACCACCCGCCATGACGCACCACGATGCCCAAGCCCTCGTCGCCCGGCTGCTCTCCGACGACTGCCCGCCCTTCGCCCTGCTGCACCGCCGCACGCCGGGTCACGCGCCCGACACGGTCGAGGTGCTCATCGGCCCGGCCGGTGAGGTGGAGCGGCTGACCGATATCCCGCTGCCGACCGGTGCGCCGGAGGGCGGGGAGGCGGTGAGCGACGCGCTCGCGCTGGTGCCGTTCCGGCAGATCCGGGAGCGCGGGTTCGACGTACGGGACGACGGGACGCCGCTGGCCGTGCTGCGGCCCGAGGAGACGTACGTACTGCCGCTCGCCGAGCTGCTGGACGCGCTGCCCGCGCACGCCGTGCGGGTCGAGGGCGGGCGGTTCGACGTCGGCGACGACGCGTACGCGGAAATCGTGAGCCGGGTCATCGAGGACGAGATCGGCACCGGGGAAGGTGCCAACTTCGTGATCCGACGGACCTTCGAGGGCGAGATCCCAGGGTTCGCGAGTACCGACGCGCTCGCGCTCTTCCGGCGGCTGCTCGCCGGTGAGCGGGGCGCGTACTGGACGTACGTCGTACGGCTGGACGGCGGTCGGACGCTGGTCGGGGCCAGCCCGGAGGTACACGTGCGCATGTCCGGCGGGACGGTCGTGATGAACCCGATCAGCGGGACGTACCGCTATCCCGAGGGCGGGGCGTCGGTGGACGGGCTGCTGGAGTTCCTGCACGACCCGAAGGAGGTGGAGGAGCTGTCCATGGTCGTGGACGAGGAGCTGAAGATGATGTGCACCGTCGGCGACATGGGCGGGGTCGTGGTCGGGCCGCGCCTCAAGGAGATGGCGCACCTCGCACACACCGAGTACGAGCTGCGGGGGCGGTCGTCACTGGACGTGCGGGAGGTGCTGCGGGAGACGATGTTCGCGGCGACCGTCACCGGCTCGCCCGTGCAGAACGCGTGCCGCGTGATCGAGCGGTACGAGCCGGAGGGCCGCGGCTACTACGCGGGGGCGCTGGCCCTCATCGGGCGGGACGGCGGCGGGGCCCAGACCCTCGACTCGCCGATCCTCATCCGGACCGCCGACATCGACGCCGACGGTGGGCTGCGGGTGCCGGTCGGGGCGACGCTGGTGCGCCATTCCGACCCGCGGGGTGAGGTCGCCGAGACGCACGCCAAGGCGGCCGGGGTGCTCACCGCGCTCGGCGTGCGCGAGGCCCCCGTACGGTCCGGGACGGGCTCCCGGCCCCGGCTCGCGGACGACCCGCGCGTGCGGGCGGCGCTGGACGCGCGGCGGGCCGATCTGGCGCCGTTCTGGCTGCGGATGCAGGCGGCTGAGCAGCTGCTGTCCGGGCATGCGCTGGTGATCGACGCCGAGGACACCTTTACGTCGATGCTGGCGCATCTGCTGCGGATGGCGGGGCTGACGGTGAGTGTGCGGCGATACGACGAGCCGGGCGTGCGGGAGGCCGCGCTCGCCCACGACGGTCCGGTCGTGCTCGGCCCCGGGCCGGGCGATCCGGGCGACCCGGCGGACCCCAAGATGCGGTTCCTCCGGGGGCTGACGGCGGAGTTGGTCGCCGGGCACCGGCACGGGCTGCTGGGGGTCTGCCTGGGGCACGAACTGCTCGCGGCGGAGCTGGGGTTGGAAATCGTCCGGAAGGATGTGCCGTTCCAGGGGGCCCAGGAGCGGATCGGCTTCTTCGGGCGGGAGGAGACGGTGGGGTTCTACAACACGTATACCGCGCGGTGCGATGAGGGGGTGGAGACGGAGTTGGCGATGCACCGGGTGGAGCTGTGCCGCGACTCGTCGACGGGCGATGTGCACGCCTTGCGCGGACCGGGCTTCGCGGGCGTGCAGTTCCACCCCGAGTCGGTGCTGTCACTGGACGGAGCGAGGCTGGTAGCGGAGCTCCTGGCCGCAGTGCGCGTGTAACTGTCCCCCACTCCGCCCCTCCCCGAAACCGGAGGGGCGGAGCCCCCAGCCCCCCCCCGGTTGGGGGCTCCGCCCCCGGCTCAGATCACCGCGTGGAGATCTTGTCGACGGTGGTGTCGTCGGGGTCCAGCCGTCGCCCGTCCGCAGACAGCACTTCCAGTGCGCGGAGGCGATACCCCTGTTGACGGTCGACCAACTGTGAGTGTGGTTCGCCGGGTGCGAAGAAGTTCTGTTCGCCCCACTGCCGCAGGGCCACGATGACGGGGAAGAGCGCCTTGCCCTTCGGGGTCAGTACGTACTCGCGGTAGGCGCTGCCGTCCGAGGCGGGGACGGATTCGAGGACACCGCCGGCGACCAGGGTGCGCAGCCGCGCGGTGAGGATGTTCTTCGCCACCCCGAGGCTGCGCTGGAACTCCCCGAAGCGCCGGCTCCCGTCGAAGGCGTCCCGCACGATCAGCAGGGACCACCAGTCGCCGATCGCGTCCACCGACCGGGCGACGGGACATTCACTGTCGTCGAAGCGCGTCCTGGTCACCATGGCGTCCCTCACTCTCACAACGGTTGCAACATGCTACCAATGAAGCTAACTTCACCACTGGTGGCAAGATGAAACCAGATAGGCGAAGGAGTCCTGATGCCCGGCAACGGTGAGGCTGTGACACGACGGACCGAGGCCCGAAGCGGGGGAGGTTCCGCGTTCGTCCTGTCCCGTGGCGTCGTCATACTGTTCGCCGTCGCCTGCGGGGCCGCGGTGGCCAACGTCTACTTCTCACAGCCACTCCTGGTGACCATGGGCCACGACCTCGCCATGAGCCCGGCACTTGTCGGCAGCGTGGTCACCCTCACGCACGTCGGATACGGGCTGGGACTCTTCTTCCTCGTACCGCTGGGCGACGTGGCCGACCGCAGACGGCTCATCGTTGCCCAGTTACTGCTCCTGGTGGTGGCGCTGGTCGTAGTAGCCACCGCCCGCACGGCGACGATCCTGCTCGCGGGCATGGCCGCGACGGGACTTCTCTCGGTCGTCACGCAAACGCTGGTGGCCTTCGCGGCATCACTGGCTCCTCCCGCCGGGCGCGGACGCGTCGTCGGCCTGGTCACCAGCGGCGTGGTCATCGGAATCCTGCTCGCCCGCACCGCTTCCGGCCTCATGGCCGATCTCGCGGGCTGGCGCTCCGTCTACGTCGCGTCGGCCTCGCTCACCGCTCTGCTCGCCCTGGTCCTGTACCGAGTGCTGCCGCGCCACCGTGACGCTCCGCCGACAACCCTGCGCTACGGACAGCTTCTGCGCTCCACGATCACCCTGTTCGCACGGGAACGGCTGCTGCGGCTCCGGGCCCTGTTCGGTCTGCTGATCTTCGCCGCCTTCAGCACCCTGTGGAGCAGCGTCGCGATGCCGCTCAGCGAGGCCCCGTACTTCCTGCCCCACAGGGCGATCGGGGCGCTGGGGCTGATCGGTGTCGCCGGTGCCCTGGCCGCGACCGCGGCGGGCCGCCTGAACGACCGCGGACTCTCCCGGCGGACCACCGGCATCGCCCTGGCACTGCTCGCCGCCGCGTGGCTGCCCCTGGCCTTCACCCGCAACTCGCTCTGGGCCCTGGCCGTCGGGGTGATCCTTCTCGACCTCGCCGTGCAGGCGGTCCATGTCACCAACCAGACCCTGATCTACGCGCTGCACCCGGACGCGGGCAGCCGACTGATCGGCGGATACATGGTCTTCTACTCGATCGGCAGCGCCACCGGCGCCATCGCCGCGACCTCCCTCTACACCGTGGCCGGCTGGGGCGCCGTATGCGCACTGGGTGCCGCGTTCAGCTGCCTCGCGCTCGCGCTGTGGGCGTTCACACGACGTCACCTCGATCCCGAGGCTGCTCGGTGTCCGCGCTGATTACCGCCAGTGGGGCCCCGCCGTGGCACGGCGCAGAGTCGCCCGCGATGCTCTGCTCGTCGTCCCGCAGCCCGGACGCCATCGTGGTGATGACCGAGACCACGGACGCCGGTCCGCCCGTACCCCGCGAGTCGGCGCCGGAACGCCCGCGCTCCGGTCGGGGGAGGAGGCCCCTCGCGCGGGCGACAGGGGCTCTTCACGGGTGTAGCCCCGGGGGCTCGTACCGCCGTACGGCTCCCGGGGCAGCCGCCTCAGCCGAAGAAGACCTCCGCTTCCGCGTACAGGGACGGGTCCACCGTCTTGAGGCGGGCCGTCGCCTCGGCCAGGGGGACGCGGACGATATCCGTGCCGCGCAGGGCGACCATCTTGCCGAAATCCTGGTCACGGACGGCGTCGATCGCGTGGAGGCCGAAGCGGGTGGCGAGCCAGCGGTCGAAGGCGCTCGGGGTGCCACCCCGCTGCACGTGGCCCAGGACGGTCGTACGGGCCTCCTTGCCCGTGCGCCGCTCGACCTCCTTGGCCAGCCACTCCCCGATTCCGGAGAGCCGGACGTGGCCGAAGGAGTCCAGCGACCCGTCCTTGAGGACGGCATCGCCGTCCTTCGGCATCGCCCCCTCCGCCACCACCACGATCGGCGCGTAGCGGATCTTGAAGCGGGATTCGACCCAGGCGCAGATGCGGTCGACATCGAAGCGCTGCTCGGGGATGAGGATGACGTTGGCGCCGCCCGCGAGCCCCGCGTGGAGGGCGATCCAGCCCGCGTGGCGGCCCATCACCTCCACCACCAGCACCCGCATATGGGATTCGGCGGTGGTGTGGAGGCGGTCGATCGCCTCCGTCGCGATATTGACGGCCGTGTCGAAGCCGAAGGTGTAGTCCGTCGCGGAGAGGTCGTTGTCGATGGTCTTGGGGACGCCGACGCAGGCGATGCCGTAGTCGCCGGAGAGCCGGGAGGCGACGCCGAGGGTGTCCTCGCCGCCGATCGCGATGAGCGCGTCGACCTCCTGCTTGGCCAGGGTCTCCTTGACCCGGCGGATGCCGTCCTCGCTGTTGAAGGGGTTGGTGCGGGACGATCCGAGGATGGTGCCTCCGCGCGGCAGGATGCCGCGTACCGCGCGGATGTCGAGGGGAACGGTGTCGTTCTGGACGGGACCGCGCCAGCCGTCCCGGAAGCCGACGAAGTCGTAACCGTATTCCTGTACGCCCTTGCGCACGACGGCGCGGATGACCGCGTTGAGCCCGGGGCAGTCACCGCCGCCGGTCAGCACTCCGACCCGCATCCTTTTCATCCCTTCTGCCGCTGAAATCCCGAGATTGGGCCCGATACGGGGGCCACGCTAACGGTGATCCAGGTCACAGGGGATGGGGCGGAATGCGATTCCTGTGGCTACCAAGGGAGTTGTTGGAGAAGTTCACCCGTTCGAGCGGACGGGCTCAGGCGTCGTCGAGCCCCGCCTCGATCGCGTACCGCACCAGCTCCACCCGGTTGTGCAGCTGGAGCTTGCCCAGGGTGTTCTGCACATGGTTCTGCACGGTCCGGTGGGAGATCACCAGGCGCTCGGCGATCTGCTTGTACGAGAGCCCCTTGGCCACCAGCCGCAGCACCTCCGTCTCCCGCTCGGTGAGCTGCGGGACGACCGGGTGGTCGGCGGTGGCGGGGGCGGGCTCGCTGGCCAGCCGCCGGTACTCGCCTAGCACCAGACCGGCGAGGCCCGGGGTGAACACGGCGTCGCCGACGGCGGTACGGCGCACCGCGTCCAGCAGCTCCTCGGTGCTGGACGACTTCAGCAGATAGCCGGTGGCACCGGACTTGACCGCCTCCAGGACGTCCGCGTGCTCACCGCTCGCGGAGAGCACCAGCACCCGCAGCTTGGGCTGGGCGGCGACGACCTCCTTGCAGACCTCGACGCCGGGCAGCCCGGGCAGGTTGAGGTCGAGCACCAGGACGTCGGGCTCGGCGGCCTTGGCCCGGCGGACCGCCTGCGGTCCGTCCCCGGCGGTGGCCACCACGTCGAACCCGGCCTCGGCCAGGTCGCGGGCGACGGCGTCGCGCCACATCGGGTGGTCGTCCACCACCATCACCGTCACCGGCGCTTCGGCTTCCCGGACGTCGTCGGTCATCGTGCGGTCGTTCCCTTCGTCGTCGCTGCGGGCTTCGGCTTCGGAACCGTCAGTTCCACCTCGGTGCCCTGGCCCGGCGCCGAGATCCACTCGGCGGTGCCGCCGAGGTCGCGCAGCCGCCCCCGGATCGACAGGGCGACGCCGAGCCGCCCCTCCCGCTCGGCGTCGGCGAGCCTGCCCTCCGGGATGCCGGGCCCGTCGTCCCGGACGGTGACCATCACCGCGCCCGGCTCGTCCTCCAGCAGAATCCAGGCCCGGGCCCCCTCCCCCGCGTGCACCCGCACATTGTCCAGCGCGGCACCGACAGCGGCCGCCAACTCCCCCGCCGCGGCCGCCGGGAGGATCACCGGGGCGCCCGGTTCGGAGAAGGTGACGTGGGACCGGGCGTGCGGGGCGAGCAGGGCGCGCAGATCGCAGGGTTCGGCACTGTCCTCGGGCAAGCAGGGCGGTACGTCGGCGGACGCGAGGCCGGGGCCGGGCGGCGATGCCGGGTCCGTGGCGTCCGTAACGTCGTCGCGGTCGCCGATCCGGTCGTCCGCCGCACCGCGCGGCGGGGTGACCAGACCGGTGGCCACCAGAGAGCGCAGCGCGATCTCCTGTTCCCCCGCCATCCGGCCCAGTTCGGCCGCCTCGCCGCCGATCGCCGCGCCCCGCCGCTGCACCATGGCGAGCACCTGAAGCACGCTGTCGTGGATGTCCCGGGCCAGCCGCTCGCGTTCACGGGTCGCCGCCTCGATCCGCAGCGCGCGTTCCAGGGTGCGTTCACTGGCGCGGGCGACCTCCACGACGTACCCGATGGCCACGCTCGCCACCCACACCAGCATCAGCATGTGGACGGTGTCCTGGGCGAACCCGCCGCGCTCGATGATGTTCGCCGCGCACACGACGGTCGACGCCGACGCCGCCCACCGCCAGCCGCCCTTGATGGCGAAGCCGAGGACCGCGCCCGCCGTCCATATCGAGGGCAGCGTGGGCGTGCCCTCGACGATGCGGTCATGGGTGTCGACGAGCGGGGTGAGCAGGATGCCGGTGATCGCGACGCCGAGGTCGCCGATCAGGAAGCGCCGGGTGCAGCGCTCGGCCGAGGAGACCATGCGGAAGGTCAGCGCCGTCCACAGGGTCAGCACCGCCATATACGCGGCGGCGCCCAGCGGACGGTCGTAGTCGTGGAAGGCGTAGACGAAGAGGCAGAGCGCGTAGACCAGAGTGAGCACCCGGTAGGCGGTCAGCGCCTGCCACAGCGGCTGCTCCACGGACATGCGTACGACACGCGCGCGCTTGGGCTGCAGCGCCAACTTCCCCCCACCCCCGGGTCCGGCGCGGTTTACGCCCCGGTCTTGTCCTTGCTGTTGCCGTCGTTGCTCTTGCCGTCGTCGCTGTTGCCGTCGTCGCTGTTGCCGTCGTTGCTCTTGTCGTCCGAGCTGTCGTCCGCGGCCTTCTCGGCCTTCTTACGGGCCGCCTCCGCGTCCGCGATCTGCCGCTTGGCGGCGGCCGCGTAGACGTCGACGTACTCCTGGCCGGACAGCTTCATGATCTCGTACATGACCTCGTCGGTCACCGAGCGCAGGATAAAGCGGTCGCCGTCCATGCCGTGGTAGCGGCTGAAGTCCAGCGGTTTGCCGATCTTGATGCCGGGACGCATCAGCTTGGGCATCACCTTGCCCGGCGGCTGGATCTTCTCGGTGTCGATCATCGCGACCGGGATCACCGGCGCGCCCGTCGCCAGCGCGACCCGCGCCAGCCCGCCGGGCTTGCCGCGGTAGAGGCGGCCGTCCGGCGAGCGGGTGCCCTCCGGATAGATACCGAACAGCTCACCGCGCTTGATGACCTCGATCCCCGCCTTGATCGCGGCCTCGCCCGCGCCCCGGCTGCCCGAGCGGTCCACCGGCAGCTGGCCGACGCCCTTGAAGAACGCGGCCGTCAGCCTGCCCTTGATCCCCGGGGTGGTGAAGTACTCCTGCTTGGCGATGAAGGTGACCTTCCGGTCGAGCATCGCGGGCAGGAAGAAGGAGTCGGAGAAGGAAAGGTGGTTGCTCGCGAGAATGGCCGGCCCGTCGTCGGGGACGTTTTCCAGTCCCTCCACCCAGGGCCGGAAGGCGAGCTTCAACGTCCCACCCACCGACAGCTTCATTGCACCGTAGAACAACCGAGAACCTCCTGTATCCGACGAGGAGACCTTAACCTGCCTACCCGCGGTGCGGCGCGCCGCGTACGCTGAGGTCCCGTTGACCCCTTCACCACCGAACGGAGATCCGTGGTGCCGCTCCTCCCCGGAGCCGAGCCGTTCCGCCACGACGGCGGAGAGATCGGCGTCCTCGTCTGTCACGGCTTCACCGGTTCCCCGCAGTCGGTGCGCCCCTGGGCCGAGCACCTCGCGCGGCGCGGGCTGACCGTCTCGCTGCCGCTGCTCCCCGGCCATGGGACCCGCTGGCAGGATCTCGCCGTCACCGGGTGGCAGGACTGGTACGCCGAGGTCGACCGGGAGCTGCGGGCGCTGCGTGAGCGGTGCGCCCGGGTCTTCGTGTGCGGGCTGTCGATGGGCGGCGCGCTCGCGCTGCGGCTGGCCGCCCAGCACGGCGCGGAGATCAGCGGCGTCGCCGTGGTGAATCCCGCCAACCGCATCCACGATCCGCTGGCCGTGGCCCTTCCGGTGATGCGTCATCTGGTGCCCTCCGTCAAGGGAATCGTGAGCGACATCGCCAAGCCGGGTTCCCAGGAATGCGGATACGACCGGATGCCGCTGCACGCCGTCCACTCGATGCGCCGCTTCTACCGGGTGGTTGACGCCGAACTGCCGCAGGTGACCCAGCCGCTGCTGGTCATGCACAGCCCGCAGGACCATGTGGTGCCGTCGGCCGACTCCGAGCGCATCCTCAGCCAGGTGTCGTCCCGGGACGTCACCGAGCGGCTGCTGGAGCGCAGCTACCACGTGGCGACGCTGGACTACGACGCCGAGTTCATCTTCGAGGAGACGGACACGTTCATCACCCGGTTGACCGCGGGTATGGGAGAGGACAACGGGGTGCGTCCCGGGGACGTCGGCGGGAAGGAGGGGGCGGCGGCCAGTGGCTGAGCGCGATTCGAACGAGAACGGGGCGGGGGCGCGCCGGGACGACGATGCGGCCTTCGCGGCGATCGTCGCCGCGTACGGGGAGGAACCCCCGGACCCGCCGGGTGCGGAGAAGTGGCCCGCGGCCGAGGACCTGACGGAGAAGTGGGGCCGTGAGGACTCCCGCCGTGAGGACTCCCGCCGTGAGGATTCCCAGCGTGAGGACTCCCGGCGTGAGGACTCCCGCCGCGACGACCCGCTGAACGAGCTTGACGACACGCTGGGCGGCATCCCCGACGACCGCTTCGAGGACGACTTCGACCCCGACGTCGAGGACGACCGTCCGGGCGGGGCGGCCACGGACTCGCTCACGAAGACCGACAAGGGCGACAAGAGCGACCGGGCCGACAAGGGCAAGGGCGACAAGCCCGTCGGCAGCTTCATCGTGTACGCCCCGGGCGTGGGCCCCCGTGACTGGGATGCCGAGGAGCCCGCCGAGAGCGACTTCGACGAGACCGACGAGGGCCACTTCGTCCCGCCCGAGCCGCCGCCGCTCCCCACCTCCGACACCACGTCCCGCTTCGCCTGGCTGGGCGTGCTGGGCGGGCCGCTGCTGCTGCTCGGCGTGGTGCTGTTCCGGGTGGAGCTGACCTGGTGGATCACGACGCTGGGCGTCGGCGGTTTCCTGGGCGGCTTCGTCACGCTGGTGATGCGGATGAACGACAGCGACGACGAGGAGGAGGACGACGACCCCGGCCGGGGCGCCGTCGTCTGACCCGCTACAAGAGCGGCACCCGGGGCAGCCGGAGCGCGGCCAGGACCGGCAGGTGGTCCGTGGCCGCCCGCAGGTCGGCGTCGTCGACGCCGGGCAGCCCGGACGGCACCCCACAGCCGATGATCTCGACGCCGTCGGACGCGAACAGCGCGTCGATGCGGCGCCGCGGATCGCCCGGGTCGAAGGTGGCCTCGCTCCCCCACGGCTCGGTGGCCCAGCCGTCCCGCAGCGTTCCGGCGATACGGCGGAAGGCGCGGCCCTCGGGCTGCTCGTTGATGTCCCCTCCGGCGACGGCGTACGGCACGTCGAGCGCGGCGATCCGGTCCAGCAGCATCCCGGCCTGGTCGTAGCGCTCGGCAGCGGCCAGGCTCAGATGGCAGCTGACGACGCCGAGCCGGATACCGCCGTCGTCCCGGTGGCCGCCGCCGAAGCGCAGCACGGCGGTGGCGAAGCCGCGCCGGTGCAGGCCGGGGACGTGGGGCAGCAGAACGTCCTCGGACCGCTCGATGCGGGCGCGCGGCGCGGTGAGGATCATCGGGCCGGTGGCGGTGGCGCCGCCCGTGACGTAGACGAGACCGGCCTCCCGGGCCAGCCGGGCGGCGGCCCTGCGCCAGCGGAAGAAGCGCGGCGCCTCCTGGACGCAGACCACGTCGGGGGCGCAGGCCCGGATCACCCGGGCCAGCGCCCCGCGGTCGTCGCGCAGCGAGCGGATGTTGTAGCTGAGCACCCGCACCACGGCCGCGTCGGGACCCGTGGTGGAGGCGGGCAGATCCGCGAGCACCACGCGCCCCCCTTGGTGTCAGCTGGGTGTCAGCCCTGGCGGGCGAGGTCGGCGGCGCCGACCAGTCCGGCCTTGCCGCCGAGCTGCGCGGCGAGCACCTGGGCGTGCGGCCGCCACTGGTTGCCGACCAGCCAGCGGCGGAAGGACTTGCGGATCGGCTCCAGGACGAGATCGCCCTCGTCGGAGACCCCGCCGCCGACGATGAACGCCGAGGGGTCGAAGAGCGAGGCGAGGTCGGCGAGCCCGGCGCCCGCCCAGCGGGCCAGCTCGCGGAAGGAGTCGATGGCGACCGGGTCGCCCCGGCGGGCGGCGTCGCTGATGTGCTTGCCCTCGATGTTCTCGGCGGTGCCGTCGCCGAGGCCGAGCAGGATCTCGGCGTTCTCCGGGGTGGCGTTGGCGCGCTGCTGGGCGTAACGCACCAGGGCGCGGCCGGAGGCGTACTGCTCCCAGCAGCCCTGGCTGCCGCAGCCGCACAGCAGACCGTCGGGGACGACTCTTATGTGGCCGAACTCGGCCGCGACGCCGAAGCGGCCGCGGTGCAGCTTGCCGCCGATGATGATGCCGCCGCCGAGGCCGGTGCCGAGGGTGATGCATACGACGTCGTCATGTCCGGCGCCCGCGCCGAACCGGTACTCGCCCCACGCGGCCGCGTTCGCGTCGTTCTCGACGACGACGGGCAGGCCGACGCGCTGCTCGACCTTGTCCTTCAGCGCCTCGTGCCGCCAGTTGATGTTGGGCGCGAAGAGGACGGTGGCGCGCTTGTCGTCCACGTAACCGGCCGCGCCGATGCCGACCGCCTCGACGTCATGGCCGGTGCTGACATCGCGCACCGCGTCCGCGATGGCGTCGACGACCCCCTCGGAAGTCGGCGGGGTCGAAACCTGGCTCGTTTCGAGAATCGAGCCCTCTTCGTCGACCACGCCGGCCGCGATCTTCGTACCGCCGATGTCGACGCCGATGGTGAGTCCCATGAGTCCCTCAGTTATTTGGTCGAACCCCGCCACGGCTAACGGTACCGGAGGTAGCGCTCAATCGAGGTCGATGTGTTCACTACTCGAACTCTGACCTTCGTCCCCGCCGGAGGACCGTCCGCTGTCACCGCTCTGGGTCCAGCGCTGCTCCTGGCCCGTCACGGCGGCCCGGTAGGCGGCGAGCAGCTCCGTACCGGCGCTGGCGAGATGCTCGAATACGTCGGGGTTGCGCTCTATGACCGGTTCGACGGCCGCCTTCGCCCCTGCGATCAACTGTTGTACGGCCCCCTCGACCGCCGTACCGGCGAGCGGCGTCTGCAGCCCGGCCAGCTTCTCCGCGACGGCGTCGGCCAGCTTGCGCAGCTCCTCGGCGGCGCTGCCCGGCTCCTCGCCGCCCTCCCGGGCCTGCTGGGCCTTCCGCCGGGCCTTCTCGGCGGCCAGATCCTCGGCGCAGGCGCGCTCCCAGGCGTCGGGATCGATCTCGGTGACCGGTACGTCGGTGCCCCGGGGGTCGGAGGGGCGCTCGGTGGCATCGCTCATGGCGAACTCCTGCGGCGGGGAGGCTGGCTGCCCGGTCCGTTCGTTCAACCGGGCTTGCTCTCGACGTTACCGGAACGACGGGCCGGGGTCAGATGCCCCGGAAGCGGTCAGGGCCGCTTCGGCCACAGGTCGGGGTCCGGGGTGAAGCGGACCTGCAGATGGCCGTCGCGCAGCCCGGCCCCGGAGACCGTGCAGCGGCGCAGCGCGGACGGCAGCGGCAGCACGCGGTGGAACGTCCCGACCGTGACGATCAGTTCGTCGCCGCGCCGGACCAGACCCAGCCCGTCCCGGTCGGCGCCGGGCAGCGGCAGCCGCCACAGCAGCGCCCCCTCGTCGGCCAGCCGGTCCTCGACGCTCCACGGGTCGGCCGCCGGGCGGTCCGGCCGCGGGTCGGGCGCCCCGACGGGACCGGCCAGCGCGGCCAGTCCGGCAGCCGGGCGGGGACGACCACCCCCGCCGGAGACGACGACCCCGGAGACCACTCCTGAGATGTCAGCGGGGCCGCCGTCGGAGCTGTTGTCGGCGGCGTCGGCGGCATCGGTGGCGTCGCCGAGGCCCTGCGGATCGCGGCCCAGATGCGGCAGCTCGCGCACCGGAATGGCCGGTGCCCAGTGCTCGTACAGCTCCTTGAGCGCGGCCTGCTGCTGCCCGGACAGCGCCCCGAGCCAGGGGTCGGGGGTGCCGGTGGGCAGCAGCCGGTTGGCGATGACCGACTCCACCCGGCAGCCGTGCAGCGCCAGCCCGGCGCGGGCGGTGCGCAGCGCGCGGTCGGCGAGCGGCCCGGGGTCCACCACCAGCCGTACGGTCGTCGCCTCCGACTCCAGCACGCCCTGGACGGCGGCCAGCTCGCGCTCCCAGCGCTCGGCCGTCTCGTACAGCTTCTGCGCGGGCATCGGCATCCCGGCCAGCTGCGCCAGCATCGGCCGCAGCGCGCGGGCCGCCTGCCGCTCGGCGGGCAGCAGCCGCCGCAGATAGCGGCGCAGCTGTTCGGGCAGGGCGAGCAGGGCGACGGTCTCCGGCGCGGGCGGCAGGTCGACCACCAGGACGTCCCAGCCGGTGCCGGGCGGGGCGGTCTGCGCGGCGCGCAGCGCGCGCAGCAGCGCGATGGCCTCCACGCCGGGGAGCGCGGTCAGTTCCTCGCCGTCCAGGGGTGCCGAGCCCAGCATGTCGAGCATGCCGCGGCCACGGTCCTGGAGGGCGGTCAGCTCGTCGCGGAACCACTCCTCGGTGACGACCCGGGCGGCCCACAGCCCGGGGGTCAGCGCGACGGGTACGGACCACGGCAGCCGGTCCGCGCTGCGGCCGGGCGCACCGCGCAGCGGGCCGATGCCGAGCAGCGCCTCGGGCGTGCCGTCCCGGTCGGCGGTGAGCAGCAGGGTGCGCTGTCCCTCGCGGGCGGCGGCGAGGGCGGTCGCGGCGGCCACGGTGGTGCGGCCCGCGCCGCCCGTACCGGTGACGAGGACCGTACGCATGAAAGGAGCCTCCGGCAGGGTGGTACGTGGGTGTGCGGTGCGGCTCCCAGCGGCCGCCCCCGCCGGAGCGTACCCCGCCACCGGCCCGCTCCCCGCCCGATGATGGCCGCGCGCCGAACGGCCGTGGCGGCCGCGCCGAACGGCCATGGCGGCCGCGCGCCGAACCGGGCTTACGCGGCCTTACCCGGCCTTACGCGGCTTCGACGCGCTTCTTCAGACCCGCGAGCGCCCGGTCGATGATGACCTTCTCGGCCTTGCGCTTGATCATGCCGAGCATGGGGATCTTGACGTCGACGGTGAGCTGGTACGTCACCTCGGTGCTCTTGCCGCCGTCCAGCGCGGCCAGCCGGTAGGAGCCGTCGAGGGTGCGCAGCATCTGGGACTTGAGCAGGGACCAGCTGACCTGGTCGCCGCTCCAGGTGTACTGGAGCGTGTAGTCGTCCTTGATGGCCCCGGCGTCGAGCAGCATCCGCACCTGCTCGCCGCGCCCCTGCCCGTCCTTGGTGAGGACGTCGGCCTCCTTCACCTCACCGGACCACTCCGGGTAGCGGTCGAAGTCGGCGATCACCTCCATCACGTCGGCCGGTGCCGCCTCGATCGTGATGCTCGAGCTGGTGTGTTCCGCCATCGCCGTGGCTCCTCCGTACCGGTCCGCCGCATGGGATGTCTGCCGGTGAAGGCTATCGCGGGTGGGTCACCACTCCAGGGCCCAGGGGGTCCCGGTGGAGGCGAAGTGTCCGACGTTGACACATTCGGTGGCACCGATCCGCATCCGGCGGGCGAGCGGCTGGTGGACATGACCGAAAAGCGAGTAACGGGGACGGAGGGTGTGGATCGCGTCCAGCAGCGCCGCGCTGCCGCGTTCGAAGCGGCGGGCGACGGTGTCGTAGCAGAGGTCCGGCACCTCGGGCGGGATGTGGGTGCACAGCACGTCCACATCGCCCCGGCCGCCGAGCGCGGCGATCTTCGCGGCGTACGTCTCGTCGTCGATCTCGTACGGGGTGCGCATCGCCGTGCGCAGGCCCCCGCCGACGAAGCCGAAGACGAGACCGCCGATTTCGACCCGTTCGCCGTCGAGGACCGTGGTGCCGGGTTCGACGTATTCCGGCCAGAGCCCGGGTATGTCGACATTGCCGTAGGTGGCGTACGTCGGGGCGGGAAAGGCCGCGAACAGCTCGGCGTACTGCCTGCGTACGGCGGACTCGACGGCCGCGTTGCGGTCGAGCCCCTCCCACAGCCGGTTGCCCAGCTCGCGGGCCTCCTCGAAGCGGCGTGCGGTGCGGAGTTCGACCAGGCGGTCGGCGTTCTCGACGCCGAAGAGGTCGGGGAAGATGCCGCGGGAGTGGTCGGCGTAGTCGAGGAAGAGGACGAGGTCACCGAGGCAGATCAGGGCGTCGGCCCCGTCCCCCGCCTTCCCCAGGTCCTGACTGTTCCCGTGCACGTCACTCACCACGTGGACTCGCATGCGTGTCACCCTAAGACCTGTGACCATCCGTCCGTAAGGTGTTCCGTTCGTAGTGACCCGCGTCCACCTGCGGTTCCTTATGGGCTCCGATGGCCGTCGACTAGTCTGCGCGCGGTACGAAGGCGGTGTGTGACGCATAAAACATCTGTACGGAAACCCCTATCCCGGAGCCATACCGATGGGTAACGTCCGGGCAGTCCAGCACCCCCCTTTGCCCTGCAGCGGCGCCGGCGCCCATGAGGAGCAGCAGTCTTGCGCGAGTTCAGCCTTCCGGCCCTGTACGAGGTTCCGGCCGACGGCAATCTGACGGACCTCATCCAACGCAACGCGGCGCAGCATCCGGATGTGGCGGTGGTCGGCCGCAAGGTCGGCGACCGGTGGGAGGACGTCACCGCGGCGGACTTCCTGGCCGAGGTGCGCGCCGCCGCCAAGGGCCTGATCGCGGCCGGGGTGTCGGCGGGCGACCGGGTCGGCCTGATGTCGCGCACCCGCTACGAGTGGACGCTGCTGGACTTCGCCATCTGGAGCGCGGGCGCCATCACCGTGCCGGTGTACGAAACGAGTTCGCCGGAGCAGGTGCAGTGGATTCTCAGCGACTCGGGCGCGGTCGCGGTCCTCGTGGAGACCGGTGTGCACGAGGCGGCCGTGGAGTCCGTGCGGGACACCCTGCCGGGCCTGAAGCACGTCTGGCAGATCGAGGACGACGCGATCGGGACGCTGCGGGCGCTGGGCTCGGACGTCAAGGACGAGACGGTGGACGAGCGTTCCTCGCTCGCCAACGCGGACTCCCCCGCCACCATCGTCTACACCTCGGGCACCACGGGCCGCCCCAAGGGCTGCGTCCTCTCGCACCGCAGCTTCTTCGCCGAATGCGGCAACGCGGTGGCGCGGCTCAAACCCATCTTCGCCACCGGCGACTCCTCCGTGCTGCTCTTCCTCCCGGAAGCGCATGTCTTCGGGCGGCTGGTGGAGATTTGCGCGGTTCTGGCACCGATCAAACTCGGCCATGTTCCGGACATCAAGTCGCTCACCGATGAACTCGCCGCGTTCCGGCCGACCTTGGTGCTGGGCGTGCCGCGCGTCTTCGAGAAGGTCTACAACTCGGCGCGGGCCAAGGCCCAGGCCGAGGGCAAGGGAAAGATCTTCGACAAGGCCGCCGACACCGCCATCGCCTACAGCAAGGCGCTGGACACCGAGTCCGGGCCGTCCTTCGGAATCCGGCTCAAGCACAAGGTCTTCGACCGGCTGGTGTACAGCAAGCTGCGCGCCGTCCTCGGCGGCCGCGCCACCCACGCCATCTCCGGCGGCGCCCCGCTGGGCGAGCGGCTCGGCCACTTCTACCGGGGGATCGGCTTCACGGTGCTGGAGGGCTACGGGCTGACCGAGTCCTGCGCGGCCACCACCTTCAACCCGTGGGACCGGCAGAAGATCGGCTCCGTGGGCCAGCCCATGCCGGGCTCGGTGGTCCGCATCGCCGACGACGGCGAGGTGCTGCTGCACGGGGACCATCTGTTCACGGAGTACTGGAACAACGAGGCGGCCACGGCGGAGGCGCTGTCCCACGGCTGGTTCCACACCGGTGACGTCGGCACCCTCGACGAGGACGGCTACCTCACCATCACCGGCCGCAAGAAGGAGATCATCATCACCGCGGGCGGCAAGAACGTCGCCCCCGCGGTGATCGAGGACCGCATCCGGGCGCATGCCCTGGTCGCCGAGTGCATGGTCGTCGGCGACGGCCGCCCGTTCGTGGGCGCGCTGATCACCCTCGACGAGGAGTTCCTGCCCCGCTGGGCCGCCGAACACGGCAAACCGGCCGACGCGACCGTGGCCGACCTGCGCGAGGACGCCGATCTGCTGGCCGAGATCCAGACGGCCGTGGACGACGGCAACGCGGCGGTCTCGAAGGCGGAGTCGGTGCGGAAGTTCCGCGTTCTGACGCAGCAGTTCACCGAGGACTCGGGGCATGTGACGCCCTCGATGAAGCTCAAGCGGAATGTGGTGGCGAAGGACTTCGCGACGGAGATCGAGGCGCTGTACGCGCGCTGAGCGCGCGCCGGACCGGCCCGGGGGCTTCTCAGCCCCCGGGCCTCTGTGTGCTCAGAGCAGCGAACGCAGCCGCTCGGCCAGCAGGTCCCAGCGCCAGCGCTCCTCGACCCAGGCGCGGCCCCGCTCGCCCATCCGGCGGCGCAGCGCCTCGTCCTCCAGCAGGGCCACGATCCGCTCCGCGCTCTGCTCCGCGGAGCCGCCCGGCACCACCCAGCCGGTCTCGCCCTCCAGCACCGCGTCCGGTGCGCCGCCGGAGTCCCCGGCGACCACCGGAAGCCCGGTCGCCGACGCCTCCAGGTAGACGATGCCCAGGCCCTCGACGTCCAGCCCGCGCCGCCGCGTACGGCACGGCATGGCGAAGACGTCGCCCGCGCCGTAGTGGGCGGGCAGCTCCTCCCAGGGCACCGGGCCGGTGAAGCGTACGGATTCGGCCACGCCACTCGCCTCGGCGAGGCGGCGCAGCTCCTTCTCGTACGGCCCGCCGCCCACGATCAGCAGGACCGCGTCCGGCACCCGCTTCAGGATCAGCGGCATGGCCTCGATCAGCGTGTCCTGCCCCTTGCGCGGCACCAGCCGCGATACGCACACCACGACGGGCCGCTCCGCGAGCCCCAGCCGGGCCCGGATCGCGTCCCCGCCCGAGCCGGGGTGGAACGTCTTCTCGTCCACCCCCGGCGGGAGTTGCACCATGCGGGCGGCGGCCTCGGGGGTGAGCGCGTCGGCGATGCGGGAGCGGGTGTACTCGCCGAGGTAGGTGATCGTGTCCGTACCCTCGCCGATGCGGCGCAGCAGCGTACGAGAGGCGGGGAGCTGGGCCCAGGCGGCCTCGTGTCCGTGCGTGGTCGCCACCGCCGTCTTCGCTCCTGCCGTGCGCAGCGCGGGCGCCATCAGCCCGAGCGGCGCCGCGGCGCCGAACCACACCGAGCGGCAGCCGTGCTCGCGCAGCAGCTCGGCGGCGCGGCGGGTGACGCGGGGCGTGGGCAGCAGCATCGTCGTACGGTCGCGGATGACGGGAAACGGCTGCTCGGCGTCGAACCGGGCGGTGGCCTCGGTGCCCTCCTCGCCGCGCTTCCAGGTGGAGGCGTAGACGACGATCTGCTCCGGGTCGAGGCGGAGGGCGATGTTGTGCAGGAACGCCTGGATGCCGCCGGGGCGGGGCGGGAAGTCGTTGGTCACGAGCAGGGTCTTGTCCATCGCGCCCGACAGTACCGGCTGCCGTGGCAGGGCGCTTTGTCCCCCACCCCGCCCCTACCCGAACCGGGGCGCCGCCCCGGCCCCCGCTCCTCAATCGCCGGAGGGGCTGGAACTGGGGCATCCCCGCCCAGCCCCCGTTGGGGGCTCCGCCCCCAAACCCCCGCTCCTCAAACGCCGGAGGGGCTGGGAAGCGGGCATCTCCGCCCCAGCCCGGCCCCTCAGACACCGGGGCCGCGAGCGGCATGGTTGTGGGCAATCGTTCCGCGGGGCGGAACGGGTGGGCACAACCCGGCCACCGGGCCGCACCCGGCGCCGAAACCCGGGCCCCACCCGGGGAACCCGCCCTGCGGTGGGCCCGAGCACCGGTGCGGGGCCCGGGGCCGCGCCCCGGTTTCGGGAAGGGGCGGGGTGGGGGACACCCCCGGCCACCGGGCCGCGCCCGGCATCGAGACCCCGGGCCCCACCCGGGGAACCGCGCCCGGCGGTGAGTTCGGGCGCCGGTGCGGGGCCCGGGGCGGCGACCCGGAGGGGGGCTAGCCCAGGACTTCGGCGACGTACTTGCGCCACTCGGCCGTGAACTCCGCCAGGCTGACGCCCAGGACATCGCGGAGGCCCGCCTCAACGGCCCCCTCGCGCCGCGGAGCAGCCCCCACCGCCCGGTAGAGGGCGACCAGCTTCCGCGCCCCCCACCGATCGGCGATCATGCGACAGGCCAGCCAGCCCTGCTCGTAGGCTTCGGAGAGCCGGTCGGGCCGACTGCCGAAGCGGAAGGCCTCGTCGGGCGGGAGGGACTTCGGGAGGCGGCCGCCCGCGACGGCTTCGGAGAGCTCGGGGGCGACTTGGCGGGCGGTGCGGCCGGGGGTGCGGTAGCCGGTCCAGTCGGCGAAGCCCTCGGAGAGCCACAGCGGGGTGGCGGCGGTGGTGGCGGCCCGGGTGGCGACATGGGCCGTCTCATGGGTGACCACGACCTGACGGCCGAAGTCACCGAGCGCCCGGTACGCGTCGGGGTTGACGATCACACGGTCGGCGGGTGAGGAGTCGCTCGCGCCGCCGACCTCACCGGTGGTGACGGCCGCGATACCCCGGTAGCCGCTCGCGGAGGCGCCCAGCAGGGCGGCCATCCGGTCCAGCGAGGCGGGCACCTCGACAACGACGCGCCCGGCCCAGGAGCCGGGCCAGACCTGGTCGAGGGCGGGGACGGCCCGGTCGGCGGTGGCGGCGACGCCGCGCAGCAGCCTGCGGTTCTGGCCGACGCCGAGGACGAGGCTGTGCTTGCCCCGGACGACGTCGACCCGGCCTTGGTCCCACAGCTGGTCGACGCCGCGTTTGCCGTCCACCCGGCCGTCGTCGGCGGCGACGAACCAGTGCCCGCCGCGCCGGGCGAGCGTCAGGTACTGAGGGGCGACGACGGGGGCGGTGTCGTATCCGGCGAGCCGGTAGCGGAGTTCGACCTGCGCGGCGAGGCGGTGGCCGTCGCCCAGGGCGGGCCGGAAGCCGCCGGTGTGCACCAGCCGGTACGTCCAGGAGCGCAAGGGCACGGCGGACAGCCGGCTGAACACCCGCCGCTGCTCGGCGCGGTAGTCGGCCGAGCCACGGTCGACGGTGGCGAGGAAGGCGGAGGCGTCACGGTCGCGTACCGCCGCGGCCCGCCGGTCGAGCATGCGCTGCACGGCGCGCCCGTCCCGTCCCGCGGGGTCGTCGGGCGGAACGGCCGTACCGCATGCCGCGAGCGCCGCCACCGGCAGCGCCCACACCACCGGCAGACAGAGTGCCGTCCGCCATCGCCCCGATCTCCACCGACCCGTCACGCCATAGATCGTACGAGCCGCCGCGGCGCTTCAGACGCGGGTGATGGAAAAGATCGGCATCATGCCGACGGGGTCGTAGCGGACCGTCGCCCCCGGGTAGGGCGCGTGGATCACCTGGCCGCCTCCGGCGTACATGGCGACGTGCCCGGCGTCGGAGCGGTAGACGACCAGGTCGCCGGGGCGGGCCTGGGACAGCATCAGGGGCTGTCCGGTCCGCGCCTGGGCCTGGGAGGTGCGCGGGATGGCCACCCCGGCGCGGCGGTAGGCCCACTGGGTCAGCCCGGAGCAGTCGAAGGCGGTGGGCCCGGCCTGTCCCCAGGCGTACGGCAGGCCGACCGCGGCCCGCGCCGCGCCGAACGCCGCGGCGGCGCGCGGCGAGGACGGCCCCGGACCAGTTGTCGCGTGCGGGGTACCGGAGGGCGCGCCCGGCACGGCGTACGCCCCCGCGCCCGGTACGGCGTACGCCCCGTGCCCGCGCCCATCCCCGGCGCGCGAGGCGCGCGAGGCGTGTGCGTACGCCTCCCACTCCCCCGGCCGCATCGCGCCCAGCAGCCGCCGCGCGGTGGCCAGCTTGCGCTGGACCTCGCGTTTGTGGAGGGCGACGGCCCGGCAGCCGTGCTCCAGCTTCACCAGCTGGGCCGCCGCCTCCGTGCGCTGCTGACCCAGGGTGCGCTGGGCGCGCGCCAGGACCCGCAGCTGTCCGGCCTGCCGACTGCTGATGCGGTCCAGCATGGTGGCCTGGTCGAGGTAGTCGGCGGGGTCGGAGGAGAGGAGGAGGGCGAGGCCCGGGTCGAAACCGCCGGTGCGGTACTGGCCGCCCGCGATCGCGCCGAGCGCCACCCGCATCCGGTTGACCCGCTCCTGGCCGCGGGCCGCGCGGTCCTGGAGGCGGTCCACCTGGCGGCGCAGCCGGTGGGTCCGGGTGGAGGCCGCGTTGTAGCGCTCGGTGGCGCGTTCGGCCTGCTCGTAGAGGTGGTCGATCCGGTCGGCGGCGGTCCGGGCCGCGGGATGGCCCATCGTGGGGTCGTGGGGTTCGGCCCCGGCCGGGGCGGCCAGCACCGCCCCGGTGGCTGCGGCCGCCGAGGCGGCGGTCCAGACGACGGTGGCCCGGACGGGCCCGGGCTTCGAGAAGCGGCGAGAGGACGCCATGGGAGCCGCACTCCCTTCCGCGGAGTCGGTGGAGAACTGCGCGCAGACAGTAACGGCGCGACCACCCCGGGTCCAAAGCCGATCGCGGGCACACAAACTGATGCCCCGCCGGAGACCGCAGGTCACCGACGGGGCAGGAGTCGTGGGGAGTTGTCCCGATTCGCCCGAACGGACGTCGTCGTCAGACCCTCACGCCGTACTGGAACGGCATGTTGTCCATCGACTCATAGCGCACATTGGCACCGGGCTTGGGCGCGTGCAGCACCTGTCCGTTGCCCGCGTAGAGGCCTATGTGGTGCAGGTCGCTGTAGAACATCACCAGATCGCCGGGCTTCAGCTCGCCGCGGCCGATCTGCGTACCGGCGTTGGCCTGGTCCTGGGAGATGCGCGGCAGCTGGACACCGGCCTGCTGGTACGCCCAGCCGGTGAGGCCGGAGCAGTCGAAGGAGGACGGGCCGGTGGCGCCCCAGACGTACGGGGAGCCGATCTTGGTCTTGGCGGCGGCCAGCGCGGCGGCGGCACGCTGCGAGTCGGGCACGTCGCTGCCCAGGTCGACCCGGCTGCTGGCACGGTTGGCGCGTTCCTTCTCCGCCTGCGCCAGCTTGGCGCGCTCCTGCTCGGTGAGGGTGTTGAGCAGATTACGGGCCTTGGTGAGCTTGCCCTGGATCTGCTTCTTCTTGTCGCCCAGCGCCTTCCGGGTGTCCGCCAGGTCCTGCAGCTTGGTGGACGCCTCCTCGCGCTGCTGCTTGAGCGTGCGCTGCTTGTCGCCGATCTTCCGCAGCGACTCGGCCTGCTTGCCGCTGACCTGGTCGAGGGTGGACGCCTTGTCGAGGTAGGTGTCCGGGTCGGAGGAGAGGATCAGCTGCACGGAGGGGTCGATCCCGCCGGTGCGGTACTGGGCGGTGGCCATCGAACCCAGGCCGTCGCGCAGCTTGTTCAGGTCCTGCTGACCGCGCGCCACGTTGTCCTGGAGGTCGCCGACCTGCTTCTCCAGCTTGTCCTGCTTCTCCTTGGCGCCGTTGTACTTCTCGGTCGCCTGCTCCGCCTCTTCGTAGAGCTTGTCGACCTGCTCCTTGACGTCCTTCTTGTCCTGCTTCGGAGCGGCCTGGGCGGCCTGGGACGTGAGCGCGACGGCGGCTGCGGCGGTCGCCGTGAGTACGGTTACCCGAGTGCGGCTCGGCTGCTTGGGTCGACGGTGGGACGCCACGAAGGCGATCTCCTTCTTCCTCCGGCCGCCTACCAGGGGTTGACACGCGACCCCGGGCTCCGCGGATGGGCCACGGACTCGACGGTACCCCCGCTGTCACCCCGGATGGGTGATCTACCGCGCGAAGGTTCGAGCCGACACTAGTGACCCTGCCGTGATCCGTTCAAATCCCAACGACAAAAAAATTGGCCACAGGCGCATCTTTTACAAACATCGCACGGGCAGTGACGGTCATTTGACGCTGTGCTGATGCTCAGCGCCCGTCAGGTACGCGCAAGTCGTTTCAGCAGCAAGGCGGATGCCACGGGGCGCGCTCCGGCGCGCGCGACCCCATCCGCGACCTCCCGGTCGGTCGACACGACGACCACCGGACGGCCCGGCGGCTCGGCCCGCACCAGCTGCCGGATCAGCTCGTCCGCCGTCACGCCCGGCTTGCTGAACAGCACCCGGACCCCGCGCGGCGGCGCCAGCAGCACCGGAGCGGCCAGCTCCGCTCCGTCGAAGACACACGTCATCTCCGCGCCCGTCTGCGCCGCGAGCACCGCGAGCCCGCCCAGCAGCCGCAGCCGCTGCTTCTCCAACGGCATCGTCGGATATCCGGTCTTGGTGACGTTGTAGCCGTCCACCACCAGATGCGCCTGCGGCAGCTCCAGCAACTGGTCCAGCAGCGCCGGGTCCGTCTCCGAGAGCGCCCTGGTCGCTATGTCCTTCGGCGTCATCTTGCCCGGCTCGACCGCGTCCACCGTGTCCGCCGGGTGCATCGACGCGGGCGGCAGCGCCAGTTCGCGGCGCAGCCCCTGGGCCGCGTCCAGCACGGTGTCCAGCAGCAGCCGCAGCCGCATGTCCTCCACGCTGCGGCCCTCGCGCACCGCCCGGCGGCTCGCCTCCAGCGCCGACTCCGCCTCCGCCAGCCGGGCCCGCAGCCGCCGCGCCTCACCGTCGGCCGCGGCCTGCCGCGACGCGGCCTCCGACCGCACGGTCTCCAGCTCGCCCTCGGCCTTGCGCAGCGCCGCCGCCCCGCGCCTCACATCGCTCTGGGCGCTGCGCAGCTTGCGCTGCGCCGCATCCGCCTCCCTGCGGGCCGCGTCCAGCTCGGCGCGGACCCGGTCCGTCTCCTTGCGCGCCGCCGCGCGGGCGGTGGCCAGCTCCTCGCGCAGCCGCTGCAGCTCGCGCTCGGCCTCCTCGCCGGCCCGCTCGGCCGACACCCGCTGGGCCTCCTCGCCCGCCGCCTCGACCAGCTTCACCCAGCCGACCGGGCGCAGCACGTACGCCACCGCCGCCACGTCCACCGGGTCGGCGGCCGCGGGCGGCGAACCGCCCTCGATGGCCTCGGCGAGCTCCGGCTGCGTCTCCCGCAGCCGCTGCCCGATCCGCTGCCGGAAGACGGCGTCGCTCTCCACGGCGGCGGCCATCGCGTTCCCCGCGAACTTCGCGCGCCGGTTCGGGGTGAAACGGGCGTACTGCCGCAGCTGGGGTGGCAGTTCGGTGACCGTCAGACCACCGAACGCGTCCGCGACCAGCGCCACCACGCGCCGCCGCACCCCTTCCGGCAGGGGGCGGTCCAGCGCCTCGATGACGCCCTCGGCGTCAGCGGACGCCCCGGCGCCGCCCGTCCGGTCCACCACCTTCTCCTCGCTTCGCTTCTCAGGCCCTCGCGTTCGTACTCGGACGGTCGACCAGCTCGATCTGGTCGACCGCGTTGCACCAGCGACAACGCACTGACTCAATGGTCTCACTGACCACATCGCGTTCCTCGACCCGAGGCTCCCCGGCCAGGTCCAGGTGAATGAACTCGACCGCCTTCGTCGAGCGGGTCACATCGAAACGGGTGAGGTTGCCGCACAGCGTGCAGCGCCAGCGGGTCTCGGCTGTCGGCGTGGGAACGGCCATGGTGTCGGGTCCTCGCTTCTCGGCTCATCGGCGTCCTGTCACCCTACGGCCTGAGCCGCAGGGGGTGTCGGGCCCCGTACCCGCCCCCGGGCGGCGGCGAGGCGCTCTGTGCAGGTTGTGCCGGGTACGCGATGATCTGCCCATGATCGAGAAGTCGGCGGAGTCCGGCCGTCCGGTGATGACGTACGCCCTCATCGCCGTCTGCTGCCTGGTCTTCGTCCTCGGACCGGCCTCCGGGCTCGACCCCCGCTACGGCTCCGGCGGGGACCTCCTCCAGGCCCAGACCTCGTACTTCGAGCGCTGGGGAGTCGTCCCCAGCGCCCTGTGGGGCGGCACCCCGGCCGAGCCGCTGACCCCGCTGACCGCGCTCTTCGTCCACGGCAACTGGCTGCATCTGCTCGGCAACATGCTGTTCCTCTACGTCTTCGGTGCGATGACCGAGGAGCGCATGGGGCGTATGGAGTTCGCCCTCTTCTACCTCGTCACCGGCTATCTCGCGCTCCTCGGCTACGCCGCCGCCCACGCCGACTCGCCCCAGACGCTGGTCGGCGCCTCGGGGGCCATCTCCGGCGTCCTCGGCGCCTTCTTATGGCTCTTTCCGCGCGCCCGGGTGACCAGCCTGTTCCCGTTTCTCTTCTTCCTGCCGCTGCGCTTCCCCGCCTGGGCCGTACTGATCTTCTGGGTCACCCTCCAATGGCTCGCCGCCCGCCAGGCCGACGCCCGCCCCGGAGTGGCCTACCTCGCCCATCTCGTGGGCTTCACTCTGGGTTTTCTCTACGCGTGGGCCCGCTTCGGGCGGCCGGATAGAGTGGGCGGCGCAGCCCGGCCCAGCGAGGGAGAAAGCCAGCCGTGATCACTTCGATCGTGCTCATCAAGACCAGCGTGGACCGGATTCCGGAGATCGCCGAGAAGATCGCCGCGATCGAGGGCGTGAGCGAGGTCTACTCCGTCACCGGGGCGCACGATCTGATCGCCATGGTGCGGGTGGGCCAGCACGACGACCTCGCGGACATCATCCCGGGCCAGATCTCCAAGGTCCCCGGCGTGGCCTCCACCGAGACCCACATCGCGTTCCGTACGTACTCCCAGCACGACCTGGAAGCCGCGTTCGCGATCGGTCTCGACAGCTAGCCCTCCTAGCTAGGACACCGGGACGCAGCGGCCGTCCTCCGTGCGGTAGTCCCACTTCGCTCCGGACCGGACCAGCTCCTTCACCGCCCGGACGAAGCGCTCCACATGCTCGTCCGGCGTGCCCGCGCCGAAGCTGACCCGGATCGCGTTCAGGGAGCGCTCGCCCGGGGCGGCCTCGGGTGCGCCGCACTCCCCCGGCTCGTCCGGCTCGCTGTCCAGCAGGGTCCGCACCAGCGGATGCGCGCAGAACAGCCCGTCCCGTACGCCGATCCCGTACTCCGCGGACAGCGCCGCCGCGAAGTGGGAGCTGTTCCAGCCGTCCACCACGAAGGACAGCACGCCCACCCGCGGCGCGTCGTCGCCGAACAGCGACAGCAGCCGCACCTGAGGCACCTCCGCGAGCCCTTCCCGCACCTTCGCGATCAGCTGCCGCTCGCGCGCCACCAGGCCGTCGAACCCGGCCTCGGTCAGCGCCTTGCACGCCGAGGCGATCGAGTACACCCCGATCACGTTCGGCGAACCGGCCTCGTGCCGCGCCGCGGTGGTGTGCCACTCGACGTCCACCCCGCCGTCGTCCCGCCGCGCGACCTTGCGGCTCGCGCCGCCGCCCGCCAGATACGGCCGCGCCTCGCGCAGCCAGTCGGCCCGGCCCGCCAGGACGCCCGCCCCGAAGGGGGCGTAGAGCTTGTGCCCGGAGAACGCGACCCAGTCCACGTCCGCCTCCGCGATGTCCACCGGGTGGTGCGGGGCCAGCTGCGCGGCGTCCAGGACGATACGGGCGCCGTGCGCGTGCGCCGCCGCGGCCAGCTCCCGCACCGGCCACAGCTCGCCCGTCACGTTCGACGCACCCGTCACGCACACCAGCGCCGGGCCGCCGTCCCGCCCGGCGAGCGCCTTCTCCAGCGTCTCCACGGCCTGCCGCGGCGAGCGCGGCGCGCTCAGGTAGGTCACCGGGGTGTCCTCCCGCTGCTCCCACGGCAGCAGCGAGGCGTGGTGCTCGGTCTCGAACACGAACACCTCCGTGCCGGTCGGCACCGCGGCGGCGAGGAGGTTGAGCGAGTCGGTGGTCGAGCGGGTGAAGACCACCTGGTCGTCCTCCCGGCAGCCCAGGAACGCCGCGATCTCCTTGCGGCTGGTCTCGAAGAGGTCCGTCGACAGTTGCGACAGATAGCCCGCCCCGCGGTGGACGCTGCCGTAGTACGGCGCGTACGCGGCGACGTCGTCCCACACCCGCTTCAGGGCGGGCGCGCTGGCCGCGTAGTCGAGCGCGGCGTAGGTCACCTCACCGCCGGTGACCAGGGGCACGGTGACGTCGCTGCCGAGGACGGGGAGCGGGGTGTGGGTCTCGACTGCAGAAGGGCATGCGGACATGGCGAATTCTCCCGATGGGGTGCGAGCGTGCGGAAACTCGCTCAACGCACGGTGACTCGGCTCCGCGCGGAGCTGGGGGGAAAACGGGCGCTGCGGCCCTAGCGCATTCGCTGCGTCACGGAAGAACTCCCTCGACCACCAGGACCCCTGGTGTGAGGGGTCCGCGCTTGCCGCACACCTCGCTGCGTGCGGCCTGGTCATCACCCGGGGCACCCCGCCACGGACGGAGGGTTGCCGGACAGCGGGCCGGGGCCGAAGTCGCTGTCGCTCGTGACCTGGGGGGATTATGCCATGCGGACGCGCGACGCCCAGCGCGCGTCCGCATCCTGGACGATCCCCCACCCCGCCCCTTCCCGACCCCGGGGGCTCCGCCCCCGGACCCCCGCTCCTCAAACGCCGGAGGGGCTGGGTTGTACGCCCGGAGCGGCTGGAAGGTTGTGGGCAATCGTTCCGCCGGGGGGCACCTCCCAGCGGTAGCTGGGGGAGGAACGAGTGGGCACAACCCGGCCACCGGGCCGCACCCACCAACGAAACCCCGGGGGGCGCTACGCGTTGCTGGCCCGGACCCAGCGGTCCAGGGCGTCGCGGGCCGCGCCCGTGTCGATCGACTCGACGGCCCGCGAGACGCCCGTCGCGATGCGGTCGTTCAGCGAGGTGCCAACCGGCGCGGCGGCCCAGTCCAGGGCCGCCAGGGCCGCGCCCGAGTTGAGGAGGACCGCGTCGCGGACCGGCCCCATCTCGCCCGCCAGAAGGCGGCGTGCCACATCCGCGTTGTAGGAGGCGTCGGCACCGCGCAGGGCCTCCACCGGGGCCAGTTCGAAGCCGAGGTCGCGCGGGTCGAAGGGCACGTGGGTGACCGTGCCGTCCCGTACCACCCACACCTGGGAGGTCGCGGTCACCGTCAGCTCGTCCAGTCCGTCGTCGCCCCGGAAGACCAGCGCCGACGAGCCGCGCTCGGCCAGCACCCCGGCCATGATGGGCGCCATCCGGGCGTCGGCGACGCCCGTGACCTGGCAGGGGACCCGGGCCGGGTTGGTGAGCGGGCCGAGGAAGTTGAACGGGGTGGCGATGCCCAGCTCACGGCGGGCCGCGGCCACGTGCCGCAGCGCCGGGTGGAACTTCACCGCGAAGCACATGGTGATGCCCGCTTCCTCGGCGATCTCGGCCACCCGCGCCGGGCTCAGGTCCAGGTTGACGCCGAGCTTCTCCAGGACGTCGGAGGCGCCGCTCGCGGAGGACGAGGCGCGGTTGCCGTGCTTGACCACGCGCGCGCCCGCACCGGCCGCCACCAGGGCGGACATCGTCGAGATGTTGACGGTCTTGGCGCGGTCGCCGCCCGTGCCGACGATGTCGACGGTCGGGCCGGGCACCTCGATCGTCTTGGCATGCCCGTACATGGCCCGGACCAGGCCGGACAGCTCGGCGACGGTCTCGCCCTTGGCCCGCAGCGCGACCGCGAACCCGGCGATCTGGGCGTCGGTGGCCTCACCGCGCATGATGCGGTCCATGGCCCACGCGGTGTCGTCGGCGCCGAGGTCCTGGCCGCCGAGGAGGGAGCTGAGCACGTCCGGCCAGGTGCGGGCCGTCGCGGTGCTGTCGCCTCCGGCTGGGGTCACAACGTCCATGGTCCGCTCCTGATTGGCTGGATCAGCGCTCGATCAGCCCAAGCCTATCGGCGCGGACGACGATCACGTCCATGGCCAGGGCCACGACTAGGGCCATGACCAGGGGCACAGGCCAGAGACCACAAACCGGGACCACAGACCAGGGCCCCGGCCGGACACGAGGTCCGGGCCGGGGCCCTGGTCTGTGGCGTACAGGCGTCAGCGAACGTCAGCGGACGTCAGCAGAGATCAGTGGTGGCCGTGGCCGCTGGTGATCTCCTTGTACTCCTCGGAGGTCGGCTTCGGGATGAAGGCGTCCTTGCCGTAGTAGCTCTTGGACAGCCTGGCCCGCAGCTTCTGCGACGCCCCGACCTTGCGGCGGACGCCGTTCTCGTCGACCTCGGGGCCGAGCTCGTACGCCTTCGGCTGCTCGTGCTGGGTGAGCACGTGCATCTGCTCCTGCGTGAGCGGCGCGTGGACCTCGACGAACTCACCGTGCGGCAGGCGCTTGATGATGCCGGTCTCGCGACCGTGCAGCACCTTGTCCTTGTCACGCCGCTGGAGGCCCATGCAGATCCGCTTGGTGGCGATGAAGGCGAGCACCGGCCCCGCGAAGAAGCCGATCCGCACGAACCAGGTGATCGAGTTGATCGACAGGTTGAAGTGCGTGGCCCACAGGTCGTTGCCGCCGCCGACCAGCATCACGAAGTACGCGGTCAGCCAGGCGACACCGAAGGCCGTACGGGTCGGGGCGTTGCGCGGACGGTCCAGGATGTGGTGCTCGCGCTTGTCGCCGGTGATCCAGCCCTCGATGAAGGGGTAGAAGCCGATGGCGAAGAGGACCAGCGGGAAGGCCACGATCGGGATGAACACGCCCAGGACGAGCGTGTGGCCCCAGGCGTTGATCTCCCAGCCGGGCATCACACGGACCAGACCCTCGGCGAAGCCCATGTACCAGTCGGGCTGGGCGCCGGTGGAGACCTGGTCGGGCCGGTAGGGGCCGATGGTCCAGATCGGGTTGATCGTGGCGATCGCGGAGATGACCGCGATGACGCCGAAGACCAGGAAGAAGAAGCCGCCCGCCTTGGCCATGTAGACCGGCAGCAGGGGCATGCCGACGACGTTCTTGTTGGTCTTTCCGGCCCCGGGGAACTGCGTGTGCTTGTGGTAGAAGACCAGGATCAGGTGCGCCACCAGCAGGCCGAGCATGATGCCCGGCAGCAGCAGGACGTGGACCGGGTAGAGCCTCGGGATGAGGTCCATGCCCGGGAACTCGCCGCCGAACACGAACATCGAGATGTAGGTGCCGACGACCGGGATCGACAGGAACACGCCCTCGATGAACCGCAGTCCGGTGCCGGAGAGCAGGTCGTCGGGGAGCGAGTAGCCCGTGAAGCCGGTCAGCATGCCGAGGAAGAACAGCAGGAAGCCGAAGAGCCAGTTGACCTCACGCGGCTTGCGGAACGCGCCCGTGAAGAAGACGCGCATCATGTGCACGAACATCGCGCAGAGGAAGACCAGCGCGGCCCAGTGGTGGATCTGCCGGATGAGCAGACCGCCGCGCACCTCGAAGCTGATGTCGAGCGTCGAGGCGAAGGCCTCGGACATCCGGACGCCCTGCATCGGGACGTACGGGCCGTGGTAGACGACCTCTTCCATGCTGGGGTGGAAGAACAGCGTCAGATACACACCCGTGAGGATGATGATGATGAAGCTGTAGAGCGCGACCTCGCCCAGCATGAAGGACCAGTGGTCCGGGAAGATCTTGCGCATGTTGGCCCGGGCGAGGCTGTAGATGCCCAGCCGGCCGTCGGCCCAGTCGGCGACGCGCTCGCCCGCGGGCGCTTTGCCGCGCGGCTGCGCGTCGGTGTCTGTTGCAGTACTCATCCGCGCTCCCAGTAAGCAGGACCGACGGGCTCCGAGAAGTCGCCCATGGCTTCGAGGTACCCCTGGTCGTTGGCCTTGATCCGCAGCTGGGGCAGTGCGTGACCGGCCGGACCGAAGATCACTCGGCCACCGTCGGCGAGGTCGAACGTCGACTGGTGGCACGGGCACAGGACGTGGTGGGTCTGCTGCTCGTACAGGTTGATCGGGCAGCCGACGTGGGTGCAGATCTTCGAGAAGGCGACGATGCCGTCGTGCGACCAGTCCAGCTCGCGCTTGTCCTTGATGTTGTCCGGCTGGAGCCGGACGAGCATCAGGGCGGCCTTGGCGATCTCGGTCTGGAAGTCGTGGTCCTCCTCGGTCATGCCCTCGGGCATGGCGAAGGTCAGGGACCCCACGGAGATGTCCTCGGGCCGCAGCGGCTGCATGGTGTTGTAGTTCATGAGCCGCTTGCCCTTGGCCCAGGTGGTGTGCCGGAGCTTGGTGCCCGGCAGCGGGCCGAGGTCGCGCAGCAGCACGACACCGGAGAGCGGGACCAGGGCGAGCGCGCCGAAGAGGGTGTTGCGGGCGAGCTTGCGGCGGCCGAAGCCGGACTCCTGGGCGCCGGTCCGGAAGTCCTCCAGGACCTTGGCCTTGACCTCGGGGCTGGCCTCGATGGCGTGCCGCTCGTCGGCGACCTCCACGTCGGACATCAGAGTGCGGGCCCAGTGGACCGCACCGGCGCCGATGGCGAACAGCGCGATGCCCAGGGTGACGCCCAGCGCGAAGTTCAGCGCGCTGATGTGACCGATCGGGAAGACGTAGATGTACTTGTCGACCGGCAGCGCCACATAGGAGGCGATGAAGGCGATCGTCGCCAGCATCGAGACCGTGAAGAGCAGGGCGACGGTGCGCTCGGACCGCTGGGCGGCCCGCTCGTCGATGTCCTGCTGACGGTGCTCGTGCTCGGGCAGCCCCGGGTCGGCGAACGGGTCTTCGGCGACTGCGGTCGCACCGCCCTGGGCCCGCTCCTCGGGCAGCTTCTCTTCTGCTTGTGAAATCTCGTGGCTACTCATGACTTCTTGGCCTTTGCGGTCCGGGCGGCGACCCAGATGGTGAGGACGATCAGCGCGCCCATGCCGAAGACCCAGGCGAAGAGGCCCTCACTGACCGGGCCGAGCCCGCCGAGCTCAAGGCCACCGGGGGTCTTGGACTTGTCGCTGTTGACCGTGTCGAGGTACGCGATGACGTCCTGCTTGTTCTTCTCCGGCATCGTGGTGTCGGGGAAGGAGGGCATGTTCTGCGGGCCGGTCTGCATGGCCTCGTACAGATGCTTCTTGCTCACACCCTCGAGCGACGGCGCGTACTTGCCGTTGGTGAGGGCACCGCCCTTGCCGGCGAAGTTGTGGCACTGCGCGCAGTTCGTACGGAAGAGCTCTCCGCCCTTCGCGACATCCGCGCCATCGGTGCTGTACTGGCCCTTGGTGGGCGTCACCGGCCCGGCGCCGAGCGAGGAGATGTACGCGGCCAGCTGCTCGGTCTCGGCGTCCGAGTAGATCTTCTTCTTCTTCGGCACCTGGGCGCCCGGCTGCTGGGCGGGCATCCGGCCGGAGCCGACCTGGAAGTCGACGGCGGCCGAGCCGACGCCTACCAGGCTCGGGCCGTCGGAGGTCCCCTGACCGCCCGTACCGTGGCAGCTGGCGCAGCCGACGGAATAGAGCTTCTTGCCCTCCTCGATGGCGAGGGACTGGGCGGAGCTGTCATCGGCCTTCGCCTCGCTCGGCGAGAACGCGGCGTACAGCCCCCCAGTGACCGCCAGCGCGAAGAGTAGGACGACGAGCGCAGCCAGCGGATGGCGCCGTCGTGCGGAGAGCTTTTTCACGGATTACCCCGGTGTCAGGATCTTCTGCGTCGATGCTTTAAGGACGTGGTTCCGGTCGCGGAGACCGGCTTACTTGATCAGGTAGATCGTGGCGAAGAGGCCGATCCAGACGACATCCACGAAGTGCCAGTAGTAGGACACGACGATGGCCGCCGTCGCCTGCTGGTGGGTGAACCTCTTGGCCGCGTACGTCCTCCCCAGGACCAGCAGGAAGGCGATGAGTCCGCCCGTCACATGCAGTCCGTGGAAACCGGTGGTCAGGTAGAACACCGAGCCGTACGGGTCGGAGGAGAGCGAGAGCCCGTCCTTCTTGACCAGTTCGGTGTACTCGAAGATCTGACCGCCGATGAAGATCGCGCCCATGATGAAGGTGATCACGAACCAGGAGCGCAACTTCCTCACGTCGCCACGCTCGGCAGCAAAGACACCGAGCTGGCAGGTGAGGGAGGAGAGCACCAGGATCGTGGTGTTCGTCGCCGAGAACGGGAGGTTCAGCGCGGACGCCATTTCCTTCCAGTGCTCGGCTCCGGTCACCGATCGCAGGGTGAAGTACATCGCGAAGAGGGCCGCGAAGAACATCAGCTCGGAACTCAACCAGATGATGGTTCCGACGCTGGTGAGGTTCGGTCGGTTGACCGACGGGTGCGCGTGCCCGGTATCTGTTGCTGTTGCTGTCGCCACGACCGACATTATGTCGGTCGCTTATCCGGCCCTCACTCCCGGGGGTGCCGTTCGGAGTGTCCGGGGCGGCGTCAAGGGCATCGATGCTGCTCGTCGCGGCTCTTCCGGGTGGTCCCTCGAAGGAGGGAGAGATCGGTTCGCCCCCTCCACCGGAAGGCTGTACGGGAGTAACATCCGCCACAGAAGCCCGGTAGTCCCCTTGGCTGATGCGGAGGAAACGATGCGGCCGACCGCCACGGTGCTGGTCTACAGCGACGACGCGAACACCCGCGAACAGGTGCGGCTCGCGACCGGTCGCCGGCCCGCCGCCGATGTGCCTCCGGTGGAGTTCATGGAGTGCGCGACCCTGCCCGCCGTCCTGGCGGCGCTGGAGGCCGGCGGGATCGACCTGTGCGTCCTGGACGGGGAGGCGGTTCCCGCGGGCGGGATGGGCGTCTGCCGGCAGATCAAGGACGAGATCTTCCAGTGCCCGCCGGTGGTGCTGCTCATCGGCCGCCCGCAGGACGCCTGGCTGGCCACCTGGAGCCGCGCGGAGGCCGCGGTGACGCATCCGGTGGACCCGGTGGCCCTGACGGACGCGCTGGCCGGACTGCTCCGCGAGCGGCTCGCGGTGGACGCCTGACCGCACGCGCACGCGGTGCGGTCTCACGCGGTCACGCCATGGGGCGGAGCCGGGCCGAGTCGGCCGGAGTGCTGCCGTCCCGCTGACCGGCGGCGAGGGCGCTGCCCTGTCGCCAGTCGGTCCACGCCATGTTCCAGTCGCCGTAGCCGTTGTCGAACGTCGCCATGTCGGCGCCGTTGCTGTTGACGACCTTGACGATGTCGCCGAGGTGCACGGTGTCGAAGAACCACCGGGCGTTCTCGGTGGACATGCCGGTGCAGCCGTGGCTGACGTTGGCGTATCCCTGTGAGCCGGTCGACCAGGGTGCGGCGTGGACGTATTCACCGCTCTTGGTGACCCGGGCCGCCCAGTAGACCATCAGATCGTAGGAACCGGCGCCGAGGCCGATGCTGGCGCCCGTCATCCGCACCGCCGACTCCTTGGCCAGGATCACCTTGGTGCCGTTACGGGTGTCGAAGCCGGGCATACCGGTGGTGATCGGGATGGTCCGGATCACCTCCCCGTTCCGCCGGACCGTCATCTGGTGGGTGCCGGAGTCGGTCAGGGCCTCGAGCCGGTCGCCGGTGGTGATCCGCAGCGGCTTGGCCTGGCCGCCGTAGAGCCCGCTGCCGATCCTGATGCCCTTGAGGTTGGAGCGCACGTTGACGGTGGCGTGAGCGGGCCAGTACTCGGCCGGGCGGTAGTGCAGCGTCTTGCTGTTCACCCAGTGCCAGACGCCGTCCACCGCGGGCTGTGCGTCGACCTTCAGGCCCCGCTCGACCACGGACCGGGCCGAGGGGTCCTTCACCGGGCGGCTCAGCTTGGCGGTGATCGGCTGACCCACGCCGTACTCCCCCGCCTTGGGCCCGAAGGTGACCTTCAGCTGGCGGTGCTTGGAGCTGGTCGCGAAGCTGATCGTACGGCGGCCCGGAGCGCCGCCCGAGTCCTCCGTGGACACCCGCAGCGTGTAGTGGGCGCCCGCCGCCAGCGGCACGGTGGAGCGCCACCTGCCGCCGTCCGGCGTCAGCTCGCCCCGTACGTACCGGCCTGCCGCGTCGGTGGCGGTGACGTCCGTGATCCGGCCGTCGTCGCCCTTGGCGGTCACTTGGAGCGGCCGGTCCGGATCGGCGTCGCGTGCGCCGCTCTCACCGTTGAAGGAGATCTGGTCGGCGGCGTCGTACGGCTTGGCGGACAGCGGGTCCGAGGAGGGGCCCCCGCATCCGCTGAGACCCGCTATCAGCGATGCCACCAGCAGGGCACTGGAGAGCACCGCCCGGGTTCGAGGAGATCGAGGTGTGTGGCTCATGCGATCACGCTATGGACGCGCGCGTCGGACGGCGCGCCGAGCGAGGCAGCAGGGTGACGGCGTAAAGCCAAGGGGCCCGGCACCTTCCGGTGCCGGGCCCCTTGATCAGAAAACCGCTACTGGTTCTGGTTCTCGCCGCGGTAGTACTCGAAGACCCACCCGAAGAGGCCGACCATGACCATCGGGGCCGCGAAGAACAGCAGCCACCAGCCGAAGACCACGCCCATGAAGGCCAGGGCGCCGCCGACGGCCAGGGACAGCGGCTGCCAGCTGTGCGGGGAGAAGAAGCCCAGCTCACCGGCGTCGTCCGCGACATCCGCGTCCTGGTTGTCCTGCGCCCCGGCATCCACCCGGCGCGCGGTGAATGCCAGGTAGAAGCCGATCATGATGCTCAGCCCGAAGGCGAGGAACAGCGCCGTGGTACCGGCGGGCTCCTTCGACCACACGCCGTAGACGATCGCCATCAGCAGGATGAAGACGGCGAGCCAGATGAACATCCGGCCTTGGACCTTCACTTGTCGGCCTCCTTACCACCCGCGAGGGCCTTGTCTTCGTCGGCCGCACCGTGGTGCTCAAGCTGTTCGAGCGCCGCGATCTCGGGGTGGTGCAGGTCGAACGCCGGGGATTCGGAGCGAATCCGCGGCAGGGTGAGGAAGTTGTGCCGCGGCGGCGGGCAGGAGGTGGCCCACTCCAGCGAGCGGCCGTAGCCCCACGGGTCGTCGACCTCGACCTTCTTGCCGTACTTGGCGGTCTTCCACACGTTGTAGAGGAACGGCAGGATCGACAGGCCGAGCAGGAACGAACTGATCGTGGAGATCGTGTTCAGCGCGGTGAAGCCGTCGGCCGCCAGGTAGTCGGCGTACCGGCGCGGCATGCCCTCGGCGCCCAGCCAGTGCTGCACCAGGAAGGTGCCGTGGAAGCCGATGAACAGCGTCCAGAAGGTGATCTTGCCGAGCTTCTCGTCCAGCATCTTGCCGGTCATCTTCGGCCACCAGAAGTGGAAGCCGGAGAACATCGCGAAGACCACGGTGCCGAAGACCACGTAGTGGAAGTGGGCCACCACGAAGTACGAGTCGGAGACGTGGAAGTCCATCGGCGGCGACGCCAGGATGACGCCGGTCAGACCACCGAAGGTGAAGGTGATGAGGAAGCCGATCGCCCAGAGCATCGGGGTCTCGAAGCTCAGCGAGCCCTTCCACATCGTGCCGATCCAGTTGAAGAACTTGATACCGGTCGGAACCGCGATCAGGAACGTCATGAAGGAGAAGAACGGCAGCAGCACCCCGCCGGTGACGTACATGTGGTGCGCCCACACGGTCACCGACAGACCGGCGATGGAGATCGTCGCGGCGACCAGGGTGAAGTAACCGAACATCGGCTTGCGCGAGAAGACCGGGATGACCTCGGAGATGATCCCGAAGAACGGCAGCGCGATGATGTACACCTCTGGGTGTCCGAAGAACCAGAAGAGGTGTTGCCACAACAACGCGCCGCCATTGGCCGCGTCGAAGACATGCGCCCCGAATTTTCGGTCCGCCTCCAGGGCGAACAGCGCGGCGGCCAGCACCGGGAAGGCGAGCAGCACCAGGACGGCGGTCAGCAGCACGTTCCAGGTGAAGATCGGCATGCGGAACATCGTCATGCCGGGAGCGCGCATGCAGATGATCGTGGTGATGAAGTTGACCGCACCGAGGATCGTGCCGAAGCCGGAGAAGGCCAGACCCATGATCCACATGTCGGCGCCGATGCCCGGCGAGCGGACCGCGTCCGACAGCGGCGAGTAGGCGAACCAGCCGAAGTCGGCCGCGCCCTGCGGGGTCAGGAAGCCGCCCACCGCGATGAGCGAGCCGAAGAGGTACAGCCAGTACGCGAACATGTTCAGCCGCGGGAACGCCACATCGGGCGCGCCGATCTGGAGCGGCATGATCCAGTTCGTGAAGCCCGCGAACAGCGGGGTGGCGAACATCAGCAGCATGATCGTGCCATGCATCGTGAACGCCTGGTTGAACTGCTCGTTCGACATGATCTGCGTGCCGGGACGGGCCAGCTCGGCGCGCATGAAGAGCGCCATCAGTCCGCCGATGCAGAAGAACGCGAACGACGTGACCAGGTAGAGCGTGCCGATCGTCTTGTGGTCGGTGGTGGTCAGCCACTTGACGACGACATTGCCGGGCTGCTTGCGGCGCACCGGCAACTCATCCTCGTACGAGGCGGTTGCGTCGGCACCCTGGGGTTCGTTGAGGATGCTCACTGTGTCTTGGTCTCCGCGTTCTTGGCGGGGTCCGTCTGCGCAATGCCCGCCGGGATGTATCCCGTCTGGCCCTTCTTCGCCAGGTCCTTCAGGTGCTGCTGGTAGCGCTCCGGCGAAACGACCTTGACGTTGAAGAGCATCCGGGAGTGGTCGACACCGCACAGCTCGGCGCACTTGCCCTTGAAGGTGCCCTCCCGGTTCGGGGTGACCTCGAACCGGTTGGCGTGGCCCGGGATGACGTCCATCTTCATCAAGAAGGGGACCACCCAGAACGAGTGGATGACATCGCGGGAGGTCAGGATGAACTCGACCGACTCACCCTTCGGCAGCCACAGGGTGGGACCCGGGTTGCCGGTCTGCGGATTCCGCTCGCCGGGGGTGCCGGTTTCGTAGACGCCCTCGGCGCCCTTGGGAACGGTGTCGAGCATCTTGTCCGGGATGGACGACACCTCCTTCGGCATCGCCTTGGGGCTGGCCGCGTTCCCGTCCACGTTCTCCATGTAGTTGAAGCCCCAGCTCCACTGGTAGCCAACGACGTTGACTACGTGGTCGGGCTTCTTGGAGGTCTTGAGGAGGGCGTTCTCATCGCGCGCGGTGAAGTAGAACAGCACCGCGACGATGATGATCGGGACCACGGTGAACAGTGCCTCGAGGGGCATGTTGTACCGGACCTGTACCGGGACCTCGATCCTGGTCCTGGTCCTGCGGTGGAGGATGACCGACCACAGGATCAGGCCCCAGACCAGCACGCCCACGGCGAGCGCTGCTGCCCACGAGCCCTGCCACAGGGAGAGAATCCGCGGCGCCTCCTCTGTGGCCGGGGTGGGCAATCCGAGGCGGGGAAAGTCCTTTGATGTGCAACCGGTGGCGGTCGCCAGGACCAAGCCCGCGGACAGCGCCTGCAGCAGCTTCCGCCGCACCGGGCGCCGCGACGAGCGGTCGGAGCCGTTGGGACTCACGTAGCGCCTTCCCGAGAGTCTCGCCCGCGCGGTCCGCCGCGGCCGTCATCTGGTCGGTCGCCGGCCCGGTGCGGGCAGGGGTTTGGATGTTTATGCGGACCAAACCCTACTGGACGCCATTTGGCGCTGCGCGGGGAGGGTGCCCAACGCGCCGGGCCCCTCCCCGAAGGGGTGGCCTCACCCTCGGAAGACCGTGGAATCCCAACGGAATGACCTGCTCCACCGGCGTTTTCCGGGCCCGTGGGCGGGGCGGGGTGTTGCCGCCGGACGACCGGGGTAAAGGTGGTGCGGGCAGCGCCCCGTTCGTGTGAGGGCGCGCGGCGGCACGCCGTACGCCCGTGCGTGGCGTGCCCGCGTCCCGCGTTCGCGTCCTCCCCTGTCCTTTCGCGTTCTTATGGCGCGATTTTCCGGCTCGTTTTTCTTATGAGCCGCGTGCCGGGCGCAGCGGCTAGCGTTCTTTACGTGCCCTATTTCGACGCGGCCTCGTCCGCACCGCTGCACCCCGTGGCCCGGCAGGCGCTGCTCGCCGCCCTCGACGAGGGGTGGGCCGACCCGGCCCGGCTCTACCGCGAGGGGCGGCGCGCCCGGCTGCTGCTGGACGCCGCGCGGGAGACGGCCGCCGAGGCCGTCGGATGCCGCCCCGACGAGCTGGCCTTCACTCCTTCGGGGACCCGCGCCCTGCACGACGGCATCGCGGGGGCGCTCGCCGGGCGCCGCCGGGCCGGGCAACGGCTGATCGTCTCCGCCGTGGAGCACTCCGCGGTGTTCCAGGCCGCGGCGGCGCACGAGGCGTCCGGCGGCACGGTCGCCGAAGTTCCGGTGGACCGTACGGGCCGGGTCGCGCCGGACGCGTACGCGGCGGCTCTGCGCGAGGCGCCCGACGGCGTCGCGCTGGCCTGTCTCCAGTCCGCGAACCACGAGGTCGGCACGGTGCAGCCGGTGGCCGAGGCCGCGGAGGCGTGCACGGCGGCCGGGGTACCGCTGCTGGTGGACGCGGCCCAGTCGCTGGGCTGGGGCCCGGTGGAGGGCCGGTGGTCGCTGCTCACCGCGAGCGCCCACAAATGGGGCGGTCCGGCCGGGGTCGGGCTCCTCGCGGTGCGCAAGGGCACCCGGTTCCGTCCGGCCGCGGCGGACGAGCGGGAGTCGGGCCGCGCCCCGGGCTTCGAGAACCTCCCGGCCATCGTCGCGGCCGCCGCCTCGCTGCGCGCCGTACGGGCCGAGGCCGCCGAGGAGGCGGAGCGGCTGCGGGGGCTGGTGGACCGTATCCGGGCCCGGGTGCCGCGGCTGGTGCCGGACGTGGAAGTGGTGGGCGATCCGGAGCGGCGGCTGCCACATCTGGTCACCTTCTCGTGTCTCTATGTCGATGGAGAGGCGCTGCTGCACGAGCTGGACCGGGCGGAGTTCTCGGTCTCGTCCGGGTCCTCGTGCACCTCCAGCACGCTGGTTCCCAGCCATGTGCTGCGTGCCATGGGGGTGCTGTCCGAGGGCAACATCCGCCTCTCGCTCCCGCGCGGCACCGCCGGGACGGACGTGGACCGGTTCCTGGAGGTGCTGCCGGGCGTGGTGGCCGGGGTACGCGAGCGGCTGGGCGCCCCGGAGACGGTCGGCGCCTCTGCGGCGGAGGCCGCATCCGAGACCTCTGGCCTGGTCGTCGATTCGCTGGGCAGGCGGTGCCCGATCCCGGTGATCGAACTGGCCAAGGTCATCGGCGACGTACCGGTGGGCGAGGTGGTGACCGTGCTGTCCGACGACGAGGCGGCACGGCTGGACATTCCGGCGTGGTGCGAGATGCGGGGGCAGACGTACGAGGGCGAGCGCCCCGCCGAGCGCGGCACGGCGTACCGGGTGCGCCGCCGGACGTAGGGCACCGGACGTGAGGCACCGGACGCCGGACGTGAGGCGGGGCCGGGGAAACGTTCCCCCGGCCCCGCTCCGCGCGTGCTGCCGTCAGACCAGGTGCTCGCCGATCTCGGCCGCCGCCTCGTCGCCGTAGGCCTTGGCGAAGCGCTCCATGAAGTGGCCGCGGCGCAGCTCGTACTCCTGCGTGCCGACCGTCTCGATGACGAGCGTCGCGAGCATGCAGCCCACCTGGGCGGCGCGCTCCAGCGGGAGCTTCCAGGACAGACCGGAGAGGAAGCCCGCGCGGAAGGCGTCGCCGACGCCCGTGGGGTCGGCCTTCCGCTCCTCTTCGGCGCAGCCGACGACGATCGGCTCCTCGCCCTCGCGCTCGATCCGGACGCCCTGGGCGCCCAGCGTGGTGATGCGGGTGCCGACCTTGGCGAGGATCTGCTCGGAGGTCCAGCCGGTCTTGGTCTGGATCAGCGCGGCCTCGTACTCATTGGTGAAGAGGTATTCCGCGCCGCCCACCAGCACCCGGATGTCCTCGCCGTCCATGCGGGCGAGCTGCTGCGAGGGGTCGGCGGCGAACGGGATGCCGCGCGAGCGGCACTCCTCGGTGTGGCGGACCATCGCCTCCGGGTCGTCCGCGCCGATGAGCACCAGGTCCAGCCCGCCGACCCGCTCGGCGATCGGCTGCAGCTCGATCTGGCGGGCCTCGCTCATCGCGCCGGGGTAGAAGGAGGCGATCTGGTTCTGGTCGTCGTCGGTGGTGCAGACGAAGCGCGCGGTGTGCAGCACCTCGGAGATCCGGACGGACTGGGTGTCCACACCGTGCCGGTCCAGCCAGGCGCGGTATTCGGCGAAGTCCTCGCCGGCCGCGCCGACCAGGACCGGGCGCTGCCCGAGCACCCCCATGCCGAAGCAGATGTTCGGGGCGACCCCGCCGCGGCGGACTTCGAGCTTGTCGACGAGGAAGGAGAGGGAGACCGTGTGCAACTGGTCGGCGACCAGCTGATCGGCAATGCGTCCGGGGAAGGTCATCAGATGATCGGTGGCAATGGAGCCGGTGACGGCGATACGCACGGGAGCTGCTCCTGTTTCGGGGCGGCGGCGAAATCGGACGCGCTTCACGCTATCCGCTTCCCCTCCCGCATACGAACGGCAGGAACTACCCGGTAGTAGGGCATACGGTGCAGAGATGACGGGGCGCGTGCCCGTGCGGGCCCCATGGACCGGGAGGCCGTATGCCGCAGCACGTCACCCCCGCACTGACCGCCGCCGGGGCGATCGAGCCCGACTCGCTGGCCGAACTGCGCGGCTACGGCGCGCGGATGGCGCCCCACTGGGCGGTCCCGGTGGTCACCGTATCGCCTCCGGCCGGGCCCGTATCCCCGTCGCGTATACGTGGGATCACGGTTTCCGCCGCGTCCGCCGACCTGGTCGGCGGGATGTCCGACTACGGCGACTGAGAACCGCGGCCGCGGACGACTCCTGCGGGCGGCCGAAAAGCGGCGGACGCGGCGGAAGGAACCAGCCGCCCCTTCACCCCGTCACATCGGCAACCCCCTCGCGAGGGCAATCCGGACAACGTGAGCGGAGCCGAAGGAGTGAAACGGTGAGCACCGAGGAGACCGACACCCCGCAGACCCCCGACGACGACCATCCGCAGCCGCGTCGGCGTTCCCGGCTGGCCGTCGTATCGGTGGCGGCCGCGGTGCTGGTCGCCGGTGGCGGCGGCGCGTACTGGGCCTCGACCGCGGCGAACGGCAGCGGCTCCCGGGGCCCGGGCTCGGCGGACAGGGACGGATCGCCCCAGCCCCTCGCACTGGACGCGTACGCCGCCCCGGCGGGGCACAAGGGCATCGCGGTCGGCGAGCCCGATCCGCACGGCGGCGGCAGCGGCGGCACTGGTGGCCGGTATGTGGTCGACGGAAAGCTGCCCGACGGACCCGACGAGGCACCCGTCTACCGGACCGACACCAAGGTCGCCAAGGCCGACGTGGCGCGGCTGGCGAAGGCCCTGGACGTCTCCGGCAGCCCCCGCGCCGACCACGGCTACTGGAAGGTCGGGGGCGCGAAGGACGGCGGCGGCCCGGTGCTGCGGGTGAGCGAGAAGGGCCCGGGCAGCTGGTCGTACTCCCGGTTCGGGGCGCCGGGCGGCACCTCCTGTGTGCATCCGCCGGGCGCGGGGCCGAAGAAGGCCGCAGACACGTCCTGCCCGACCTACCGCGACGGTGACAAGAAGAGCGACACCAATAAGACCGACAAGCCTGACAAGACCGATAAGGCCGTGTCCGAGGAGAAGGCCAAGAGCACGGCCGAGCCGGTACTGAAGGCGCTCGGACTGACGGACGCGAAGCTCGACGCGGGCGGCCGCTACGGCGCCATGCGCATGGTGAACGCGGACCCGGTGCTGGACAAGCTGCCCACCCAGGGCTGGACGACCAGCCTCCAGGTGGGCGCGGACGGCCGGGTGGCCGGTGGGAACGGCATGCTGTCGGCGCCGAAGGAGGACGACAGCTACCCGCTGATCAGCGCGGAGCAGGCGCTGAAGAAGCTCAACGCCACGGCCGGGAAGAGCGGCGGAAGCGGGTCCGGGAAGGTGACCGTGAAGTCGGTGACCTTCGGGCTGGCCTCGCACTCCGTGGCCGGACAGCGGGCGCTGGTGCCGTCGTGGATCTTCAAGACGGAGCCGACCGGGGCCAACGGCGTCGCGGTGACCCTCCCCTACCCGGCCGTGAAGCCGGAGTTCATCAAGAAGAAGGCGGCCACCGACAACGCCACCGACACCGGCGGCAAGACCCCGGGCCAGGGCAAGAAGCACAATGAGCCGGGCACACCGGGCCACGGCTCCAAGACCGACGACATCACCTCGTACAGCGCGGACGGGAAGACCCTGACGCTGCGCTTCTGGGGCGGCGTGTGCAACACCTACTCGGTCTCCGCGAAGGAGACGTCGAAGAAGGTGACGGTCGAGATCGAGAGCAAGCCGAAGCGTCCGGGCCAGGCGTGCATCCTCATGGCCAAGGAGATGACCAAGAAGGTCACGCTCGACAAGCCGGTGGACGGCCGGACGGTCGTGGACAAGGCGACGGGCGAGAAGGTCCCGGCGCAGAAGAAGTAGCCGGCGCGGAAGAAGTAGCCCAGCAAACGCCGGAGGCGGCGGGTCCGGATGGACCCGCCGCCTCCGTATGCCCGTTGCCGGGGCTCAGCTGAAGGAGTCGCCGCAGGCGCAGGAGCCCGAGGCGTTCGGGTTGTCGATCGTGAAGCCCTGCTTCTCGATGGTGTCGACGAAGTCGATCGAGGCGCCACCCAGGTACGGGGCGCTCATCCGGTCGGTCACGACCTTGACGCCGTCGAAGTCCTTGATGACGTCGCCGTCAAGCGCGCGCTCGTCGAAGAAGAGCTGGTAGCGCAGGCCGGAGCAGCCGCCGGGCTGGACGGCGACGCGCAGCGCGAGGTCTTCGCGGCCTTCCTGCTCCAGCAGGCCCTTGACCTTCGACGCGGCGGCGTCGGACAGGATGATGCCCTCGCTCGCGGTGGTCTCGTCCTGAACGGTCATCTGCTTCTCTCCCGGGTCGTACGGACTGCTTGCCGTCGGAACCAACCAACGGCGCCCCGGATTCATTCCGGGCCCAGCGCATTTTCCTGGCTCTTCATGCTCGCACACGGGGCCCTCGGACCGGAATGCGTCACATCGACGCGATGCCCATCGTCAACATGACGTGAAGCGGCTATGATAGATAGCGTCAAGTTGACGATTAGGGTTCCGAGTGAAGAAAGAAGGGTGCGTGTCGTGACCACCGCCCAGCCTCTCGACGTCCAGCCGACCCCGCTCGCGCTGCTCCTGCTCGGCCGTGACGCCGACCCGAGGAGCGAACGCGGTGTGGAGTGCCCCGGTGACCTCCCCGCGCCCTCCGACCCGGACCTGGTGGCCCGCGCCCGCGCGGCCAAGGAGAAGCTCGGCGACAAGGTCTTCGTGCTCGGCCACCACTACCAGCGCGACGAGGTCATCGAGTTCGCCGACGTCACCGGTGACTCCTTCAAGCTCGCCCGGGACGCGGCGGCCCGGCCGGACGCCGAATACATCGTCTTCTGCGGTGTACACTTCATGGCGGAGTCCGCCGACATCCTGACCGGCGACGCCCAGCAGGTCGTCCTCCCCGACCTGGCGGCGGGCTGTTCGATGGCCGACATGGCCACCGCCGAGCAGGTCGCCGAGTGCTGGGACGTGCTGACCGAGGCGGGCGTCGCCGGGACGACGGTGCCCGTCTCGTACATGAACTCCTCCGCCGACATCAAGGCCTTCACCGGCCGCCACGGCGGCACGATCTGCACCTCCTCCAACGCCCGCCGGGCCCTGGACTGGGCCTTCCAGCAGGGCGAGAAGGTGCTGTTCCTGCCCGACCAGCACCTGGGCCGCAACACCGCCGTGCGGGACATGGGCATGTCGCTGGAGGACTGCGTCGTCTACAACCCGCACAAGCCCGGCGGCGGGCTGACCGCCGAGCAGCTGCGCGCCGCCAAGATGATCCTGTGGCGCGGCCACTGCTCCGTGCACGGGCGCTTCTCGCTGGAGTCCGTACGGGACGTCCGCGAGCGCATACCGGGCGTCAACGTGCTGGTGCACCCCGAGTGCAAGAACGAGGTCGTCGCGGCGGCCGACCTCGTCGGCTCGACCGAGTACATCATCCAGGCGCTCGAAGCCGCCCCGGCCGGCAGCAAGTGGGCGATCGGCACCGAGCTGAACCTCGTCCGGCGGCTGGCGAACCGATTCGCCGCGGAGGACAAGGAGATCGTCTTCCTCGACAAGACGGTGTGCTTCTGCTCGACCATGAACCGGATCGACCTGCCGCACCTGGTGTGGACCCTGGAGTCGCTGGTGGCGGGCAAGGTCGTCAACCGCATCCAGGTGGACCCGGAGACGGAGACCCACGCGAAGGCCGCGCTGGAGCGGATGCTCGCGCTCCCGTAGCCCTCCCCCGCGCCCCAGGCCCGCCGCCGGGCCGGTACGCCGCCCCGCCCGGGTCCCGGGCGGGGCGGCTTCGTTCCGCGCACACCCTTGCGTGGTCAAAGCCCCGGCAAATAAACCTGCCGTGTCTCCTTTGATGCAATCGAAAAGCCTTGCGCCTCGTCGTGGCGGACTGCTAGCGTCACCACGGATCAAGAGAACGGGGGCTCTCTATGCTGGCATTTCTGCCGCTTCATACGACGCATGGCGTCTTCACGGCCAACTCATTCGCCCGGATGCCCGGGCACTTCGGGTAGGGCCGAGCACTCTCCCGGCGCACCTTCCGCGCCACAACTCTCCACGTAATCACTGGGCAATTCCAGGGACGTCGACCGCGTTCCGCGGAAAGCCCAGGGCTCCATCTTGCATGGGCTCCATCCTGCACGGACAAACAGTTCTGCAAAGGAAGTGTACGTGAGCGACCGCATTTCAGAAGACAGCCGGATCAACCCTGCCGAGCTGTTCGACCCCATGAGTCCCGAGTTCATCGCGAACCCGCACGGCGCCTATCGCGTCGCCCGCGAGAAGGCTCCCGTCTGCCCACTGTCGGAGCACGGTCCGTGGGTCATTACGGGACGCGAGGAGATGGCGCAGGTCCTGCGCGATCCGCTGAAGTTCACCAGCCGGAACAACACCCATGGCGCATATGAGCTGACCGACGAATGCAAGGAGCTGCTCTCGGGCTCGCTCTTCTACCGGGTCACCTTATTCAATTCCGACCCCGAGACCCACGGCCGCTTCCGCTCCCTGGTCAACGGGGAGTTTACGCCGCGCGCCCTGCGCCGCCGTGAGCCCGCGATCCGGGAGCTGGCGAAGAAGCTCGTACAGGATTTCCAGGACGCCGGGAGCATCGACCTTCTCTCCGGCTTCGCCTATCCGCTGCCGATGACGGTGATCTGCGACATCATCGGCGTCCCCGCGGAGGACCACGCCACGGTGAAGGCGTGGAACGACGACTGGCTCCTCCTGCAGGTCATGCCCCTGCCCCCGGAGGAGCAGCTGCGCTGCGCGAAGAGCGTGCTCGCCTACGAGGAGTACTACCGGGGCCTGCTCGCGGACCGCGCCCGGCACCCGGCCGACGACCTGCTCAGCGTGCTCGTCGAGGCGGCCGCGCGGCAGGACGCCGCCTGCACCCTCGACGACGCCGTGCTCGCCCTCCAGGTCATCCTGGCCGCCGGACACGAGACGACGACCAACCTCATCGCGAACACCCTCCACCAGCTGCTCCGGGACCGGAGCCTGTGGGAGAAGGCCGTCGCCGACCGCGAGCTGATTCCCGCGGCGGTGGAGGAAGGGCTGCGGTTCGACACCTCGGTCCAGGGCGCGCCCCGGCTGGCCGCCGAGGACACCACGGTCGGCGGCGTGACGATCCCGGCCGGGGCCAAGGTGCACACGATGTTCGCGGCGGTCGGCCGCGACCCCGGGCTGACCGAGGACCCCGAGACCTTCCGGCTCGACCGGAGCGGCCCGCCGCGCCACTTCGCGTTCGGCCACGGCATCCACTTCTGCCTCGGCGCGAGCCTGGGCCGCCTGGAGAGCCGCATCGCGCTGGAGACGCTCGCCGAGGCCCTGCCCGGCATCGCACTCGCCCCCGGCTTCGAGCCGCGGTACGTCCCGGGCGGGCTCGTCTTCCACGGCCTGTCGGCTCTTCCGGTCACCTGGCCCACCGGCTGACTCAACGGCCGACTCAACGGCTTTCGCAGGTCGCACGGAATTCAGTCGCACGGAATTCAGAGGTTTCACGGATCTCCGCTTCTTTCAAGGAGTCGTCCATGGCCGCCGCCATCAGCGCTGCCCCGAACGTGCCCATCAGTCCTGGCAAGCTGCCGCTCATCGGGCATGCCTTCGCCATGTGGAGAAACCCCCTCAAGTTCTTCAACTCGGTGAGCGAGCAGGGTCCGCTCGCCCGTATTCAGCTCGGCCCGCTGCACGCCTATCTCGTCAGCGACCACGACATGCTGTACGACATCCTGGTGCGCAAGTCCAAGGACTACGAGAAGGGAATGCAGTACGACCGCGTGCGCTCCATGCTCGGCAATGGCATTCTCCTCTCCGAGGACGAGCTGCACCGGAGCCAGCGGCTGCTGATGCAGCCCGCTTTCCACCACACCCAGATCGCCACCTATCTGGGAATCATGCGGGACAGTGCCACCGCCGTCTTCGACTCATGGGAAGACGGCCAGCGGGTGAACATGTATCCCATGTTCTACGAGCTGGCCGTCCGGATCGTCATCAAGGCGCTCTTCTCCACCGACATGGCCGAGCACGACATCAAGGAAGTGTATCGGTGCATGCCCGTCGTGATTTCGGGCGTGGAGCGCCGGGCGGCGGTTCCGCCCGCTCTGCTGGACCGGGTTCCGACGCGCGGCAGCAAGCTGTTCCACAGTGCCATCGGCCGACTGACAAAGGTGGGACGCCGTATCGTCTCGGATCTCGATTCCGAGCGGGACCGGGCCGCAAATGATCTGATGGCGAGGCTTTTCGCCGCGCGGGATTCGGGAAATCCGAATGTCACGGACCAGCAGATCCACGAAGAGTTCATGACCATGCTGACCGCCGGTTCCGAGACGACGCCGAGCGCGATGTCCTGGACGGCGTACCTGCTGGGCGAGCACCCCGACGTCCAGCGGAAGCTGCAGGCGGAAGTGGACGCCGTACTGGAGGGGCGCCCCGTCACGGCGGAGGATCTGCCGAAGCTGGAGTACACCCGCCGGGTGGTCACCGAATCGCTGCGGATGTACCCCCCGGTCTGGGCGCTGGGGCGGCGGACCAGGGTGGACACCCAGCTGGGCGGGCACCGCATCCCCCGGGGGACCGAGGTGCTGTACTCCATCTACGCGGTCCACCACGACCGCACGGTCTACCCGAAGCCCGGCACGTTCGACCCGGACCGCTGGCTGCCGGAGCGCCGCCGGGAGGTCCCGCGCAGCGCGTTCATGCCCTTCGGCGCGGGCGTCCGCAACTGCATCGGGGAATCGTTCGCGTGGAACGAGATCCAGGCCGTGATCGCCACGCTCGCCTCCCAGTGGCATGTGCGGCCCACCAGTGACAAGCCGGTGGAGCCGATCGCGATGGGCGCCCTCGTACCGGGGCCGCTCCCGATGACCGTCGTCCGGCGCAAGATATGAGCGGATCGGCCCTCACCCTCGAAGAGCACGCCGCCGTCCGCACCCAGATCGAGGACAGGCTCCGCTCGTTCCTCGACGCCAAGGTCGGCGAGGTCACCAACGCCGAGACCCGGGGCGTGCTCCAGCGCCTGCGCGACTTCGCGCTGGGCGCGGGGAAGCGTATGCGCCCGCTGTTCTGCTACTGGGGCTGGCGGGGCATCCTGGGCGAGGACCGCGCCGAGGACGACATCCTGTCGGTGGCGGCCGCCGTGGAGCTCTTCCACGTGGCCGCGCTGATCCACGACGACATCGTCGACCGCAGCGACCTCCGGCGCGGGCTGCCGACGATGCACCGCGCCTACGCCCGTCTGCACGAGGAGTCGTGCTGGAACGGCGAAAGCGGCCACTTCGGCCTGAGCGCGGCGCTGCTGGCCGGGAACGCCGGGATCGTCTGGTCCGACGAGCTGTTCCACGACGGCTGGCGCGCCCGCCGCTCGCCGGGCGCCATGTCCCTGTTCTCCGGGCTGCGCGCCGACGCCATCCACGGGGAGTACCTGGATCTCTTCGGCGAGGCGCGGACCGGTTCGGTGGCGGAGGCCCTGGAGGTCGTGCGCTACAAGACGGCCGGTTACTCCGTGCGCGATCCCCTCCGGCTCGGTGGCGTCCTGGCGGGTGCGCCGGACGACGTCCTCGCCGCGTACGGGACGTACGGGATGCTGCTCGGCGAGGCCTACCAGATGCGTGACGACCTGTTCGGGATCTTCGGGGACCCGCTGACGACCGGGAAGTCGAACGTCGACGACATCCGCCAGGGCAAGCTGACCGTGCTCATCACCATCGCGCGGGACCTGGCCGGGCCGCGCGAGGCCAAGCTGATCGACCGGCTCTACGGAGCGCCCTGGGTCGACGGCGAGGGAGCCGCCGAGGTCAGGGACGCCGTGGAGCGCACCGGTGCGCGAGCGGTGGTCGAGGACATGATCAGCGACCGGCACACGGGCGCGCTGCGGGCGCTGGAGAGCGCCGCGATCCACCCCGCCGCCTCGGAGGCGCTGCGCGGGCTGGCCCATGCCGCCGTGGACCGCCGGACGTGAGCTACGGCCGCCGAACCGCGCCGAAACCTTCCTTCATTCCAGTCGGCCTGAGGAGCGTCGCCATGCCACGGACCCGAAGCCCCTACGTTCCCGGCGAGGAGTTCTACCTCCCCGCGTTCCCGTATCTGCTGCCCGCGCTCGCCCACCCGGAGACGGCCGCCATCCACCGGAGTTCGAACGGCTGGGTGCGCGAGAACATGCGTTTCGCCCTGGACGGAGACCGGGAGCTGGACCAGCTCCTGGAGGAGGGCGCGGCGCTGTGGACGTGCTACGTCCTGCCGACGGCGGAGCGGGAGCGGTTGCAGCACCTGTGCCACTACACCGAGTATCTGTCCGTCTTCGACAACGCGATGGTCGACCGCAAGAAGATCGGCAGTGATGTCGACGCCGCGAAGGAGATGTTCGCCCGGGTGGTGAACATCCTCGACGACCGGGCGGTCGGCGGCGACTTCGAGTGGGGCCGCGTCCTGCGGGGCGTCTGGCGCGAGATGCGCGCCCAGATCCCCGACCGCCAGTGGGAACGCTTCCTCGGCGAGGTCCGCCGCTTCCTCTCCGGCTGCGTCGCCGAGATCACCTCCCGGCGCGACGACGAGGTCTTCGACCTGGAGACGTATCTCCACGTCCGCCGGGACAGCGTCGGCATGGGGATGTACTTCGTGCTCGGCGAATACGGCCTGGGCATCGACCTCACCGACCAGCTGGAAGCCCACGCCGAGCTGCGCAAGCTCATCGACATCGCGCTTGAGCACATCATGCTCACCAACGACATGTTCTCCTTCCGCGCCGAGGCCGCGATGGACGACTACGTCAACGCGATCGCGGTGCTGCGGCTCAGCGAGAACATGGACCTCCAGTCCGCCGTGGACCGGCTCTTCCGTGTCATCGAGGACCGGCGGAACGACTTCATGGCGGCGCGGAAGGCCATCGAGGACGGCGCACTCGGCCGCGACCCCGCCGTGACCGCCTACCTCGACGCCCTCTGGCACATGATGGCCGGGAACCTCCAGTGGTCCTATCTCACCTCGCGCTACAACGGCATCGGGCACCGGTGGAACGACGTCCGGTCGGGCGTGGTGACCCTGCACGCGGAGCAGACCGTGTTCAGCGACCGTCCGTACCACAGCGTGGGGCGGCGGTCCGCGTGACGGACCTCGCGACCTACCGGGTGGCGCGCGGCCGGGTGCCGCTCGCCGGACACACGCCGTCGATGGTGCGCGACCCGTTCCGGTTCCTGCGGTCGCTCCAGGGCCAGGCCGACATCGTGCGCGTCGACTTCGGCACCATCCCGACGTACTTCCTCACCGAACCGAAGCTGATCAACACCCTGCTGACGGACCATGACGGCGCCCTCGACAAGGGCCGCTTCTACGACAAGGTGCGCCCGCTGGCCGGGAACGGCGTCGTGCTGGCCAACGGCGACGAACACCGGCGGCAACTCGCCATGGTCAAGCCCTCGGTGCACCGCACCCAGGTCAACCGGTACGCCGAGGTGATGCGTGAAGTCGCCACCGACAAGGCGACGTCCTGGCGCGCCGGACAGCGGATCGCGGCCGACAAGGAGATGCACGCGATCACCCTGCGCATCCTGGCGAGCACGATGTTCGGGGCGGGGGTGGACGCGCACGCCGTCTCCGAACTGGTCCGGCTGCTGCCCGCCGTCCTCAAGGGGATCATGTGGCGCACGGTCGTGCCCGACGCGGTCAACCGGGTGCCGCTGCCGGTGAACCGGCGGTTCGACAGGGCCTTCGCCGAGCTGCGCGAGGCCATCAACCGGATCATGCGGTCCTACCGTGAACGGGGCGTCGACAACGGCGACCTGATGTCGGTGCTGCTGGCGACGCGGGACGAGAAGAGCGGCGAGCCGCTGACGGAACGCGAGGTGTGCGACCAGATCGTCGCGGTGACCATGGCCGGTGCCGAGACCGCCGCCACGGCGCTGGCGTGGACGTTCTACGAGATGGCCCGGCACCCGGAGATCGAGCACAAGGTCGCGGAAGAGGTCCGGGACGTGATCGGCGACCGCGACTTCGAGATCGGCGACGTGGCCAAGCTGGAGTACGTCAAGCGGGTGCTCCAGGAGTCGCTGCGGCTGCGGCAGCCCATCCTGGTCATCTCGCGCCGCACCACCCGGCCGATGGACCTCGGCGGCCGCAAGGTCCCGGCCGGTACCGAGCTGTTCTACAGCCCCTACGGGGTCTTCCGCGATCCGTCCCTGTATCCGTCCCCGGAGCGGTTCGACCCCGACCGGTGGCTGACCCGTCCGGTGACGAGCCTTCCGCGCGGCGCGTTCGTCCCCTTCGGCGGCGGCCCGAGGCACTGCTTCGGCGAGCACTTCGCCTGGACCATGATGGCGGCCGTCGTCGTCGAGGTCACCCGGCGCTGGCGGCTGGACCTCCCGCCGGGGTTCCGGGCCCGCGAGATGCCCTGGGCCACCGTGAACCCCAGCTCGCTGCCCATGACCGTGCTCCCCCGCGCGGGACGGTGACGGGCGCCGTGCGACGGGTGGAGACCAGCGTGCACATCGCGGCGGAGCCCACGCGGGTCTGGGCGGTCCTCACGGATTTCGCGGACTATCCGCGGTGGAGCCCCACGCTGCGGCGGATCAACGGCGCCCCGGCCGCGCACACACGGCTGACGGTCACCGTGGCGGGGCCGGGCGGCCGGGAGTGGACGATCAGGCCGCTGGTCCTCGCCGCCGAGCCCGGCCGCGTGCTGCGCTGGCGCGCCCGGCCGCTGCTGCCCGGAGTCCTCACCGGGGTGCACGAATTCGTGCTGACGCCGGAGGGGAGCGGCACCCGCGTCGTCCACGCCGACACCTTCTCCGGAGTCGCGGTCCCCGCGCTCGGCCGCTTCCTGACACGGAACGCGTCCGGGATGCGCGACCAGAACGCCGCGCTCAAAGCCCGGGTCGAAGCGATGAGAGCAACGAGCTAGTTCAGACCGGACCCTCCAGAAGGACAGCTGATGAGTGCCGAGCAGTGCCCCATGCGGATTCCCGTCAAGCGTGACGGAGTGTTCGACCCGCCGCCCGAGCTGGCCGAGCTGCGGACCCACACCCCGGTGGCTCCCCTGACCTACGCCGACGGCCACGTCGGCTGGATCGTGACGAGCTACCGGCTCGCCCGGGAAGTTCTGCAGGACCCGCGCTTCAGCTCCCGGCCGGAACTGCGGCACTCGGCGGTCCACGAGGTGCTGGGGGACGGCTCCCCGCCCGAGGAGGACGTGCCGGGGATGTTCGTCGGCATGGACCCCCCGGAGCACACCCGCTACCGGAAGCTGCTGACCGGCGAGCTGAGCGTGCGGCGGATGCGGCAGCTCGAAGAGAGGATCGAGGCCACCGCGCACCGCCTGATCGACGAGCTGAGCACGCCCGCCAGACGGGCCGACCTGGTACCGGAGTTCGCCGCCCCGCTGCCCTCGCTGGTGATCTGCGACCTCCTCGGCATCCCCTACCCGGAGTGGGAGCGCATCCGGCCGGTGTCCGAGCACATGCTGCGGACGGACTCCACGGCGGACCAGGTCAAGGAGTGCTACCGGGCCATCTTCGAGTTCCTCGGCGAGGCGGTCGAGCGGCAGCGGAAGCAGCCCCAGGACGACCTGCTGGGCGGGCTGGTCCAGGTCGGCGGACTGTCCGACGTCGAGTTGACGAGCATCGCCTTCCAGCTGTTCACGGCGGGCCACGAGACGACGGCGAACATGCTGTCGCTCGGCACCTTCACCCTGCTGACCCACCCCGGGCAGCTCGCCGCGCTGAAGGCGGACCCGGCCCTGCTGCACGGGGCCGTCGAGGAGCTGCTGCGGTACCTCACGGTCATCCAGTTCGGCATCTCCCGGGGCGCGCGGGAGGACGTGGAGCTGGGCGGGGTGACCGTCAAGGCCGGGCAGACGGTGACGATCTCGCTCCCGGCGGCGAACCGGGACCCGGAGCGCTTCGCCGACCCCGATGTGTTCGACATCCGGCGGCCCGCGGCCGGGAACCTGGCCTTCGGCTTCGGTGTCCACCAGTGCGTCGCCCAGCAGCTGGCGCGGGCCGAGATGCGGATCGGCTACCGGGCCCTGTTCGACCGTCTGCCGGGGCTTGCCCTCGCGGTCCCCGCGGACCGGGTCGAGACGCGCACGACGGAGATCGTCTACGGCATCAAGTCGCTGCCGGTCACATGGTAGGGAGGCCGATGTTCATCGAGGCGGACACCGGGCGCTGCTGCGGATCGGGCATGTGCGCGCTCGTCGCGGGCGAGCTGTTCGACCAGACGGAGGACGACGGCACGGTCATCGTGTTACGTCCCGAAGTGCCCGAGGCGGCGGAGGGGGCCGAGGGCCTGCGGGAGCTGGCGCTGGAGTGCGAGCGCAACTGCCCGTGCGGCGCGATCTCCGTCCGTACCGGCGGCCCGGCCCCCGGGAGCGGCGCATGAGCGACGAGCAGCACATGACCGGCGAGCGGCGGCTGGACCCCAGCGAGGCGTTCCACGCGTCGATCGACTGGGCGGGCAACTACTCGGCGGTCTGCGAGGGAACGGTCGACGCCGAGGCGCTGGGCCGGGCGTTCACGGTCCTGTCGGCCGCCGCCCCGCTGCTGCGCGGCCGCCTGATCCGGGACGACGAGGGATTCCGCTTCGAGGTCGACGAGCGGCCGCGGGCGGAGTTCACCGTCCGCGGGGGCGGCGAGGCCGCGTACCGGGAGGAGATGATCAGGCGGCTGGACTCGTCCCGGTCCCTGGCCCGGCTCACCCTGGTCCGGGGGCCCGGGGGCGAGGGCTCCCGGCACCACGTCATCCTGACGCTGCATCACGCGATCGCCGACGCGGGCGTCGGCATCGCGCTCTTCGCGCGGCTGTGGGAGATCTACACCGCCACGGTCACCGCCGCTCCAATCCCCGGGGCGGCGACCGCGCTGCCCACCTCGGCCGAACGGCTGCTGATCGCCCGCGGGGCGGGCCGGGCCGACGGATACGGGCCGGGCTGGGACGACGACGCCGGGGCCGTCTCCCGCGCCCTGTCGGCGGCCGCGGGCGCCTTCGAGCTGCCCGCCTCCGAGGTCGCCAGAACACGCCTCGACCGGGACACGACCCGGCGGCTGACCGAGTCCGTCTCCGGCTTCGGCCTGTCGCTGCACGGCTTCCTGTGCGGCGCCGTGCTCGTGGCGTGCCGCGACGAGCTGCGGGAGGAGAGTGGACCGACGCGGCTGGTGTGCGGGTCCCCGGTCGACCTCCGGGCCTGGCTGTCGCCGCCGGTCGGCCCGTTCGAGGCGACCAACTTCGTGGCGGGCATCGAATTCCCGGTCACCGTCCCCGAGTCCGCCGACCCGCTGGTGGTCGCCCGGGACGCCACCGAGGGGCTGGACGCGGCCATCGCGGCCATCGTCCCCGAGCGCGTACTGCTCGACTCCGGGCGGTTCTCGGGCTCGGCGGTGGAGGTGGTGGACTACGCCGTCTCCAACATCGGCCGGATACCCGGCCTGGCCACCCCCGAGGGGCTGACCGTCACCGACTTCCGCGGCTACACGTCCACGACCGTCCCCGGCATGCCCCTGTTCCTGGTGAGCGTGTACGACGGGCGGCTCAGCGTCGAACTGATCTCGGCCGCCGGCCTGCTGACCGCCGACCGGCGCACCCGGGTCGTCGAGCGGCTCGGCGACATCCTGCGCTCGGTCCCGGGCCCGGGCATCGCGAAGACCGCGGGAAAGGCAATCCGTGACTGAACACTCCCCCGCCGAAACCCACGACGCCGCCTCCTCCATCGCCGTCGTCGGCATGGCCGGACGCTTCCCCGGCGCGGCGGACATCGACGGCCTGTGGCGGCTGCTGAGCGAACGGGGCGACGCGATCGGCCCCGTACCGCCGGACCGGTGGGATGCCACGGCCCCGCTGGACCCGGAGCGGCACATCCAGGACGTCGGCGGCTTCCTCCCCGACATCGGCCTGTTCGACCCCACGTTCTTCGGGATCTCGCCGCGCGAGGCCCCGGACCTCGACCCGCAGCAGCGGCTGATGCTGGAGGTCGCCTGGCAGGCCCTGGAGGACTCCGGGCGCCCCGCGGCGGACCTGCGCGGCTCCCGTACCGGTGTGTACGTCGGCGCGATCTGGCACGACTACGAGCAGCTGCGCAAGGAACGCGGCGCGGCCACCACCCAGCACAGCCTGGTGGGCAACGTCCTGGACGCGATCGCCGCCCGCGTCTCGTACTTCCTCCAGCTCCAGGGGCCCAGCCTGGTCGTGGAGACCGGGTGCTCGTCCTCGCTGGTGGCGCTGCACCTCGCCGCGCGGGCGCTGCGCCTCGGCGAGATCGAGGCGGCCATGGTCGGCGGGGTCAATCTCCTGGTCCACCCCGACACCTCGATCGGGCTGACCCACTTCGGCGGGCTGTCCCCCACGGGCCGCTGCCACTCCTTCGGGGCCTCGGCCGACGGGTTCGTCCGCGGCGAGGGCGTGGTCGCCCTCTGCCTCAAGCGGCTGGACCGGGCGCTGGCCGACGGCGACCGCGTCCACGGCGTCATCGTGCACACCACCGTGAACAACGACGGCGGCGGCAAGAGCCTGGTCACCCCGAACCCGGCGGCGCACGAGGCGCTGCTGCGCACGGCGTACGCGGAGTCCGGCGTCCCCGTCGGCCAGGTCGCGTACGTGGAGGCGCACGGCACCGGCACCCGGCGGGGCGACCCGATCGAGGCGACGGCGATCGGCCGCGTCCTCGGTACCGGACGCGGCGGTTCCCCGCTGCCCATCGGGTCGGTGAAGAGCAACATCGGCCATCTGGAGGCGGCGTCGGGCCTCGCCGGGCTGGTGAAGGTGCTGCTGGCGCTGCGGCACCGCACGGTCCCGCCGAGCCTGCACTGCGAGGAGCCCAACCCGGAGATCGACTTCGACGGGCTGGGCCTGCGCGTCGCGACGGAGCCGCTGCCGCTGCCGCGCGGCGGGCCGCTCTACGCGGGGCTGAACTCCTTCGGCTGGGGCGGCACCAACGCCCACGTCATCGTGGCCCCCGCGCCCGAGCGGCCCGCCGGGCCGGAGCCCCGGGCCCGGCGGGCGGGGCCCGTGCTGGTGCCGGTCTCCGCCCACCAGCCCGGCGCACTGCGCGACCGGGCCGCCGAGCTGGCCGGTCTCGCCGCGGAGGCGCGGATCGCGGACGTGGCGGACGTACTGGCCCACCACCGCGACCACTTCGGCGTCCGGGCGGGGTTCGTGGCGGACGACGGCGCCGAGGCCGCCCGGCAGCTGTCCGCGTACGCCGCCGACCCCGGCGCCGACATCCCCGGGGTGGTCACGGGGCGGGCGCACGCCCACCGGCGCACCGCGTTCGTCTTCCCCGGACAGGGGTCGCAGTGGGCGGGCATGAGCACGGCGCTGTACGCGGGCGACCCGGTGTTCGCCGCGGCGGCCCGGGCGTGCGCGGAGGCGCTGCGTCCGCATGTGGCGTGGGACCACGATCCGGTCGAGGTGATCGCGGGCCGGGCGGGCGACGGCTGGCTGGACCGGCTCGACATGGTGCAGCCGGTGCTGTGGGCCGTCTCGGTCGGGCTCGCCGCGGTCTGGCGTGCCGCCGGGGTCGAGCCGGACGTGGTGGTCGGGCACAGCCAGGGCGAGGTGGCGGCCGCCACCGTCGCGGGGATGCTGAGCGTCGAGGACGCCGCCCTGATCGTGGCCCGGCGCAGCGCGCTGGTGGCCCGTACCGCGGGCGAGGGCGGCATGCTGGCGGTGGAGCTGGGCGCGGACGCAGCCCGGCGGGCGCTGGCGGGGTCGGAGGACGTGCTCTCCCTCGCGGTCGTCAACGGGCCCCGGTCGTGTGTGCTCTCGGGGGAACTCGGCGCGCTGGCCGCGCTGAAGAAGACCCTGGAGGCCGACGGGGTGCACTGCCGCACGGTGAACGTCGACTACGCGTCCCACAGCCCGCAGATGGACTCGCTGGCCGGGGAACTCCTCGCCGCGCTCGCGCCGGTCCGGCCCCGGCCGGGCCAGATCCCGCTGCGGTCGACGGTCCTGGCGCGCACGGCCGGGGCGGCCGAGCTGGACGCCGGGTACTGGGTGCGCAACCTGCGGCAGCCGGTGCTCTTCGCGGACGCGATGGGCGCCCTGCTGGAGGAGGGGGTCAGCCATGTCGTGGAGGTCGGTCCGCACCCCCTGCTGGTCCCCGCCGTCGAGGAACTGACGGCGGAACAGGAGGAACCGGCGCGGGTGGTGTCCACCCTGCGGCGGGACGCCGGTACCCCACGGGACTTCGCGCTCGCCCTCGCCGCCGCCTACGCCACGGGCCTCGCGCCCTTCGGGCCCGCCACGGGGAACCCTCCGGCGGTCGCGCTGCCCGGCTATCCGTGGCAGCGAAGCCGGTTCTGGGTGGACGGGGAGAAGCGCCGCCCGGCCCGCGCGGGTGCCCGTTTCGACGTCACCCTGCTGCCGTCCCCCGGCGGGCGGGGCGTCTGGCACGGCACCGCGGAACTCGGCACGCCCGACCACCCGTGGCTGGCGCACCACACGGTCCACGAGGCGGTGGCGGTGCCCGGCGTGGCCATACTGACGCTCCTGCTCGGCGCGGTGGCCTCCCGCACCGGCGAGCTGCCCACGGCCCTGACCGAGGTACGGTTCTCCACCGATCTGACCCTGGACGGCGAGCGGTCGGCCCTCGTCGGCGCGGACTGGTGTGACGACCTGGCCGAGGGCGGCACCGTCACGCTGCGCTCGCTGCAGGAGGGGACCACGTCCTGGCTGACGCACGCCTCGGCGCATGTGCGGCTCGGGGAGGTCCCACCGGTGAGCGAGGAGTTCCCGGACCGTCTGCTGGCGGAACCGGCGCTCGACATCCCGGCGTTCTACGAGGACTGCGCCGGGCGCGGCCTCGGCTACGGGCCGTCGTTCCGTACCCTCGCCTCCCTGCGGGTGTCGGGCGCGGGCCGGACCGCGCTGGGCGAGGTGCGGGCGACCGGGCGGTGGCCCGCCGGTCCCCGTCCGGGGCTGCTCCACCCCACCGTGTGGGACGGCGCGCTGCAGGCCCTGCTGGCGCTCGACGGGGTGGCGGGCGACGGCCGGGCCGTCGTGCCGACCGGTGTGCGCCGCGTCCTGGTGCACGCGCGACCGGCGGAAGCCGTGACGTCGGTGTGGTCGTACCTGGTCCGGCGCGACGACACCCACGTCGATGTGCATCTGTACGACGCCGCGCGCACCCCGCTGATGACCATGGAAGGTCTGACGGTGCAGACCCTGGACCGCGGCAACGCGGCGGGCGGCGAGGCGGGCACCGGCGGGGAGCGGCTGCACCGCCTGGCGTTCCGTCCGGTGCCACGGACCGGTGCCACCGCGCCCCGCGGCGGCACCTGGCGCGTCCATGGCCCCGGACACGGACCCGGCGACGCGGCGGCCGCGGCGGTGGCCGACGCGCTGCGCGCGGCCGGGGCCGAGGTGACGGACGTATCCACTCCGGAGACCACCGGCCTGGTGTACCTCGCGCCGCGCGGGGACCTGGCGGCCCAGCGGTCGGGGCTGCTCGAACTCACCGAACTGGTCCGCGCCGCCACGGCCGAGGGCACCGTGTCGCGGGTGGTCGTCGTGACGGCGGGCGCCCAGGCGGTGGCCGACGGGGATGGCGTGGACCCGGGTGCCGCGCTGTTCTGGGGCTTCTGCCGGGTGCTGCGGCGGGAGCACCCGGAGCTGGACCCGCTCGTGCTGGACGTGGGGCCCGACGGCCCCTGGGCGGCGGTCGCGGCCGAGGCGCTCGCACGGGACGGCGAGGACCAGGTGGTGCTGCGCGGCGACACCCGCCACGCAGCCCGCCTCACCCGGGGGTCCGCCCGGGAGACGGGCCTGCCGGAGGTGGTGTGGCGCACCCCGCCGCAGCCGTTCCGGCTGGCCACCGGCAGGCCGGGGTTCTTCGACGCGCTCGGCTACCGCCCGCTGCGGCGTACCGCCCCGCCGCCGGGCCACATCGAGATCGAGGTGACCGCGGCCGGGCTGAACCGCATCGACGTGGTGAAGGCGCTGGGCACCTACCCCGACCCGTCCGACGCGGAGATGTTCGGCAACGAGTGCGCGGGCCGGGTGGCGGCGGTCGGCGACGGGGTGGCCGGATTCGCGGTCGGCGACCGGGTCGTCGCCGTGGCCCCCGGCTCGCTGGCCTCCCATGTCACCGTGCGCGCCGACCACGCCCGGCCGCTTCCCGACGGGATGGACGACGCGGCCGCCGCGGGCGTTCCGGTGGCCCTGCTCACCGCCTGGTACGGCCTGCACGACCTGGCCCGGATGGAGCCCGGTGAGACCGTGCTGATCCACTCCGGCACCGGGGGCCTGGGGCTCGCCGCGATCGGCGTGGCACGGGCGCTGGGCGCCCGGGTGATCGCCACCGCGGGCAGCGCGGAGCGGCGGGAGTACCTGCGCACGGAACTCGGCATCGAACATGTCTTCGATTCCCGGGAGCTGTCCTGGGCCGGGGCCGTACGGGAGGCCACCGGGGGACGCGGTGTGGAGGTCGTGCTCAACTCGCTGACCGGCGCGGCGATCGGGCAGGGCCTGGAGGCGCTGGCGGAGGACGGCCGGTTCATCGAGGTCGGCAAGACGGACATCTGGGCCGACCGTTCGCTGGGGCTCGGCGCCTTCCGCAAGCGCGTCACCTTCACCGCGGTGGACCTGGCCGGGGTGGCCCGCACCCGCCCCGAGCGGATGGCGCGGCTGCTGCGCGACGTCTGGGACCGGGTGACGACGGGACGGCTCGACCCGCTGCCGACCACGCGGTTCCCCTTCGCGGCGGCGGCGGACACGCTGCGCACCATGTCGGCCGGTCATCACATCGGCAAGTTCGTGCTGGTCGATCCCGCGTCGGTGGTCTCCGTGGCTCCCCGGCCGCTGCCGTTCCGCGACGACGCGAGCTATCTGATCACCGGCGGGCTGGGGGCGCTCGGCCTGTCCCTCGCCGCGTTCCTGGCCGAGGGCGGGGCGGGGGCGCTCGTCCTGCTCGGCCGGTCCGCGCCCGCTCCGGAGGCCGCCGCCCGTATCGAGGCGATGCGCCGCGACGGCGTCCGGGTGCGCGTGGTGACGGCGGACGTCGCGGATGCCGCCGCGCTCACGGCCGCACTGGCCGAGGTGCGCGGGGAACTGCCGCCGCTGCGGGGAGTCGTCCACGCGGCGGCCGTGCTCGACGACGCGACGATCGGCACCCTGCGCCCGGAGAGCGTCGAACGGGTGCTGGCGCCCAAGGTGGACGGCGCGGTCAACCTCGACCGGGCGACCCGCGAGGACCCGCTCGACTTCTTCCTGCTGTTCTCGTCGATGGCGGCGCTCGTCGGCAACACCGGGCAGGCCGCCTACGCCGCCGGAAACGCCTTCCTGGACGCCCTCGCCGTCGCACGCAGGCGGCGCGGTCTGCCCGCGCTGTCGGTGCAGTGGGGGCCGTTCGCCGAGATCGGTCTCGCCGCCGCCGACAACCTGCGCGGGAACCGGCTCGCCGACCGCGGCATGGCGGGCTTCCCGGCCGCCGAGGCGTGGTCGGCGCTGCGCGCGCTCCTGGCGGGCGGCGAGGAGGACGTGGTCGGCTACGCGCCCCTCGACCTGCCGCGCTGGTTCGAGGCCAACCCCGAGACGCTCACCCAGCACACCTGGCAGGAGCTGCGCGAGGCCGCCCCGGGCGGCGGTGGCGCCGGTGGCGGGTTCGCCGCCCGGGTGCGCTCGCTCGGCCCGGAGCGCCGCCAGGAAGCGGCCTGCGAAAAGGTGTGCGAGCTGGCCGTGCGGGTGCTGAGCCTGGAGGAGACGGGCATCGAGCCGGACGTCCCGTTCCGGTCGCTGGGGCTCGATTCCCTGATGAGCATCGAGCTGCGCAACCGGCTGGAGACGGCGTTCGACCTGAAGCTGCCCCCGACGATCCTGTGGACCTGCCGCAACGCGGAAGCGCTCGCCGCGGAGCTGTGCGGGAGGCTCGACGAGACCCCGGGCGGCTGACGGCCGGCCCCCGCCCCGGCGTGCCTTAAACGCCGGGGCGGACCAGGCCCGTTTCGTAGGCGATGACCACCAGTTGGGCCCGGTCCCGCGCGCCCAGCTTCGCCATCGCCCGGTTGACGTGCGTCTTCACGGTCAGCGGGCTGACCTCCAGGCGGGTGGCGATCTCGTCGTTGGAGTGGCCGCCCGCGACCTGGACCAGCACCTCGCGCTCGCGCCCCGTGAGGGCGTCCAGCCGGGAGGCGTCGTACGCGCTGTCGCCGGAGCCCGGGGCGCCCTGGGCCAGGAAGCGGGCGATCAGGCCCTTGGTGGCGACCGGGGAGAGCAGCGCCTCGCCCGCCGCCGCGATGCGGATGGCGGCGAGGAGTTCGCCGGGTTCGGCGCCCTTGCCGAGGAACCCGCTCGCCCCGGCCCGCAGCGAGTCCACCACGTACTCGTCGACCTCGAAGGTCGTCAGCATGACGACGCGGACGTCCGCGAGCCGCGGGTCCTCGCTGATCATGCGGGTGGCGGCGAGTCCGTCCGTACCGGGCATGCGGATGTCCATCAGCACCACATCGGCGCCCTTGGCCCGCACGATGTCGACCGCCTCCGCGCCGTCCGACGCCTCCCCCACCACCTCCATGTCGGGCTCCGAGTCGACGAGCACCCGGAACGCGCTGCGCAGCAGCGTCTGGTCGTCGGCGAGCAACACCTTGATCGTCATGAATCCCCTCCCCTGCGGGTCTGCAGGGGAAGTGTCGCCCGTACCTGGAACCCGCCCTCGGGGCGGGGGCCCGCTTCGCAGGTGCCGCGCAGTGCGGCGACCCGTTCCCGCATCCCCAGCAGCCCGTGCCCGCCGCCGTCGTCCCCGGACGGATTCCCGACGCCGTCGTCCCGCACCGTGATCTCCAGCGCGCCATGGGTGCGGACGATGCGGACCTCGGCCCTGACCTCGGGCCCGGCGTGCTTGTGCACATTGGTCAGCGCCTCCTGGACGACCCGGTACGCGGTGAGGTCCACCGAACCGGCGAGCGTCCCGAGGCCATCCCGCGCGGGCGCCTCGACCTCGACCCGCATCCCGGCCCGTACGAAACCGTCCACCAGCTGGTCGAGGACGCCGAGGCCCGGCGCGGGCTCGGTGGGGGCGGCGGGGTCGCCGTACTGCCGCAGCAGGCCGACGGTGGCGCGCAGTTCGTCCAGCGCCGAGCGGCTGGCCTGGCGTACGTGCGCGAGCGCCTCCTTGGCCTGGTCCGGGCGGTTGTCCATGACGTGCGAGGCGACCCCGGCCTGGACGTTGACCAGCGCGATGTGGTGCGCGACGACATCGTGCAGCTCACGGGCGATCCGCAGCCGCTCCTCGGCGACCCGGCGCCGGGCCTCCTCCTCGCGGGTGCGCTCGGCGCGCTCGGCCCGCTCCTCGATCGCGGCGATGAAGGCGCGGCGGCTGCGGACGGCGTCGCCCACGGCGGCGGCAAGCCCGGTCCAGGCGAAGATGCCCCAGTTCTCCTGCGCGTACCAGGGGGTCAGCCCGAAGAGCATCCCGGTGCCGGTGAGCAGCAGGGCCGTGACGGCGCCGATCCGCCAGGTGGTGGACCGGTCGGTGCGCGCGGCGACCGTGTAGAGCGCGACCACGACCCCGAACACGATGGAGGTGCGCGGCGGCCCGTCATCGTTGGTGACGATCTCGATGACGCTGATCGCGCAGGTGAACGCCAGCACCGCGCGCGGCAGCTCACGGCGCAGGACGAGCGACGCCGAGGTGAGGGTGGCCAGCAGCCCGAAGAACGCGCCGACGTGCTGGTGGTCGCGCAGATGCGGGTTGGACACCGCGCCGATGAGGATCAGCGCGAGGCAACTGGCGGCCACGAGGGTATCGAGGGCGCGCGGATGGGCGGCCAGCCAGCGGTACGGACGGGCCAGGCCCGGCCCGACGGCGAGGGGAGTCACGGAATCCAACGGTAAACGCCGCGCCGGGCCGCTTCGGCGGCGTCCCGCCCCGGGCCCCCGCACGGCACCGCGGAGCTCCGCCGTGACGCGGTCTGCGACCCGGTCTGTGACCTGGGCTTTGGCTTGGGGGGACGCGCGGTCTGCGGGCACTGTGTTCAGCCCGGGATGAGGCCGTCGTCCTTGAGCATCGCCTTGACTTCCTCAAGGGTCGCCTCGGGAGCGGGCAGGATCAGCCCCGACGGCTCCAGCGTGTCGGCGGGCAGCGGCTCACCCGCGGCGCGCACCGCGTCGAGGAGCGCGCCGAGCGTGCGCCGGAAGCCGTCGTGGTCGCCGCTCTCGATCGCGGCGAGCAGATCGTCGTCCAGCTTGTTGAGTGCGGGCAGCTGACTGTCGTCCACCCGCACCTGCCCCTCCCCCATGATCCGTACGATCATGACGACCTCCTTGGGACGCCGGGACGCCGTAAGGCCACGCCCGGACGAGCGGCGGCGGCTACTGCTTGTCGAACTTGTGCTGATTCTGCGACTGCTGCGCCTGGTCCTGCGTGCCGCCCTCGATCGCCTGCTGCGGGCTGCCACCGGCCAGCTCGGCCTTCATCCGCTGGAGCTCCAGCTCGACATCCGTACCGCCGGAGATCCGGTCCAGCTCGGCCGCGATGTCGTCCTTGGCCATCCCGGACTGGTCGTCGAGCGCGCCGGAGGCCAGCAGCTCGTCGATCGCGCCCGCGCGGGCCTGCATCTGCGCGGTCTTGTCCTCGGCGCGCTGGATCGCCATGCCGACGTCGCCCATCTCCTCGGAGATGCCGGAGAACGCCTCGCCGATCCGGGTCTGCGCCTGGGCCGCGGTGTAGGTGGCCTTGATCGTCTCCTTGCGGGTGCGGAACGCGTCGACCTTGGCCTGCAGCCGCTGCGCGGCCAAGGTGAGCTTCTCCTCCTCGCCCTGCAGCGTCTGGTGCTGCGTCTCCAGGTCGGTGACCTGCTGCTGCAGCGCGGCACGGCGGGACAGCGCCTCGCGCGCCAGGTCCTCCCGGCCCAGCGCGAGCGCCTTGCGGCCCTGTTCCTCCAGCTTGGTGGACTGGCCCTGCAACTGGTTCAGCTGCAACTCCAGGCGCTTACGGGAAGTGGCCACGTCAGCCACCCCGCGCCGCACCTTCTGCAGCAGCTCCAGCTGCTTCTGGTACGAGTAGTCAAGGGTCTCGCGCGGGTCCTCGGCCCGGTCCAGGGCCTTGTTGGCCTTCGCGCGGAAGATCATCCCCATACGCTTCATGACACCGCTCATGGGCCTCGCGCGCCCCCTTCTGACGGACTTGTGGCACCAGCACACCCAACAGACCCAGCCTACGGGCCCTGCTTCCATTACCGCACTGTTCCGCCCGCCTCGCGCTCCTCCTGCAGGACGATCGCGCTCCGGGCGCCTCCGGCGCAGGGAGGACCGCGACCACTCCGGTCACTCCGGGTCACCCCGCCCCCCCCCTGTCCGGAATGCCCGGTTCGCCGTACTCGCAGCGGGAAAGCGGTTGCGGGATCTTTCCCCCTGACGCTGGGGCCCACACCCGTCTACCCGTACCCTTGGGCTTTGTGTTCCGAAGCCGTTCCAAGGATGAGCAGGCCGCCACCGCCAAGGTGACCGCGGACCAGCCGCAGCAGACCCGTGACCCTCAGGCGCCCAAGGGCCGCCCGACGCCGAAGCGCAGCGCTGCCCAATCGCAGCGCCGCAGCCTGGCGAATACGCCGACGACCCGCAAGGACGCCGCCAAGCGGCAGAAGGAGGCCCGCCGCGCCGACCTGTCCCGCCAGCGCGAGGCGCTGGCCGGTGGCGACGAGCGTTACCTGCCCGCCCGCGACAAGGGCCCGGTGCGCCGTTTCGCCCGTGACTTCGTGGACTCGCGGTTCGTCATCGCCGAGTTCTTCCTGCCGCTCGCCGTGCTGATCATGGTGCTCAGCATGATCCAGGCCGGGGCCATGCAGAGCTATGTGCTGCTGCTGTGGATGGTCGTCATCGTGCTGATCGTCGTGAACTCGTTCCTGATCGCCTTCCAGCTCAAGCGGCAGCTGAGCCAGAAGTTCCCGGACGAGAAGCTGCGGGGCGTCATCGCGTACGCCCTCATGCGCACCCTCCAGATGCGCCGGCTGCGTCTGCCCAAGCCGCAGGTCAAGCGCGGAGAGCGGCCCTGAGCGGGACCTCCGGCTTCGCCGGTGGGGCGGCCGGCTGGCTCGGCGGCCTCGGAAGCTTACGGAACACGGTCCGGCAGGCCCTGGTCGCCCATCAGCTCGATGAGCAGATCACCTCGCGGTTCCGGTTCGACCAGCGGCTCAGAGTGCTCGACGTCGGCCCCGGCCAGGGCACCCAGGCCCTGCGATTAGCCCGCGCCGGTCACAAGGTGACCGGCGTCGAATCCGATCCCGCGATGCTGGAGGCGGCCCGTACCGCGCTGGCCGACGAGCCCGAGGGCATCCGGAAGCGGGTGCGGCTGCTGGAGGGCGACGGCCGGGAGACCGGCGCGACGTTCCTGCCCGGCGCCTTCGACGTGGTGCTCTGCCACGGCGTGCTGATGTACACGGCCGAACCGGACCCGCTGCTCGCCGGGCTGGCCCGGGTGCTCGCCCCCGGCGGCCTGCTCTCGCTCCTGGTGCGCAACGGCGACGCGCTCGCGATGCGGCCGGGGCTGGCCGGTGACTGGGACACCGCGCTCGACTCGTTCGACTCCCCTGAGTACACCAACCGCCTCGGGCTCCCGGTGCGCGCCGACCGGCGCGAGGAGCTGACCACCACGCTCACCGCGATCGGGGCGCCGCTGCACGCCTGGTACGGGGTGCGGGTCTTCACCGACCAGGCCCCCGACACCGCCGAACCCCCGCCGTCCCCCGAGTGGGACCGCCTGCTGGCCGCCGAGGAACGGGCCGGGCGCACCGATCCGTACCGCTCGGTGGCCGCGCTGCTGCATCTGTGCGGTGTGCGCGGCGGAGGCTGACGCTTTCGGTGGCGGCGCCCGGAGGCGCCGCCACCGAGCGATGCCCTACTCCGCGTGCAGACTCATCGGGCCGTAGATCTTCGAACCGTCCTCGAAGAGCGTGACCTGTTCCGCCCCGCCCTCCAGGAGGGCCTTCCACTCCTCCCCGATCCATGACTCCGCGTCCCCCTGGGTCGGGAACTCCTCGGGCTGCACCGCGGGTGCCGTCTCCGTCCCGTCGGACTTCTCGAACCGCCACGTCCAGGCCATGTCCGCCTCCTCCATTCCCACCGGTCGACACGTGATATCTGCCCGCAGCCTAGGCGACTGATCACTCCGTACGGCGCCGAACGGATCGGTACGCCCGCGCGGAGGGTGACCCGGCGCGCCCGGCCCACGGGGACGCGAGACGATCGGGGCGTGGAACTCACTCTTCTGGGCACCGGGGCCCCCGACGGACTGCCGCGCCACGGCTGCCCCTGCGCGGCCTGCGCGACCGCCGTCGGCGACGAGGCGCGGGCGGCGACGGCACTGCTGATCGACGGCGCGCTGCTCCTCGACCTCACCCCGGGCGCCGCGTTCGCGGCGGCGCGGGCCGGATACTCGCTGGCCGGGGTGCGGCAGGTGCTGCTGTCGCATCCGCACGCGGGCCCCGCCGTCGAGTTCCCGGCCGGGCTTCCGGCGCCGGGGCGGGTGCCCGACGGGCGTGAGCTGGCCCTGATCAGCGGGCACCGGGTGCGGGCGCTGGCGCTGGACTCGCCCGGTACGGGGTACGAGGTGTCCGGCCCCGACGGCACCCGGCTGCTGTATCTGCCGCCGGGCGGCGCCCTGTCCGGGCGGGCGGTCCCCGCCGAGCCGTACGACATGGTGCTGCTCGACGTCCTCGGCCGCCCGGACGCGCTGGCCCGGCTCCGGTCGTCCGGCGGCGTGGGCGCCACCACCGACGTCGTGGCCATCCACCTCGACCACACCGTGCCGCCCGGCGCCGAGTTGCACCGCCGCCTGGCCACGGCGGGCGCGCGGGCCGTACCGGACGGGACGACCCTGGTCGTCGGCGAGTACCACGAGGTGCCGGATCTGCCGCGGCGCACGCTGGTGCTGGGCGGGGCGCGGTCCGGCAAGTCCCTCGAAGCGGAACGGCGGCTGGCCGCCTTCCCCGACGTGCTGTACGTGGCGACCGGCGGCACCCGGGACGGCGACCGGGAGTGGGCCGCCCGCATCGCCGCCCACCGCGACCGGCGGCCCGGTTCGTGGCGCACCACCGAGACCTGCGACCTGGTGCCGCTGCTGGCGGAGGACGGCGCCCCGCTGCTGATCGACTGTCTGTCGCTGTGGCTCACCGACGCGATGGACGCGGTCGGGGCCTGGGACGACGAGAAGTGGGCCCACGGCGGTGAACGCGCCCTCCACGAACGGGTCGCCGCCCTCGTCGCGGGCGTGCGGGCGACGGAGCGGACGGTGGTGGCGGTCAGCAACGAGGTCGGCGCCGGGGTGGTCCCCGCGACGGCGGCGGGGCGCCGCTTCCGGGACGAGCTGGGGCGGCTGAACGCGGCGTTCGCGGGCGAGTGCGAGCAGGTCCTGCTGGTGGTGGCGGGCCAGCCGCTGCCGCTACGCGGCTGACCCGGTTTCTCCCCCACCCCGCCCCTCCCCGACCCCAGGGGCTCCGCCCCTGGACCCCGCTCCTCAATCGCCGGAGGGGCTGGATCGTGACCTGGTTGTGGGCAATCGTTCCGCGGGGCGGAACGGGTGGGCACAACCCGGCCACCGGGCCGCACCCGGCAACGAAACCCCCGGCGCGGCAGCGCAGACCCGCCCCGGGTCGGGACCGCGCCCGGCGGGGACCCCGGGGGCGGGGGCCCAACAGCAGGCGCCCGGTAGGGTTCACGCGTGAGCAGCGGCCTGAATCTCGATGACTTCGTCGACCTGATCGAACGCCCCGACGGGGGCATCCGACGCGACGCCGAGGAGCGGCGGGAGCGGCTGGTGCCGCCCCCCGGCGCACTCGGGCGGCTGGACGAGCTGGGCGAGTGGCTGGCCGCCGCTCAGCAGCAGGTGCCGGTCAAGCCCATCGAGCAGCCCCGCGTGGTGCTGTTCGCGGGCGACCACGGCGTCGCGGAACTCGGCGTCTCCACCCGCCCCGCGGGCAGCGCCCACGAGCTGGTCCGCGCCGTCATCGACGGCGAGAGCAGCGTCGCCGTGCTCGCCCGCCGCTTCGGCGTACCCGTGCGCGTCGTCGACATGGCCCTGGACTGCGACCCCGCCGACCTGCCCGAAGCGGTCACCCGGCACCGGGTGCGCCGGAGTTCGGGGCGGCTCGACATCGAGGACGCGCTGACCGCCGAGGAGGCCGAGCAGGCGTTCCGTACCGGCATGGCCATCGCCGACGAGGAGGCCGACGCGGGTACGGACCTGCTGGTGCTCGGCGACCTCAGCGTGGGCGGCACCACCGCCGCCGCCACCCTGACCGCCGCGCTGTGCGGCACGGACGCGTCCGTGGTGACGGGGCGCGGCGGGGCCGGGATCGACGACCTCGCCTGGATGCGCAAGTGCGCGGCGATCCGCGACGGGCTGCGCCGGGCCCGCCCGGTCCTCGGCGACCAGCTCCAGCTGCTGGCCACGGTCGGCGGCGCGGACCTCACCGCGATCACCGGCTTTCTGCTCCAGAGCGCGGTGCGCCGCACCCCCGTGATCCTGGACGGCGTCGTCTCGGCGGCCTGCGCCCTGGTCGCCCAGCGGGTGGCGTTCCGCGCCCCGGACTGGTGGCTGGCGGGCCAGGCCAGCGGCGAACCCGCGCAGGAGAAGGCGCTCGACCGGATCGCGCTCACCCCGCTGCTCGACCACGACGTCACGGTCGGCGAGGGCGCCGGGGCGCTGCTGGCGCTGCCGCTGGTCCAGGCGGCCGCGGCGCTCGCGGGGGAACTGCCCGAGCGGGTGGCGGAACAGGCGGAACAGACCGAGGAGACAGAAGAGGCCTGACGGGTCCTCAGGACGGTTCGGAGAAGCCGCCGATCCAGTCCTGGACCCGCCGCCGCACCCCGTCCCAGCGCGCGTCGTGGCGCGCGGCCCGGCGGCGGGCCCGCGCCCGGGTGCGGGGCCGGTGGCGGTAGACGCGGCGCGCCCACGGCGACCCGGGACGCGCCAGCCGTACCGCGCCGACGATCGCCACCAGCGGCACCAGCACCCCGATCACCGCGATCCGCAACTTGCCCTTGACCAGGGCCAGCAGGGCGAAGGCGAAGTTGACGGAGACCTCCGCGACCACCGCCCCGCGGTCGCTGCGCTCGGCCGCCGACACCTCGTTCACCCCGAACGGCAGGAAACCGCTGAGCACCAGGGCGACCAGGGCCGCGGTGACCACGACGACCTCGACGCTCTGCCTGCCCTGCTCCGACCAGTAGACGTCGTGCAGATGAAGGATCAGCGCGAACTCGTCGAGCACCAGCCCCGCGCCGATCCCGAAGAGCACCGCCGAGATCGCCGCCCCCGCCCCGTGCCGCGCGCTCGCGACCGCGCCGAAGCCGCCGATGACGGTCAGGATCACGCCGGGCACCACATGGTGCACATGCAGCCCGCCCGGGGTGACGTTGCGGAACGGGCCCTTGCCCGCCTTGATCAGCCGGGTGACGGTGCGCGTGATCACGAACGAGAGGATGAACGAGGCCAGCGCGAGGAGCAGCGGCAACTTGCCGGGCTCGACGATGTTGCGTTCCCACCAATGGCCCATGGCCCGTCAGCGTCGCGCGATACCCTGCGGCGCGATGGACACCACGCCGGAGCAGTCCCCCGACCGCCAGCCGGATTCGGACCCGGAGCAGCCGCCGGAACCGGACCCGGAGATATCCCCGGGCCCCGGCCCGCAGACACCGACGGGCCCCGGCCCGGAAATACCGCCGCGTCCGGCGCACCCCCCGCGCGCCTCCCTCGACGACGGCCTCCGCTTCGCCTTCGGCACGCTCACAGCGCTGCCCGTACGGGTGGCGCGCTGGGATCGTGAGGCGGCGCGCGTGGGCATGCTGTGCGCCCTGCCGGTCGGGCTGACGGTCGGGCTGTGCGCGGCCGCGGTGGGCGGTGTGCTGCTGTTCCTCGGCGCCGGGCCGCTGCTCGCGGCGGTCGCCACCGTCGCCGTACCCGCCGTACTGACCCGCGGCCTGCATCTGGACGGGCTCGCGGACACCGCCGACGGCCTCGGCAGCGCCAAGCCCGCCGCCGAGGCGCTGCGGATCATGAAGCGGTCGGACATCGGCCCGTTCGGTGTCATCACCCTGCTGTTCGTGCTGCTCGCGCAGGTGGCGGCGCTGGCCGAGCTGTACGGGCAGAGCTGGACGCGCGGCGCGGTGGCCGCCGCCGCGGCGGGGCTCGTCGCCCGCTGCGCCCTGACCCTCTCCGCCCGCCAGGGGATGCCCGCGGCGCGTCCGGAGGGGCTGGGCGCCGCGGTCGCGGGCGTGGTGCCGCCCCGGGCCGCCGCGGTCGCGGCCGCGCTGGCCGTCGTCGCCTGCGCGGGGGCGGGCGCGCTCGTCGGGGTGTACGCGATACCGACGCACGCGCTGGCGGCGCTGGCCGGACTCGGCGCCGCCGATCTGCTGTCACGTCACTGTGTGCGCCGCTTCGACGGGGTGACGGGCGACGTCTTCGGCGCCCTCGCCGAAACGGCGGCCACGGCGACCCTGGTCATCCTCACCTTCGGTTGAGACGTCCGGATCTTCGGCTGAGACATCCGGGCCTTCGGCCGAGGCGTCCGGATAAGGCTTCGGCGCCCAGGAGTCGGGCCGGGCCTTGAAATAGGGTTGTGCCGAGGCTGACCACATCCGGTGTCGGCCGGCGAACAACCGGAAGAGGGACCCGACCACTGTGACTGCTCTGACTCTCAGCACCTCCTCCGCCGCGACGCTGCGCGCGGATGCTCTCGTCGTCGGTGTGGCGAAGGGGGCCAAGGGCCCCGTCATCGCCCCGGGCGCCGAGGCCGTGGACAAGGCGTTCGACGGGAACCTCGCCACCGTTCTGGAGACGCTCGGCGCGACCGGCGCCGAGGGTGAGGTGACCAAGCTGCCCGCCGCGGCCGGGCTCAAGGCCCCGGTCGTGCTGGCGGTCGGCCTGGGCGAGGCCCCGGCGAAGGGCGACGGCTTCGCGCCCGAGACGCTGCGCCGTGCCGCGGGGGCGGCCGCCCGGGCGCTGGCGGGATCGAAGAAGGGCGCGTTCGCGCTGCCGGTCGAGGACGCGGCGGACGCGGCCGCGGTCGCCGAGGGCGCGTTGCTCGGCGCGTACGCGTACGACAAGACCAACGGCAACGGCGCCAAGAACGGCAAGGCCGCCAAGGGCGCCGCGAAGGACGCCAAGGACGGCAAGGACGCGAAGAACGACGGTCCGCTCGCCGAGGTGGCCCTGCTCGGCGGCAAGCCGCGCGACAAGGAGTACAAGTCGGCGGCCGAGCGGGCCACGGCGCTGATCGCCGAGGTCAACCGGGCCCGCGACCTGATCAACACCCCGTCCAACCTGCTCGACCCGGCCTCGTTCGCGGCGGCCGCCGTGACCGCGGCCAAGGAGCACGGGCTGAAGACGGAGGTGCTGGACGAGAAGGCCCTCGCGAAGGGCGGATACGGCGGCATCCTGGGCGTGGGCCAGGGCTCGGACGCCCCGCCGCGGCTGGTGCGGATCGCGTACACCCACCCCAAGGCGGAGAAGACCCTGGCGCTGGTCGGCAAGGGCATCACGTACGACTCGGGCGGTATCTCGCTGAAGCCGGCCGGTCACAACGAGACCATGAAGTGCGACATGAGCGGCGCGGCCGCGGTGTTCGCCGCGGTGGTGGCGGCGGCCAAGCTGGGGCTGCGGGTCAACATCACCGGCTGGCTGGCGCTGGCCGAGAACATGCCGTCGGGTTCGGCGACCCGTCCCGGCGATGTGCTGTCGATGTACAGCGGCAAGACGGTCGAGGTGCTGAACACCGACGCCGAGGGCCGTCTGGTGCTCGCGGACGCGCTCGCCCGCGCGTGCGAGGAGAAGCCGGACGCGATCGTGGACGTGGCGACGCTGACCGGTGCGATGGTCCTGGCGCTGGGCAACCGCACGTTCGGGATCATGTCGAACGACGACGCGTTCCGCACCGCGCTGCACGAGATCGCGGAGGAGGCGGGCGAGGCGTCCTGGCCGATGCCGCTGCCCGCCGATCTCCGCAAGGGCATCGAGTCGCCGGTCGCCGATCTGGCGAACATGGGCGAGCGCATGGGTGGCGGTCTGGTGGCCGGTATCTTCCTGAAGGAGTTCGTCGAGGACGGCATCGCCTGGGGTCACCTGGACATCGCGGGTCCGGCCTTCAACGAGTCCGGCCCGTTCGGCTACACCCCCAAGGGCGGCACCGGCTCGGCCGTCCGCACCCTGGTACGGCTGGCGGAGCGTACCGCCGACGGGGATCTAGGCTGAACGGCAGGACCCATACCGGGTCAGGACCCAATACCGGGTACTGCCCGGTAACCCCTGATCCGGGGTCCGGAGATATCGAACACAGCGGCCCCGCGTCCCGCCTTCCGTCAACAAGTGCGAAGATGTTGCCCGGCAGGACAGGGCCCCCACACCAGGGCTGCGAGCAAGTAGCGGCCGAACAACCGACGCCGCCCGGCCACCGATGGCCGGCCCGGCGCACCCATGCATGGAGGACGTGACGTGGCGAACGACGCCAGCACCGTTTTCGACCTAGTGATCCTCGGGGGCGGCAGCGGCGGTTACGCCGCTGCCCTGCGCGGGGCACAGCTGGGCCTGGACGTCGCCCTGATCGAGAAGGACAAGCTGGGCGGCACCTGTCTGCACCGCGGCTGCATTCCCACCAAGGCTCTGCTGCACGCCGGTGAGCTCGCCGACCAGGCTCGTGAGGGCTCGGAATTCGGCGTGAAGACCACCTTCGAGGGCATCGACATCGAGGGCGTGCACAAGTACAAGGACGGCGTGGTCTCGGGCCTGTACAAGGGTCTGCAGGGTCTGATCGCGTCCCGCAAGGTCACCTATGTGACGGGCGAGGGCCGGCTGTCCTCGCCGACCTCCGTCGATGTGAACGGCGAGCGCTACACCGGCCGCCACATCCTGCTCGCCACCGGTTCGGTGCCGAAGTCCCTCCCGGGCCTGGAGATCGACGGCGAGCGCGTCATCTCCTCTGACCACGCGCTGGTCCTGGACCGGGTTCCGAAGTCCGCGATCGTGCTGGGCGGCGGCGTCATCGGCGTCGAGTTCGCCTCCGCGTGGAAGTCCTTCGGGGCCGACATCACCATCGTCGAGGCGCTTCCCCACCTCGTCCCGGTCGAGGACGAGAGCAGCTCCAAGCTGCTGGAGCGCGCCTTCCGCAAGCGCGGCATCAACTTCTCCCTCGGCTCCCGCTTCTCGGGCGTCGAGAACACCGCCGACGGCGTCAAGGTCTCGCTGGAGAACGGCAAGACCTTCGAGGCCGAGGTGCTGCTCGTGGCCGTCGGCCGCGGCCCGGTCTCGCAGGGCCTGGGCTACGAGGAGGCCGGGGTCGCCATGGACCGCGGCTACGTCCTGGCCGACGAGTACATGCAGACCAACGTCCCGACGATCTCCGCCGTCGGTGACCTGGTCCCCACACTTCAGCTCGCCCACGTCGGCTTCGCCGAGGGCATGCTGGTGGCCGAGCGTCTGGCCGGCCAGAACCCCGTTCCGATCGACTACGACGGCGTGCCCCGGGTGACGTACTGCCACCCCGAGGTCGCCTCCGTCGGCATCACCGAGGCCAAGGCCAAGGAGCTGTACGGTGCGGACAAGGTCGTCACCCTGAAGTACAACCTCGCGGGCAACGGCAAGAGCAAGATCCTCAAGACCACGGGCGAGATCAAGCTCGTCCAGGTCCGCGACGGTGCTGTCGTCGGCGTCCACATGGTCGGTGACCGCATGGGCGAGCAGGTCGGCGAAGCGCAGCTGATCTACAACTGGGAGGCGCTGCCGGCCGAGGTCGCGCAGCTCGTCCACGCCCACCCCACCCAGAACGAGGCGCTCGGCGAGGCCCACCTGGCACTTGCCGGCAAGCCGCTGCACTCGCACGACTAATCATCCCGAGCGCGAACAATCCGCAAAGATCGTTAAGGAGCAACCGAAAACCATGGCGGTTTCCGTAACCCTGCCGGCGCTCGGCGAGAGCGTGACCGAGGGCACCGTCACCCGTTGGCTCAAGGCCGAAGGTGAGCGAGTCGAGGCCGACGAGCCGTTGCTCGAGGTCTCGACCGACAAGGTCGACACCGAGATCCCGGCGCCCAGCGCCGGTGTGCTGACGTCCATCAAGGTGGCCGAGGACGAGACGGTCGAGGTCGGCGCCGAGCTGGCCGTCATCGACGACGGCGAGGGCGCCCCGGCCGAGGCCCCCGCCCCGGCCGCCGAGCCCGCTCCGGCGGCTCAGCCCGAGCCCGCCCCGGCCCCCGCGGCCGAGGCCCCGGCCCCCGCCGCCGCCCCGTCCGGTGGCGCCGAGGGCACCGATGTGGTCCTCCCGGCGCTCGGCGAGAGCGTCACCGAGGGCACCGTGACCCGCTGGCTCAAGGAGGTCGGCGAGTCGGTCGAGGCCGACGAGCCGCTCCTGGAGGTCTCCACCGACAAGGTCGACACCGAGATCCCGGCGCCGACCGCGGGCACTCTGCTGGAGATCCTGGTCGGCGAGGACGAGACCGCCGAGGTCGGCGCCAAGCTCGCCGTGATCGGCGTGGCCGGTGCCGCTCCGGCCGCCGCGCCCGCCGAGGCCCCGGCCGCCCCCGCCCCGGCTCCCGAGCCGGTCAAGGAGGAGGCCCCGGCCCCCGCTCCGGAGCCCACCCCGGCCCCGGCCGCTCCGGCTCCGGCGGCCGCCCCGGCCCCGGCCGCCAAGGCCCCGTCGATCCCGGCTCCGACCTCCCCCGAGGCCGAGGGCGCGTACGTGACCCCGCTGGTGCGCAAGCTCGCCGCGGAGAACGGCGTGGACCTGGGCACCCTCAAGGGCACCGGCGTCGGCGGCCGCATCCGCAAGCAGGACGTCATCGCCGCCGCCGAGGCCGCCAAGGCCGCGGCCCAGGCCCAGGCGCCGGCTCCGGCCGCCGCCGCGCCGAAGGCGGCCAAGCAGGAGGTCTCCCCGCTGCGCGGCCAGACCATCAAGATGCCGCGGATGCGCAAGGTCATCGGCGACAACATGATGAAGGCGCTGCACGGCCAGGCCCAGCTGACCAGCGTGGTCGAGGTGGACATCACCAAGGTCATGCGGCTGCGTGGCCAGGCCAAGGAGTCGTTCGCGCAGCGTGAGGGCGTCAAGCTCTCGCCGATGCCGTTCTTCGTGAAGGCCGCCGTCCAGGCGCTGAAGGCCCACCCGGCCGTCAACGCCCGGATCAACGACGACGACACGATCACGTACTTCGACGTGGAGAACATCGGCATCGCGGTGGACGCCGAGAAGGGCCTGATGACCCCGGTCATCAAGGGCGCCGGCGACCTCAACATCGCGGGTATCTCCAAGAAGACGGCGGAGCTGGCGGGCAAGGTCCGCTCCAGCAAGATCAGCCCGGACGACATGTCCGGCGCCACCTTCACGATCAGCAACACCGGCTCGCGCGGTGCGCTGTTCGACACGGTCATCGTGCCCCCGAACCAGGTCGCCATCCTGGGCATCGGCGCGACCGTCAAGCGTCCGGTGGTCATCAACCACCCGGACCTGGGCGAGACCATCGCGGTGCGCGACATGACGTACCTGGCGCTCTCCTACGACCACCGCCTGGTGGACGGTGCCGACGCGGCCCGCTACCTGACCGCGGTCAAGGAGATCCTGGAGGCCGGCGAGTTCGAGGTCGAGCTGGGCCTCTGATCCCCTCCGGCAGACGGCCGCGCCCCGCACGGGCTTCCGTGCGGGGCGCGGCCCTTTTTCATGCCTACGCTCACGCCACCTGGATAATGACTTCCGTTCACCACTGGTTCCGAAGGAGCGCTCCCTATGATCCCGCCCGTCGTCCACTCGCTGCGCGAACAGATCCGCGAGCACATCGTGGAGGGGATCGTCAGCGGGCGGTGGAAGCCGGGCGAGCGGATCGTGGAGCGGCGCATCGCCACCGAGCTGGAGGTGAGCCAGACGCCCGTACGGGAGGCGCTGCGCGAGCTGGAGACGCTGCGGCTGATCGAGTCGGCTCCGAACAAGGGCGTCCGGGTGCGGAATCTGACCGCCGCCGACCTGGAGGAGATCTATCCGGTGCGGGCCGGTCTGGAGCAGATCGCCGCCGAGCTGGCGGCCGTCCGGCTGGCCGAGGACACCTCGGCGCTGGAGCCCGAGGTGCGGGCGCTGTACGAGGCCGACCGCAGAGCCGACGGGGAGGCCCAGGTGCGGCACACCGTGGCCTTCCACCGGGAGCTGGTGCGGGCGTCGGGCAACAGCGTGCTGCTGCACACCTGGGAGTCGCTGGGCATCGAGATCTGGACGACGCTGTCGATCCGCTGGCTGGGCACCGTGCAGCAGTCGTACGCCGAGGAGCACGAGGCCGTGGTGGAGGCGTTCCGGCGGCGGGACCCACGGGTGGGGGAGCTGGTCAAGGCCCATGTGCTCGGCTGTGCACCGCGTGCCTGATTTCGCGGCACGGAATGCCAATTTCGCCTTTCGGAGAAGTTTTTCGCTTCATCTACTTTGATCGATCATCGATCAGAACTTACAGTCGATCGCATGACCGATCTCGCAAGCACGCAGCCGAGTGCGCTCGACCAGTTCCCCGACCGGGACCCCGAGGAGACCGCCGAGTGGGGCGCCTCGCTCGCTGCCGTCACCCAGGCCGCCGGCCCGCACCGCGCCTCGTACCTGATGCGCCGCACCCTGGAGCGTGCCGAGGGCACCGGACTGGCGCTGCCGCCGCTGCTGGAGTCGGACTACATCAACACCATCCCGACCGCCGCGGAGCCCGCGTTCCCCGGTGACGAGGCCATGGAGCGCCGGATCACCGCCTGGAACCGGTGGAACGCAGCCGCGATGGTCACCCGCGGGAGCAAGGACGGCCTCGGCGGGCACATCGCCACCTTCGCCTCCGCCGCCTGGCTCTACGAAACGGGCTTCCAGCACTTCTTCCGCGGCAAGGAGGCCGACGGGAGCGGCGACCAGCTCTACATCCAGGGCCACGCCTCCCCCGGCATCTACGCCCGCGCCTTCCTCGACGGCCGGCTGACCGAGCAGCACCTCGACCGCTTCCGCCGGGAGGCGGGCGGCGAGGGCCTGCCCTCCTATCCCCATCCGCGCCGGATGCCCTCGCTGTGGGAGTTCCCCACCGTCTCGATGGGCCTCGGCCCGATCTCCGCGATCTACCAGGCCCGCTTCAACCGCTACCTGGCCGCCCGCGGCGTCAAGGACACCGCGAACTCCCACGTCTGGGCGTTCCTCGGCGACGGCGAGATGGACGAGCCGGAGTCGACCGCCGCCCTGGCGCTGGCCGGGCGTGAGGGCCTGGACAACCTGACGTTCGTCATCAACTGCAACCTGCAGCGCCTCGACGGCCCGGTACGCGCCAACTTCAAGATCGTGCAGGAGCTGGAGGCCCAGTTCCGCGCCGCCGGGTGGAACGTCGTCAAGTCGCTGTGGGGCTCCGCCTGGGACGAGCTGTTCACCCGGGACGCCTCCGGTGCGCTGGCGCGCCGGCTGCGCGAGGTCCCCGACGCCCAGTTCCAGACGTACGCGACCCGCGACGCCGCCTACATCCGCGAGCACTTCTTCGGCGCCGACCCGGCCCTCGCCGAGCTGGCGAAGACGCTGTCCGACGCCAAGCTGGCCGAGTGTTTCCACACCTCCCGCGCGGGCCACGAGCCCCGCAAGGTGTACGCGGCCTACCGCGCGGCCATGGAACACAAGGGCGCCCCGACCGTCGTCCTCGCGCAGACCGTCAAGGGGTACACCCTCGGCCCCACCTTCGAGTCGCGCAACGCGAACCACCAGATGAAGAAGCTGACCGGCAAGGAGTTCCGCGCCATGCGCGACCTCCTGGAGCTGCCCATCCCGGACAGCAAGCTGGACGACGCCCTCGTACCGTACGTCCACCCCGGTCAGGACTCCCCCGAGGTCCGCTACCTCCAGGAGCGCCGCGCCGCCCTCGGCGGCCCCGCCCCGGCCCGCAAGGTCCACGCGGTGGCCCTGCCCGAGCCGTCGGCCAAGCCGTTCGAAGCCCTGGCCAAGGGCTCCGGCACCCAGGAGATCGCCACGACCATGGCCTTCGTACGCCTGGTCAAGGACCTGATGCGGGACAAGGAGACCGGCCACCGCTGGGTGCCGATCGTGCCCGACGAGGCCCGTACCTTCGGCATGGAGTCGCTCTTCCCGACCGCCGGGATCTACTCCCCGCTCGGCCAGACCTACGACCCGGTCGACCGCGATCAGCTCCTGTACTACAAGGAAGCCAAGAACGGTCAGATCCTCAACGAGGGGATCACCGAGGCCGGTTCGATGGCCGACTTCACCGCCGCCGCCACGTCGTACGCGACGCACGGCGAGCCGATGATCCCCTTCTACATCTTCTACTCGATGTTCGGCTGGCAGCGCACCGCCGACCAGATGTGGGCGCTCGGCGACCAGCTCGGCCGCGGCTTCCTGATCGGCGCCACCGCGGGCCGCACCACCATGACCGGTGAGGGCCTGCAGCACGCGGACGGCCACTCGCATCTGATCGCCTCCACCAACCCGGCGGCGCTCTCCTACGACCCGGCGTTCGCGTACGAGGTCGGCGTGATCGTGCGGGACGGGCTGCGGCGGATGTACGGCCCGCAGGCCGAGGACGTCTTCTACTACCTCACGGTCTACAACGAGACCAAGGTGCAGCCGCCGATGCCTCGGCGCGACGGCGTCGAGGAAGGCATCGTCAAGGGTCTCTACCGCTTCAACGAGGCCGAGGCGCCCGCCGCCGACGCCCCCCGTATCCAGCTCCTCGCCTCCGGCACCGCCATCCACTGGGTGCTGGAGGCCCAGAAACTGCTCGCCGACGACTGGGGCGTGGCCGCCGACGTGTGGTCCGCCACCTCCTGGAGCGAGCTGCGCCGCGATGCCCTGTCCTGTGACGCGGCGCAGCTCAACGGCGAAGACCGGGTCCCGTACGTCACCCGTGCCCTGGCAGGCGCACCGGGCCCGGTCCTCGCGGTCAGCGACTGGATGCGGGCGGTACCGGACCAGATCAGCCAGTGGGTCGAGCAGGACTGGTACTCGCTCGGCACCGACGGCTTCGGTCTCTCCGACACCCGCGACGCGGCCCGCCGCCACTTCGGGGTGGACGTCCCGTCGATCGTGGTCAACGCGCTGGCCCGGCTCGCCAAGCAGGGCTCGGTCAAGGCCACGGCGCCCAAGGAAGCCGCTCAGCGCTACGGCCTCTGAGGCCCCACTGCCGCCCCCCGTCCGGTGCCTTCTTCCCCGGGTGGGGGGCAAAACCTCCTGCGGCACGTGCGGCACGGCATGATGGGGCGGTGCGTGCCGCGCGGCTGATCAAGATGGTGCTTCTGCTCCAGGCTCGGCCCTCGATGACGGGGGCCGAGCTGGCGCGTGAGCTGGAGGTTTCGGAGCGCACGGTGACGCGGGACGCCGCTGCGCTCTCCGAGGCCGGGGTCCCGGTCTACGCGGACCGCGGCCGGGCCGGTGGCTACCGGCTCATCGGCGGCTACCGCACCCGGCTGACCGGCCTCGGCCGCACCGAGGCCGAGGCGCTGTTCCTCTCCGGGGTGCCGTCCGCGCTGCGCGAGATGGGGCTCGCCGACGCCGCCTCCGCCGCCCGGCTGAAGGTGTCCGCCGCGCTCCTGCCCGAGCTGCGCGACGCCTCCCGCACGGTGGCCCAGCGCTTCCACCTCGACGCCCCGGGGTGGTGGCAGGAGCCGCAGACGCCGACCCTGCTGCCGGACGTCGCCGACGCGGTGTGGGACGACCGGCGGCTCGCGGTGCGCTACCGCCGCCGGGACACGGAGGTGGACCGCGAGCTGGAGCCGTACGGGCTCGTCCTCAAGGCGGGCGTCTGGTACCTGGCGGCCCGCGCCGCTGCCTCCGGAGGCTCCGGTGGCTCCGGAGGCTCCCAGGGCGACTTCCGGGTCTACCGGGTGGACCGGCTCGCCACGGTCGGGCCCACGCCCGGCGAGGGCCGTTTCCGGCGTGATGAAACGTTCGACCTGCCCGCCTTCTGGGAGGAGCGGGCGGCGCAGTTCGCCCGCTCGATCCTCCGCGAGAAGATCACCGTGCGCCTCACCCCGGACGGCGCCCGCACCCTGCCGTACGTCACGGACCGCACGGCGGGCGAGGAGGCCGTGCGGTCGGCCGGGGAGCCGGACGGGGAAGGGCGGGTCACCGTCACCCTGCCCGTGGAGTCGGCCGAGGTGGCGTACGCCCAGCTCCTCGCCCTCGGCCCGGAGGCGGAGGTGCTGTCGCCGCCGGAACTGCGGGAGCGGTTCGCGGCGGCGGCGCGGCGCATGACGGACCTCTACACCTAGCTACTGGCTACCGGTAGTCGGCGGCGGTGCCCTCCTCGCCGCCGAAGACGACGTCACGGAAGTACCCGAAGGCGTCCGGCCGGGAGCCGTCGAGGTCGGTGCAGCCGTAGACCTTGGCCAGCTCCCCGCTGAAGACGGACTTGCCGTTCCAGCGCGCCCGCTCCGGGTCGGCGGCGAGCGCGGCGACGGCGCGCCCGATGAAGTGCGGGGACTCGGCGATGGCGAAGTGCGGCTCCCGCTCGACCGCGTCCCGCCAGTTCGCCTCGGTGACCCCGAAGTGGTCCAGCATCTGTTCGGAGCGCAGGAAGCCCGGGGAGACGCACACCGCCGTGCCGTCGAACTCCCTCAGCTCCTCCGCGAGCCCGAAGGCGGTGCGGATGGGGGCGTTCTTGGCGAGGTCGTAGAAGAGGTTCTCCCGGTAGGTCTTGTTGAACTCCGCGTTGCCGTCGGTCACCTCGATCACCAGGCCGCCCGGGTTCCGGATCAGCAGCGGCAGCGCGTAATAGCTGGTGATCAGGTGGGTCTCGACGCCGAGCCGGAGCATCCGCAGCCCCCCGGCCAGGTCGTTCTCCCAGGACTTCTTGCCGAACGCGATCAGGTGCTCGCCGCCCCAGACATCGTTGACCAGGACGTCCAGCCGCCCCTGCTCACGGTCGACGCGCTCGATCAGCGCCCGTACCTGCTCCGGCTCCAGGTGGTCGGTCGGCACCGCGATGCCCGTCCCGCCCGCCGCCGTGATCAGTTCCGCGGTTTCCTCGATGGTCTCCGTCGCCCGCCCGACCTCGCTGATCCGGTCCCGGGTGGTGCGTCCCGTCGCGTAGACGGTGGCGCCCGCCGCGCCCAGCTCGACGGCCATCGCGCGGCCCGCGCCGCGCGTCGCCCCCGCGACGAGCGCCACCTTGCCCGCCAGTGGCCGCTGTGCCTCGTCCCGCGTGCCCTGTGTGCTCACGTATGTATGTCCTCTCCGTGGAGCCGTCCTCAGTGCCGCGTTCGACGATCGCAAGGAAACCCGACATCCTCTGTCCCATATAACAAGAGGGCCGCATCTGGGGCGCTCGGCGTGCGGGGGTGGGCCCGAGGGCCGATGCTGGTCCCGTGATGATGGACGAGACGGAGTTCTGGGGGCTGGTCGACAGCGCTCGGGAGGCCGCCGAGGGCGACCCCGAGGACCAGTCCGACCTGCTCGTCGAGCAGCTGATGCGGCTCGACCCGGACTCCGTGCTGGACTTCGCCCGGCACTTCGAGGCCCGCGCCAACCGGGCCTACCGCTGGGATCTGTGGGGCGCCGCGTGGGTGTTGCTGGGCGGTGTCAGCGATGACGCCTTCGAGGCGTTCCGCTACTGGCTGATCGGCCAGGGCCGGGACGTCTTCGAGGGCGCGCTGCACGATCCGGACGCCCTGGCCGAGCTGCTCGACGACTTCGACGAGCAGGTGGACGGCGACTGCGAGGACCTGGGGTTCGCGGCGGACGAGGCGTACGAGCAGCTCACCGGCCTGGTGCTGCCGGAGCTGGGGCTTCCGGCGCGGACGGACGAGCCGATCGGCGCGACGGTCGACCTCGAGAACGACGGGGCGCTGGCGGAGCGGTACCCCCGGCTCTGGGAGCGCTTCCGCGACTGACCCGGGCGCCGGGTCGCGGTGTGCGCGGGGGTGCGGGGAGAGCGGTGCGGGGCGCTGCCGGTGAGGGCTCGGCCTGCGTGGGCTCAGTGGCTCAGCCTGTGAGAGGGCGTCCCATCAGCACATCGTCCACGTACACGCCGTCCAGCAGGAACTCCCCCGGCAGGACGCCCTCCACCACGAACCCCTCCGACTCGTAGAGCCGCCGCGCCGGGAGGTTGTGGCCGAGCACCCGCAGGGTGATCCGGCCCGCGCCCTGCCGCAGCGCATCCTCGTACGCCGCGCTCAGCAGCGCCCGCGCGACGCCCCGGCCGCGCCCCACCGGGTCCACGGCGAGCCCCTGTATCTGGCGGACGTGCGCGTTGCAGGCCAGCTGCGTCGGCGGGACGAGCCGCAGGAAGCCGACCGTGCGCCCGTCCAGCTCGGCCACCATGACGTGGACGGGGCGGTTGCGGTGGGTGAAGAAGGCGTCGTACGGCGGCTCCGGAGCCGGCTGTACGGAGTGCAGCGTGGACCAGGTGCGGCGCTCCAGCGATACCAGCGCCTGCTCGTCGTCGAGCACCGCGCGCCGGATGAACGGTCCGGGCAGGGCGGACGGCTGAGGCGGGGCGGAGGGCTCGGACATGCGGTCACTCTGCCACGCACCCCCCGGGTCCGACATCCCCCGTAAAGCACGTCCGACATCCCCCGGAAGATCGGGGGCAGGATGGGCCCATGCGCATCGCGGTCACCGGTTCCACCGGGCTCATCGGCACGGCCCTCGTCCACTCACTGCGCCGGGACGGCCACCAGGTCGTGCGTCTGGTGCGGCGAACTCCCCGCGAGGAGGCGGAAGTCGAGTGGGACCCGCACCGGCAGTGGGTCGACACCGCCGGGCTGACGGGCTGTGAGGCCGTCGTCCACCTCGCGGGCGCGGGCATCGCCGAGCACCGCTGGACCGCCGCGTACAAGAAGGAGCTGCGGGACAGCCGGGTGCTGGGCACGGCCGCCATCGCCGAGGCCGTGGCCTCCCTGGACACTCCGCCCCGGGTGCTGGTGAGTGGAAGCGCGGTGGGGTTCTACGGAGACACGGGGGAGCGCGCGGTGGATGAGAGCGCGCCCCCTGGGCACGGTTTCCTCCCGGACCTCTGCCAGGACTGGGAGGAGGCGACCGCCGCGGCGCAGGAGGCGGACGTCCGCACGGTCTTCCTCCGCAGCGGTCTGGTGATCGCGCCCGAGGGCGGCGCGTGGGGCCGCCTCTTCCCGCTGTTCAAGGCGGGCCTCGGCGGACGGATGGGCAACGGTCGGCAGTACTGGAGCTTCATCGCCCTGCACGACCACATCGCCGCGCTGCGCCACATCCTCGACACGGCGGACCTCAGCGGCCCCGTCAACCTCACCAGCCCCTCCCCCGTGACCAACCGTGAGATGACCGAGGCCATGGGCCGGGTGCTGCGCCGCCCGACGCTCCTCCATGTGCCCGCCCCGGCCCTGCGGATCGCCCTGGGCGAGATGTCCACCGACATCCTCGGCAGTGTGCGGGCCCTCCCCCGCAAGCTCCTGGACTCGGGCTTCTCCTTCGCCCACCCGCATGTCGACGAGGCGCTGAAGGCGGCGGCGGACCGACGACACTGACGACACTGAGTGCGCTGAGGGTTCGTCGGCGGGGTGCTGACGGGGCGCTGACGGGTCGTCTACAAACCTTCGCCGGTCCCTCGACGGGCCGTTGCCAGGTCATTACCCGATCGGCGTGCGACCGTTGTGCGCCCGTGCTCGGTCGATGCGCGTCTGTCATCGACCGTTTTTGCCCCTACCGTCGTGACCGTTCCGATCCGCTCCATCCCGACCCCGGGGAGGGAACGTGCTCACCAGCGCGCACCGCACGGACGTCGTCATCGTGGGAGCCGGACTCGCGGGGCTGGCCGCCGCCCAGTCGCTGACCGGCGCGGGGATGGAGGTCACGGTCCTGGAGGCCGCGCCCCGGGTCGGCGGACGCATGACCACCGATACGGTCGACGGCTTCCGGCTGGACCGCACCGGACAGCTGGTGAACACCTCCTTCCCCGAACTGCGGCACACCCCGGGACTCGACGCCCTCGCCCTGCGCCCCTTCTCGCAGGGAGTGCTGGTGCACAGCGACGGCCGTACGCAGCGGATCGGCACCCCCCGCGGCGCCCGGAGCACAAGGGGCGCACTCACCACGGCGCGCGCCCTCGCAAGCGCTGCCCGCGCGCCTCTGGGCGGCGGACTCGATCAGGCCCGACTCGGTGCCGCGCTCGGCAGGCTCGCCGCCCTGCCCGCGGACCGCCTCCTCGCCCGCCCCGACCGGCCGGTCCACGAGACCCTGGCGGGGCGGGGCCTTCCCGCTCGTACCGTCGAGAGCGTGCTGCGCCCGCTCCTCGTCTCGCTGCTGAGCGATCCGGGCCTGAACACGTCCAGCCGCTGCGCCGACCTGGTGCTGCGCGGCTACGCCCGCGGCAGGCTGTGCCTTCCGGCGGGCGGCGCCGCCACCGTCCCCGAGCTGCTGGCCGCGGCCCTGCCGCCGGGGACCGTCCGCACCGGCGTACGGGCCACCTCGGCCGCCACCACCGCCGTGACCACCGCCGGACACGGCGAGATCCGCTGCCGCGCGGTGCTGGTGGCCACCGGGGCGCACGACGCCGCCGAGCTGCTCCCCGGGCTGCGGCTGCCCGCCTTCCACCCGGTCACCGTGCTGCACCACACCGCCGACCAGCCGCCCCTGCGCGAACCCGCGCTGATCCTCGCCGCGGGCGGCCAGGGCCCCGTCGCCCACACCACGGTCGCGAGCGAGGTCGACCCCTCGCGCGCGCCGGGCGGCCGGGTGCTGATCACCTCCACCGTGCTGGGCACCGCCGCAGGCCTCCCGGCCGCCGAACTCGACCGGCAGGCCAGGGCCCAGCTCGCCGCGGTCTACGGCACCTCCACCGCCGACTGGGAGCTGCTGGCCGCCCACCACGACCCGCACGCGGTACCCGCCATGCCCGCACCCCACGACCTGCGGCGCCCGGTGCGGCTGCTGTCCGGCCTGTACGTATGCGGCGACCACCGCGACGCCAGCACCGTGCAGGGCGCCCTCGTCTCCGGCCGCCGCGCCGCCCGGGCGGTGCTCCAGGACTTCGGCGCCACCCCCGGCTCCGACACCCCCGCCGTCCCCGTGGCGGCGGCCTGACCGCGGGCCCGGGCGTTGCCGAACGAAAGCCGCTTGAGCGCACGGCGGGCACTGCGCACAATCGGACCCTCATGACCGACGAAACTCCCCTCGCCCCATTCCCCGACCCATTCCTCGACCAGGCCGCCGACCGGCTCGCCGCCCTGCCCGCCGTGCACGCCGTCACCCTCGGCGGTTCGCGCGCCCAGCGGACCCACACCCCGGACAGCGACTGGGACCTGGCCCTCTACTACCGGGGCGGCTTCGACCCGGCCGATCTGCGGGCGGTCGGCTGGGAGGGCGAGGTCTCCGAGATCGGCGGCTGGGGCGGCGGCGTCTTCAACGGCGGCGCCTGGCTCACGATCGACGGCCGCCACGTCGACGTCCATTACCGCGACCTCGACGTCGTCGACCACGAACTCGCCGAGGCCCGGCAGGGCCGCTTCCACTGGGAACCGCTCCTCTTCCACCTCGCGGGCATCCCCAGCTATCTGCTCGTCGCCGAACTCGCCATCAATCAGGTACTCCGCGGCGCCCTGCCCCGCCCCGCCTACCCGGAGGCGCTGCGCGCGGCGGCTCCCCCGTTCTGGCGCGACCGGGCCGCCCTGACGCTCGCGTACGCCAAGGGCTCGTACGTCCGGCACGGCCAGGCCACGGAGGTCGCGGGCGCGCTGGCCACCGCCGCCATGCAGACCGCCCACGCGGTGCTGGCGGCACGCGGCGAGTGGGTCACCAACGAAAAACGCCTCCTACGGCGGGCGGGCCTCCGCGACCTCGACACGATCACCACCGGCCTCCGCCCGGAACCCGAGACCCTGGCCCGGTCGATCGCCGAGGCGGAGGAGATGTTCGCGGCGGCGCACTGACCCGCTCCCCCACACTTCGCCGGGCACCGAAACGACCGCGTCCTACGCTGGGCTCATGGCCCTCTCGCCCACCTCTCCCGCCCGCGACGCGGACATCGCCCGCGCTGCCACCGCCCTCGCGGACGCCTCCCGCGCCCGCGTCCTGCTGGCGCTGGCGGAGGGGCGGGCGCTGCCCGCGAGCGTGCTGGCCACCGAGGCGGGGGTGAGCGCCTCCACGGTGAGCGGGCATCTGGCGAAGCTGCTGGAGGCCGGTGTCGTCCGCGTCGAACAGCAGGGGCGGCACCGCTACTACCGGCTGACCGGCCCCGCCGTCGGCGAGGCCATCGAGGCGCTGGCCAGGATCGCACCGCCGCTGCCCGTCACCTCGCTGCGCGCGGCCGGACACGCCCACGCCCTGCGCCGGGCCCGCACCTGCTACGACCACGTCGCGGGTGGCCTGGGCGTGGCGCTGATGGCCGCCCTGCTGGAACGCGGCGTGCTGACCGGCGGCGACGGCCGCCACCACCCGGAGACGGCCGAACGCGACCGGCTGTCCGCCCCCGGCAACGACACCCCGTACCGACTGACCGACCGGGGACGGTCCGAGCTGGCCGCGTTCGGCGTGGACACGGACCGCCTCCACGGCCGCCGCCCGCTGATCCGCTACTGCGTGGACTGGACCGAACAGCGCCACCACCTGGCAGGCGCCCTCGGCGCCGCGATCACCGACCGCCTCTTCGACCTGGACTGGATTCGCCGAGGCCCACGCCGCCGAGCGATCGACGTAACAGAGGCGGGAGCAAAGGGCCTCACACAAACGTTCGGCGTAAACCCAACCTGACCCACCCCAACCCGGCCCCTACCCCAAGGCGGCGACCCGTTCGCGGTAGCCGCGGACCGGGGCGGCGTCGCGGTATGGCTCCAGGCGGCGTTCGAAGTCGCGTACGTAGTCCAGCGCCCGCGCCGACCGCATCTCGGAGGCCTGCTGCGCCGCCTCCGCGCCCAGCGTGCACGCCTGCTCCAGCTCGCCCAGGCCCAGCCGGGCCGTCGCCAGCACCACCCGGCTGAAGAGGCGGCTGCGGGCGAACCCGGCGCCGCGCAGCCGCAGGGAGCGCTCCGCGTGCTGGGCCGCGGCCCGGTACTGCTGGAGGTCCCGGTGGCAGTGGCCGAACTCGTCGGCCAGCTGCGCCTCGTCGAAGGTCCGCGCCCAGTGCGGCACGTCGTCGCCCGGCCGCGACGTCTCCAGCGCCCGCTCGGCGCGGGCGAGCGACGCGGTGCTGGCCCGTACCTCGCCCAGCACCGCGTGCCCGCGCGCCTCGACCGCGTGCAGCAGGGACTGGAGCACCGGCGGGGCGCCGCCGCCCACGCCCTGCTGGGCCACCCTGGCGAGCTGGACGGCCTCCCGGCCGTGGCCCAGGTAGACGGCCTGACGGCTCATGGTCACCAGCACATAGCTGCCGTACGGCCGGTCCCCGGCGGCCTGGGCGAGCCGCAGCGCCTGGACGAAATACCGCTGGGCCAGGCCGTGCGCGGCGATGTCGTACGACGTCCACCCGGCCAGCCGGGTCAGGTCCGCGACGGCGCCGAACAGCCGCCGCCCCGTCGTCTCGCCGTAGGTGCCGCGCAGCATCGGCTCGCCCTCGTGCTCCAGGTAGCGCACCAGGGCCTGCCGGGCGTGGCCGCCGCCGTACGTCTGGTCCAGCGTCCGGAACAGCTCGCTGACCGAGCGCAGCGCCGCGATGTCGCCCGGGGTCACCCGGTGGCCGGGCCCGCGCTGGACCCGATCCACTTGCCGCTGCCGGGGCACCGGCGCCCGGCCGCCGGGGGCCGCCCCCGCGGAGGGGGCACCGACGGAGGCCGCCCCGACGGCGGCCACCCGCCCCACGGCGGCGCCCCGGCCGCCCTGGGCCGGGACGGTCGGGCCACCGACCGCACCGACCGCCGGGGGCTCGCCGCGGGCGACCCGGTCGTCGGGGCGGCCGATCAGCCAGTCGCGGCTGGGCACCACGAGCCCGGCCGGGGTGAAGGCGATCTTCCGCAGCTCCGCATGGCTGCCGGAGTCCTTCCGCCACAGCCCGCTGACGATGTCCACCGCCTCCTGCGGGGTGGCGGCGAACTCCAGCCCCGCGTAGACCGGTGCACAGGCGTCCAGCCCGAGATCCTGGGCGGTCAGCCGACGGCCCAGCCGCCGGGTGAACACCTCCGCGATCAGCGCGGGGGTGGTGCCGCGCGGCTGCTGGCCGCGCAGCCAGCGGGTCACCGACGTCTTGTCGTACCGCAGGTCCAGGCCGTGCTCGATCCCGAGCTGGTCCACCCGCCGGGCGAGCCCGGCATTGGAGAAACCCGCCTCGGAAATCAGCGCGGCGAGCTGACGATTGGGGATGCGCTGGGGGGGTCGTTCCGTCATCAGCCTGCCGGTCTCCCTGATTCGCTCTGTGGAACGGCGTGAATTTAACTGGCTGTAGCGGGCTGATCGCGCTCGTCGGACTCCTTTCATCCGATCGTGTGAGAACGAGCCGGATAGGGGACCCCAAGCGCGCGGTCGTACAGTGGCGGAGGCACCGCCCACTGTTACGAGGTCCGAAAAGGAGCTTGCCGTGACCGCAACGTCCCCGGGGACGACCCCCGCTGCGCAGACGCGACTGCGCTACGTCCATCTGGGGTTCGGGGCGGACGCCGTCGACTACCAGGAGGCGTGGCAGGAGCAGCGCCGGGTGCACGCGGCCCGCTTCGCGGACGAGATCCCGGACACCTGTCTGCTGCTCGAGCACCAGGCCGTCTACACGGCGGGGCGGCGCACGGCCGACAACGAGCGCCCCCTCGACGGCACCCCGGTGGTGGACGTGGACCGCGGCGGCAAGATCACCTGGCATGGCCCCGGCCAGCTGGTCGGCTATCCGATCCTCAAGCTGCCGCGCCCGGTGGACGTCGTCGCGCATGTCCGGCGGCTGGAGGATGCCATGCTCCTGACCTGCGCCGATCTCGGCGTGGAGGCCACTCGCGTGGAGGGCCGCAGCGGGGTGTGGGTGCTGGGCGACCCGGTGGACCAGCGGCCCCCGCTCGGCGGGCTGACGCTGGAGTTCGACCCACGGGTGGAGGACGAGGAGTTCGACCCGCGGCTGAACGGCCCGGAGTACGCCCCGTCCAACGCCGGACAGCGCCGCGAGGACCGCAAGCTGGGCGCGATCGGCGTACGCGTCGCCAAGGGCGTGACCATGCACGGCTTCTCGTTCAACTGCGATCCGGACAACACCTCGTACGACCGGATCGTGCCGTGCGGCATCCGGGACGCGGGAGTGACGTCGCTCTCGGCCGAGCTGGGCCGGGACGTGACGGTCGCCGAGGTGATCCCGGTGATCGAGAAGCATCTGCGGGCGGTCGTGGAGTCCTCCGTCCTGCTGCCCCGCGCCGTATAGGGCCCAGCTGCACAGGGCCCAGGGGAATGCGGCCCCCGAGCTCACGGTTGCCCTGGACGTAAATCCGTACGAATGACGGGCGTACCCTGGTGACCGCCGACGATTCGAAAGCCGCGCCACCCAGACTCGCCAAGCAAAGAGGAGTGCCGGACGTGTCCGCAGTCGCACCCGACGGACGCAAGATGCTGCGTCTGGAGGTCCGGAACAGCCAGACCCCCATCGAGCGCAAGCCCGAATGGATCAAAACCCGGGCGAAGATGGGCCCCGAGTACACCGAGCTGCATGGCCTGGTGAAGCGGGAAGGCCTGCACACGGTGTGCCAGGAGGCGGGCTGTCCGAACATCTTCGAATGCTGGGAGGACCGCGAGGCCACGTTCCTCATCGGCGGCGACCAGTGCACCCGGCGCTGTGACTTCTGCCAGATCGACACCGGCAAGCCGCAGCCGCTGGACCGCGACGAGCCGCGCCGGGTGGCCGAATCCGTACGGACGATGGAGCTGCGGTACGCCACGATCACCGGCGTCGCCCGCGACGACCTGGACGACGGCGGCGCCTGGCTGTACGCCGAGACCGTACGGCAGATCCACTCGCTCATGCCGGACACCGGCGTCGAGCTGCTGATCCCGGACTTCAACGCGGAGCCCGACCAGCTCGCCGAGGTCTTCTCCTCCCGCCCCGAGGTGCTCGCGCACAACGTCGAGACGGTCCCGCGGATCTTCAAGCGCATCCGCCCCGGCTTCCGCTACGAGCGCTCGCTGGAGGTCATCACCAAGGCCCGCGAGGACGGTCTGGTCACCAAGTCCAACCTGATCCTGGGCATGGGCGAGACCCGCGAGGAGGTCAGCCAGGCGCTCCAGGACCTGTACGACGCGGGCTGCGAGCTGATCACCATTACCCAGTACCTGCGCCCCTCCGCCCGGCACCACCCGGTGGAGCGCTGGGTCAAGCCGCACGAGTTCGTGGAGCTGAAGGAGGAGGCGGACGAGATCGGCTACGCCGGTGTCATGTCCGGCCCCCTCGTCCGTTCGTCCTACCGCGCGGGGCGGCTGTACCAGCAGGCCGTCGAGCAGCGGGAGATCGCGGCGCAGGCGGTGTGAAGCCCAACCGACAACCACGGCGACAACGGCGGCGCGAACCCGGGCGGTTCGCGCCGCCGTTCGCTCGCGGACGGGCACATTCGGTCGCGGTATCCGGTCAGTGTGAGCAACACGCTGTGTGAGTACGGGCACACCACCCACTCCGCGTACCTGACAAAACCGCAGGTCACAGCCACCACGAACACCGCATCCAAGGCTTCACCGGTGTTTGACCGACCGGTCACACGCTGGTAACACCATTGAGTAACGATGAAACCACGCACCGCTCATAGTCGCGCGCTTCGTGATAATCCACCGCTCCGCCGCTCCCGAGAGGTCCCCATGCCGGCTGCGCCCGTACGCCCGTCCGTGACCGACGCGCTGCTCGCCCTGGAGGGATTGCTGCTGCGCGGCGGCCAGCGCACAGCCCGGCGTAACGCCTGGACCGCGGTCCTGGAGGACCGCCGCCGCGCCAAAGACCGGACCGAAGCCCAGCATGTAATGGAGGCCGTGTCCACCGGGGCTTCCCAGGCCACGTAAACTTCGCCTTATGGCGCGGAAGGAAACATCCGAGAACCCCGGGCGACTGAAGCAGATCGCCCAGACCTACAAGATGACCAAACGGGTCGACTCGAAGGTCGGCCTTGTGGTCGCCGGCGTGGGGATCATCACCTTCGGTGTCCTCCTCGCCATCGGCTTCCTCATCGGCCATCCCGTCTTCCTGGGCATCCTGGGCTTCGTCCTGGCCTTCCTCGCGATGGCGATCATTTTCGGCCGCCGCGCCGAGCGGGCGGCCTTCGGTCAGATGGAAGGCCAGCCGGGCGCGGCCGCCGCCGTTCTGGACAACGTGGGACGCGGCTGGTCGGTGACCCCGGCGGTGGCGATGAACCGCAACCAGGACGTCGTCCACCGGGCCGTCGGCAAGGCGGGCATCGTGCTCGTCGGCGAGGGCAACCCGAACCGGCTCAAGGGCATGCTGGCCGCCGAGAAGAAGCGCATGGCCCGCATCGTGTCGGACGTCCCGGTCCACGACGTGATCACCGGCTCCGGCGAGGGCCAGGTGGAGATCAAGAAGCTTCGCACCACGCTGCTGAAGCTGCCGCGGGTGCTGCCGGGCGCGCAGGTGACGGTCGTGAACGAGCGGCTGCGGGCGCTGGGCGACCTCATGAGCAACATGCCGATCCCGAAGGGCCCGATGCCCAAGGGCATGCGCATGCCGAAGGGCCGCTGAGCGGCCGTACGCCGAGACTCCACGTGATGAAGGCGGCCCGGGACGACAAGTCCCAGGCCGCCTTTCGTATGCAATCAGCGCCGCGATCAGTACAACGATCAGGTGACGGCTCAGACGCGGATCTGAACGGCCCGGGAGAGCCGGTCGTGCAGCCCGCGGGAGTCGCGGTCGAAGACGACCGCGGGGATGACGAGCAGCAGCAGCACGCTGCGCAGCACGGCCCGCGGCAGGCTGAGCCGCGCCCCGCCCTCGCCGACCACCCGCAGCTTGAGCAGCAGCTTGCCGGGGGTCGCGCCGACGGTGCCCACGGTCAGCAGGCTGAGCACGAGGAAGACGAGCAGCGCCCAGTTCCCCGCGGCCTGCGGATTACGGCCGGACAGGAGCGCGTACGAGACGAGCACGCACAGGGCCCAGTCGATGAAGATCGCCCCGAAGCGGCGTCCGAGCGGTGCGATCGCGCCCGGTCCGCTCTCGGGCAGTCCCAGGCCCTGGCCGCGGTAGCCCAGGTCGACGCCCATCTCCTCGGCGGCCGCGCGGGGGCCGGAAAGCCACGATCCGATTGCTTGCCTCTTGTCCACCCGCCATACGTTACTGCGGCCTCCCGCATACGCCCGTAACCACCCCTGACCCGGTTAACCTGGGTGAAACAAATGGGTCATGCCCGGGAAATCCCGCCTGCTTATCGTCGGCGGCAGCGCGCCATCCACGTGCGACCGCGCGACCGAACGAACCCCCGTCCCCCCGCGGCCGGGCTAGGAGGAGTTGGATGTTCCAGAACGCCGACGACGCTCGGAAGTACATCTCGGACGAGGACGTCAAGTTCGTCGACGTCCGATTCTGTGACCTTCCCGGCGTCATGCAGCACTTCACCGTACCGGCGCAGGCGTTCGACCCGAACGAAGAGCTGGCCTTCGACGGTTCGTCGATCCGCGGCTTCCAGGCGATCCACGAGTCGGACATGGCGCTGCGTGCGGACCTGTCGACGGCCCGTATCGACCCCTTCCGCCGTGACAAGACGCTCAACATCAACTTCTTTATCCACGACCCGATCACGGGCGAGCAGTACAGCCGCGACCCGCGCAACATCGCCAAGAAGGCCGAGGCCTACCTCGCCTCCACCGGCATCGCGGACACCGCGTTCTTCGGCCCCGAGGCCGAGTTCTACGTCTTCGACAGCGTGCGCTTCGAGACCAAGGCGAACGAGGCCTTCTACCACATCGACTCCGAGGCGGGCGCCTGGAACACCGGTGCGCTGGAGGGCAACCGCGGTTACAAGGTCCGCTACAAGGGCGGTTACTTCCCCACCCCGCCGGTCGACCACTTCGCCGACCTGCGCGCCGAGATCAGCCTGGAGCTGGACAAGGCCGGCCTCCAGGTCGAGCGCCAGCACCACGAGGTGGGCACCGCCGGCCAGGCCGAGATCAACTACAAGTACAACACGCTGCTGGCCGCGGCCGACGACCTGATGCTGTTCAAGTACATCGTCAAGAACGTGGCGTGGAAGAACGGCAAGACCGCGACCTTCATGCCGAAGCCGATCTTCGGCGACAACGGCTCGGGCATGCACGTCCACTCGTCGCTGTGGCAGGGCGGCGTCCCGCTCTTCTACGACGAGCAGGGCTACGCGGGCCTCTCGGACACCGCCCGCTACTACATCGGCGGCATCCTCAAGCACGCCCCGTCGCTGCTGGCCTTCACCAACCCGACGGTGAACTCCTACCACCGCCTGGTCCCGGGCTTCGAGGCGCCGGTCAACATGGTGTACTCGCAGCGTAACCGCTCGGCCGCGATGCGTATCCCGATCACGGGCTCCAACCCGAAGGCCAAGCGCGTCGAGTTCCGCGCCCCGGACTCCTCCGGCAACCCGTACCTGGCCTTCGCCGCGCTCCTGCTCGCGGGCCTGGACGGCATCAAGAACAAGATCGAGCCGCCGGAGCCGATCGACAAGGACCTCTACGAGCTCGCCCCCGAGGAGCACGCGGGCGTCCCCCAGGTCCCGACCTCCCTCCCGGCCGTCCTCGACGCCCTCGAGGCCGACCACGAGTTCCTCCTCCAGGGCGGTGTCTTCACCTCCGACCTGATCGAGACGTGGATCGAGTACAAGCGCACCAACGAGATCGCTCCGCTGCAGCTGCGCCCGCACCCGCACGAGTTCGAGCTCTACTTCGACGTCTAAAGATCAGGGTCGGGCGACCTGAGCGAAGGCTCCAGGAACAGGCTGTGACTTGCGAAAACTCTTCTCAGTAGTTCTCGCTGTTACCGCTGGCTCTCCACCCCCTTGTGCACCGAGTGTGCACCGCCCGAACGATTCACTGACTTGATGCCAGAGACGCCAGCGAGGGCCGCTACCTCATAGCCGAGGTAGCGGCCCTCGCTGCTGTCCAGGCTCAGTGTGCGGCGGCAGCCTTCTTTGCGTCCTCGCAACGGGGCGTACCGGTGAGTCGCGAGTGACGCTTGCTCGGCAGCCGATTGGCCTCACATGAGATCAAACTGATCAACCGCCTCAGCCCGGAGCTACAGCACAACGCCTCAATTGACGATCCGAATGTCGTTGGCGAGCCGTGGCCCTACGCGCTGCAGTGTGTAATCGCCACGGTGATCATTCGCCTGGACACGACCCGGAAGGGGTCATCGAAGCGCGCGAAGCGAACCGGCGCATGATGAGGGAAGTCGCCGAGCCGCTAAGGAGTTCCGGTCGGAGAGGGCAGCGCGGGCAGCCCAAGGCTCCTCTCGACTCAGTGCAGTACAGACAGCGAGCCAGCTCTGACGGCCTGACATCAGCAGCCCCCAGCAGCAGCCAATAGTTGCGAACATGAAGGCAGCAGGCGGTGGCGGATTGCCCCACCGATACACGTGACACAAAAGAGCTAAGCGTTGTCCCGTAAATGATCTACGGCATGCCGGTTGACCAGCGCCACTGCCCCTCATCCAGCCAGCGCGAGGTTGTGCAGGCGGGCGATGCCGAGCATGGCGTGGTGAACGCCGTCGCCTTTCAGACGGCAGTCGCGGAGGATCTTCCAGATCTTCATACGGGCGAAGGCGTGCTCAACGCGGGCGCGGACCTTGCGGTGCGAGCGGTTGTGCTCCTCTTTCCAGTCCGGGAGTTCGGCCTGGCCGCGTTCGCGGCGGTGCGGGATGACCAGGCCGGTGCCGCGGTAGCCGCCGTCCGCGATCACCGTGGTCCTGCCTACGGCGTTCTTCGCACCGGACAGTTCCCACGCCTTGCAGTCGTTGCGATTGCCGGGCAGCGGCCGGCCGACGGCGACGACGAGCCGGGAGTCGGCGTCGATGACGACCTGGTGGTTGGTGGAGTACCGGTAGTTCTTCGACTGCTCGGCGATGGTGTGGTCGCGGGTGGGGACCAGTGTGCCGTCCACGATCAGCACGGTGTCCTTGCGGAACCGTCTGCGGGGCTGGAGCGCGACCGACGGGCCGAGGTGGTTGACGATCCGGTCGGCCGCAGACTTCGACACCCCGAACAACGGAGCCAGTTGGCGCAGGGTGAGATTCGTGCGCCAATACGCGGCGACCAGCAGGACCCGGTCCTCCAACGACAGGCTCCACGGCCGGCCCTTGCGGACCGGGTCGGCACCCTCGCGCCGCAGCGCGGTGACCAACTTGCCGAACTGCCGAGGGCTCAGCCCGGTGAACGGGGCTATCCAGGAGGGCTCCGACGCCGTGATCACACCAGTCACGGCAAGATCATCTCACCCCTGACCAGCCATTACGGGACAGCGCTTAGATCAACTTTCTTCGCTCCTCTAGAAAATCGTCGAGCACCTCTTGGTTAAGAGTGATTTTAAGCGTTAGGCTAACGTTAATTGACGCAGCCTCACTAGTCGCATAACGTGCACCCAATGCATCGACCTCAAAGAAGTATTGCTGGATGAATGTTCTCACCTCACGGACTGGAGTGTCCGCAATGAGCGCGGCCATTTCGATTAGACGGGCCGCTTTATGAGGTGCAACAATTCCCCTGATGGCCATTGCCCAGTCCATGTAATCCTCATAGACTCCGACTAGGTCGCTCGCCATACGCTTGATAGCTTCAGGGTTGGCCTGATCTGCCGATTTCTCGAACACCCTGTCTTGCAAATCAGGACTCAGACACTCGTCGATTCGGTGGGTAATCCTTTGGAGCTTTTCTAGAGAGTTGTCGACATAGTGACAGAGTTGCGCAATGCTCATGCGCCGGGAACTAGATGAGCGACCCGCTTCATACAGCACCCACTTTTCACTGAGAGACTCCACCCCGAGCCACAATGAGGATGCATACAGCAGGTAATCCCATTTAAGTGGTTTAGTGAGGATCAAATTCTCGCGTTCCACCAACGCCCTAGGAACGCGGGGAACTTCTACCACGTCGTCGTCGACAAATGCCCCTAAGCTGAGAGGGTTTGGGGTAAAATCAAGGTGTCGGGTAGAAAGAATCTGGGCTTGCCTGTAATCTCGAACCCCATGATCGCGAGCGGCGTTCCTGGCCAAAGCCATCACGTCCGCATTCTCGGTGATCTGCTGTTGTGGAATTGGATTTCCACTTGCTCGCAGTGCAGACTGAAGCCGCTTATAGATTGAATTTAGAGTCAGGAGACTCTCCGCCCCCGAGATGCCCTCCCGTAGGACCCGCAGAAGCTCACCGGTGAAGACCGTGAAGCGGTCACCTGGATGAGCCTTTGCGACCGAATGTCCTGGCGAGGCGGCTAGCACGTAAGTGCCAGCCACCTGAACCTGACTAAAAAAAACGGAATCTGATTCGGACTCGGACAGCGCGCCAGAAATCGCCCGCCCCGAGTAACAGCAATCCAGGATTACGACTCGATTCCTAGCATTGCTTTCCATGCAAGCATCCCGGATATGCGAATAGTCCACTCCAGTAAATGGGAGCTTCAAACCCGGCGAAGTGTTAACCGTGGATAGAAATAGCTCATGTCGAGCATAATTAAGGAGTCCGTGCCCAGCATAGTAAATCAGTAGAAGATCTTCCGCTTGCTCTGCCGCAGTAGTGAGAATTTCTCCGAAACTAGACTGATCTTCGGGGCCTAGCAGAGAAGTGCAGTTTTCCGGGGCGATGATTCCAGCAGATCTGTCCGTGAAGGTTTCAAAGAGTGCCAATACATTGTTCTTGATCGCGGGGACATCGGGGAGGTCCGTCGAGTTGTATCGAGATACGCCGATCAGGACGATGCGGGATTTTTCGCTGTCCGGGAGCCTCATTCGGTTGCCTCTTGGTCAATCTCAAGCGCCCTACCGAGCAGTTCGTTCACTTCTTGCGGCGTAGCGCGCTTGGCATCAATTTCCACGGTCGTTCCGCTGGGACCCGTGACCTTCAATGTGATGTCGGATTTCCTCGGCTGCTGGAGCCATGCACTCAAGGAAGTTGCGAGAACCGAAATCACGCCACCGCCACCAATGGCCACTGCGAGTAGTTCAACCGCCGCCCCTAAATCGTCTTCAGCGAGGGTACCGGAGAGTCTCGTCTTCCTCTGGAAGTTTGAATCCAGTCGTAGCCAAGATTCCAGAGATTCAAGGTGCTTCCGTTCGTTAGCACTGGCAGTGCGGATATGGGCTTCAACGGGCCATTCAACGATCAAGGGTTCACCTATCGTTCCAGTGAGTAAATTGCTCAAATTGGCGGGACAACTGGTCAATAGTGCGAGCGATGTCAATGCTCGTATGCCCAGGCTCTCCCCGTCTGCCGGTATTCCTCCACCGCGATCGGTTCGACACCGGCCTTCATGCGAGCGGTGTAGAGGAGCCCGTCGAGGTGATCGATTTCGTGGTGGATCAGGCGGGCGAGGCCGCGTTCGTACACGGTGGTGACGGTCTCGCCGGTCAGGGCCGCGGTCTCGACGGTGACCTTCAGAGGGCGGGGGACGAGGCCGCGGACGTCGAAGAAGCTCAGGCAGCCTTCGTACTGGTCGTCCGTCTCTTTGGAGCGGGCGGTGATGCGGGGGTTGAGCAGGATGATGGCGGGGGCGTCGCCGGGCGGTTGGACGACGGCGGCGGCGCGGGCGATGCCGATTTGCGGGGCGGCGATGCCCATGCCCTTGGCGAAAGGGTGGACCTGGCCGATCCGTTCCATGGCGGCGAACAGTTCGTCGGTGATGCGCTCGGCCTCATCGCGCTCGGCGGGCAGATCGAAGGGTCGGGCCGGTTCGGTGAGGATGCCAGCGCCCTGTTGGACGACGCCGAGGTCTCGCATCTGTTGGCTGGGCCGGACGTCCATCAGCGGAACTCCCCTTGTTCTGAGTCGGGTTCGGGCCGTGCCCGGAACCGCCACTCCAGACGGTATCGAGCATGCAATGCGGGTGTGGCCGTGATCCAGGTGAATTGCCGTAGCTCGCCTTGGTCGCTGCGGACGGGAGGAGTGCGCAGCGGGGCGGCTTCGGCCGTCATCGAGGTTTCGGTGCCCCACACGACGGGGTCGAGGGCGGCGGGGAAGGCGAGTTGGACTTCGAGCTGTTCGGTGGGCAGGCGGACGGCTCGCTGGAACCAGTTGCCCCACTTGTCGTCGCCGACGGTGTAGGCGTACTCGATCCACACGGACTCGCCCGGGTATAGCGGGAAGCGGCCGTGTTCGTTGTTGAACAGCAGCCAGACTTCCTTGAAGGCGTCGCGGTCGTGCTTGGCCTGCCAGCGCATCTCCTCGCCTCGACAGGTGGCGGTGAGGTCGAGTTCGTCCCAGGTCAACGGACGGGCCCGGTAGTGCGCATTGGACCGCTCGGGGTCGCCGGGGTAGCGGTCGACGGAGATGCGGATCAGGTAGCGGGTCACCGGATCGGTGCCGGTGTTCCGCAGCAGCCTGCGCATGGTGAGCCGGTAGGCGCGGCCGTCGTACTGGAGGTGGGCCGCGTCATGTTCGACGACAAGGGCGGAGCCGGTCGCGTACGGCTGCTCAGCCAGGAGTGGGGTGAGTGGAGCCGCGGGAGGCCGCATGGTTCGCGTTCGGGCCCGCTCGTAGTCGCCCCAGCGGCGCCAGATCGACTTTCCCGCGTTCAGGACCTCGTCGGCGAGCCGGGCGAATTCCTCACTGGGTTTGTGGCGGCCGGACTCCATGTGGCTGACGTAGGACGGGTCGAAGCCCATGGCCTGGGCCAATGCCCGCTTGGACATGCCACGCACTTCCCGCCAACGCGCCAGCTCGGCCGCAAAGCCCTCGGCCGCCTGGTCGGTGGTGATCTCTTTGCCGTGCGCGTCCATCGATGGGCAGCCCCCGTGTCATGGTCAGTGAGCATGAATGAACCGTGAGTGATCTCAGTTCATCATCCCGTCACGGTACGCGTCGCCGTTTTCCTTCCCTTACCGCCCTGGATCGACCCGTCCGGGGCAGATGTGAGGAGGCGACGTTCGATGCGCGTGCTGTACCTGTTGAACATCTCCAACCCGGACCGGCTGTCCGCCGACTCCGGGTGGATCTTTGCGGACCTGATCGCCCCGGCACTGGCGGACGCCGGGGCGGAAGTGACCGTGGTATCCCCAGCCCCGGTGGGGGATGCCCGCTGCGGCTTCCACCGGACGAAGGTGCCGGGGACCAAGTACAGGGCCCGTTTCTCCGCAGACATCGACGAGCTGGTGGCGTTGATCCGGGCAGAGAAGCCGGACGTCGTGGTGGCCAACCAGATCGAGGAAGCTCCGGCGATCCGCACTGCTCTGCTGGAGGCTGGATCGGACGCGCTGCTGGCCGGGTACTGCCACTACCTGCCATTCTCCTTCGCCAGCGGCGGCCAGCTCCTGCTCGACCCCTCCCTGAACGACGCGGGGCTCGGACGCCCGGTCCTGCTCGCGTTCGCCGCCGGGCTGGCCGCATGCGACCGGGTGATGGTCCACTCCTCCACGGCCGCCTCCTGGACCTCGGCCGCAGCCGCCCGTATGACCGTCGACCTCGGCGAGAAGCTGCGGGTCGTACCCGCTCCACGGGACGAGCGCCTGGTCCGCGACCCCGCCACCATCGAACCCGCCTCCTCCGAGGAGGCGATCGGTGTCTACAACCACCGGCTGTACGCGCACTACGGCACGAAGCAATTCGTGGACCTCGCCCGTGACCTGGTCGTCTCCGGTCTCGTCCGGCTACGAGTGATGGACCTGTTCGGCAAGCGACGGGTCGAGCGCACGGGCCTGAACGACAGCCCCGAGAAGATGCGCGAAAAGCTCGCCGCGCTGCCGCACGTCCAGATCGTCTCCGACCAGGGCGACCGCCTTCGCTACAAGGCCCTGCTGGCCGGCGCCCGCTTCGGCATCGCCCCGTTCCGGCCCGGCTGCCCCTGGTCGATGAGCGTGATCGACTGCCAGGGCATGGGCATGCCGGTCATCTCACCGCGCCTGGGCTGGCTCGCCGAGCACATCGACCCCGAGCTGTGCTTCACCACCCCGGCCGAGGCTGTCGCCCTGGCCGAACGGCTCTCCACGGACGACGAGTTCCACGCCGTGCACGCCAAGCGCGCCCACGCATCCACCGCCGACTTCGCCCCTTCCCTGGTCGCCGCCCGCTACCTGGAGGCCCTGTCGTGAGCGGCTACGACGCGGTCTTCCTGTCGTACGACGAACCGATGGCCGACGCCCTGCACTCCCGCCTTCAGCGGACGCTCGGCGGCACGGTGAAGCGCCTGCACGGGGTGCACGGGATGCGCCGGGCCTACCGGCTGTGCGCCGAGATCGTCGACCGCGAGCAGTTCTTCCTCGCCGACGGCGACTTCGCCATCGACACGAGCTTCGACCCGGCCGTCGTCGAACCGATCGATGAGGAGGTGTCCATGCGGGTGTGGCGGGCTGCCAATCCGGTCAACGGCCTGGCCTACGGCTACGGCGGGCTGAAGCTGATCCGTCGCAGCGCCCTGCGCGGGATGGGCGCGGCCGTTGACGTGCTCGCGGCCCTGCCTGGCCGTGTCGAGTTCGCCGACCAGACCGCCGGGGTCACGCGCTTCAATCAGAGCCCCTTCCACGCCTGGAAGGCCGGATTCCGCGAGTGCGCGATGCTGGAACGCGGCAGCGAGTACGGCATGGCGGACAGCGACGCCCACCAGCGGGTTCACGCATGGACGAACAGTCACAGCGGTGAGTTCGCCGCCTATGCTGCCGCCGGGTCCCGGGAGGGTGTCGCCTTCGCCCGCGAAGCCGCCCGCGCCCCGCAGTGGTTCGACCATCTCAACGACCCTGCCTGGCTGCGGGAGAGATTTACCGCGGCCCACGGGGACCAGGCGGTCTCGGGATGACCGGCCCCCTCGTGCTCATCGAACCGTACGCGAACCGCATGGGCGGGCATCACCAGCACACGCTGGCGGCCCTCGCCCAGGCCCGCCCCTGCAGCCTGGTCATCGCCCCGCACGGGATTGCCCGTGAGGCGCGAGGTGCCCTGCGCGAGGCGGGTGCCCGGCTGGTGACGGCACCGGCCGGGCTCCCGGCGGCTTGCCTGCTGGCCGCCGCCCGACTGGCGGCCGGGCTCTCCACCACTGGACTGCGCGTGTTCCGGTCGCGCCGCTGGCCCCGCCACCTGCGCAGATTGCCGCACCAGATCACCCTCGTCGCCCGCTGCCTGACCGAGGCGTCCGCGCTGCGGACCGCTCGCCGCCTGGAGTCCGGCGCCGACGCGGTGGTGATCCTCACCGCGAGCGAGGCCCTGCACGGGGTCGCAGCTCTCCTGGGCGGTCAGCCGCACCTGCGGTTCGTCCACGAGCGGGTCACCACGGAGGACGCCGTCGTGCGGCTGCTCAGTCGGCTCGCGTGCCGGGGCGAACAACAGGTGATCGCGGTGTGTCCGACCCAGGCTGTCGCCGATCAGGTCACCGCTGCCTTCACCCAACTGCCCGCGGTGGTGGGCGCCTTCGCGGTGGACGACGGCCGCCGTCTGACCGCTGCTGAACGCGATGGCGGCCGGGCCGCGTTCGACATTCCTGCCGCGGAGGCCGTGGTGTGCCTGGTCGGTGGCTGGTGGCCCTACAAGGACATCGCCACCGTCGACGCCGCCCTCGCCCGGCTGAAGGAACCCCTGCACCTGGTGATCACGAGCTCCCCGCTCGACGAAGCCGTCCTTCAGCGGTGGCGGTCCCTGCCCGGCCTGAGCGTGCACACCGTTCCCGGCCCGGTAAGCGAAGCCGTACTGCGGCTCGTGTACGCCGCCGCCGACGCCACCCTCGTCAGCCGACACCCCGGGACCAGCAAGGAATCCGGGCTGGTGATGGATGCCGCCCGGCTCGGCGTTTCCCTGATCATCTCCGACCACGACCCGGTCCTCACCGCCCGCCTTCACGGCCAGCCATGGGCCCTGACGTTTCCCGTCGGCGATCCGGCCACCCTCGCCGATGTCCTGCACGCGGTCATCCGCCGACCGCCCTCGTACCCCTGCTCCGACGCCCCTGGCCTGCTGGGGATGCGATCGGCCGCCGAGCAGGCCGCCTTCCTCACCTACACCTTCGCCGGACTGCGCACGAGGAGTCCTGAATGCTGACCACGCCTCCCGCGCTGATCGCCGTCGTCGGCCCCATCGAGCCGTCCTTGCTGGTTGCCTGGGTCCGCCACTACCGGTGGTTGGGCGTCGAGCGATTCCTGATCGCCTTCCACTTCCCCGACCACGTCCCCGGCGTGTGGCGGCACGAGCTCCAAGCCGCCGTCCGAAAACTGGGCATCATCCCCACCGGCACCAGCACCGGACCATGGCACGAGCACACCAACACCCAGCTCCGAGATGCCCTGCGCCACCGGGCCGGACCCGGCTGGCACCTGATCGCCGACGCCGACGAGTTCCAGCAGTACCCCGCTCCGCTGGGCGAGGTGATCGCCCGAGCCGAGAAGTCCGGGCACCATGTGGTCGGCGGGCTGATGCTCGACCGCGTCGCCGCGAGTGGATGCCTGACCGACTGGCGGCCGGACGGCGGACTCGACGTCGCCTATCCCTTGGGTGGCCACCTCACCCACCGACTCCTGCACGGCGACCCTCGCAAGATCGCTCTCGCTCGCCACGACGTAGCCGTCTCCTCCGGCAACCACCGGGCTCCCGGCCACCGGCCGGACCCCGACCGCATCTGCGCGGTCCACCACTTCAAATGGCGCTCGGGCATCCTGGACGACCTGCGCCGCCGGGTCCGGCACTTCACCTCCGGCACCTGGCAGGAGCACACCCCGGCCGTCCGCGACGAGGCCGGCCGCCTGCTGACCCACATCGACCGGCACGGCGGCGTGATCAACACCAGCGACCCGCGGTTCGCCTTCCGGCGGGTGAGCCTGGACCGGATGCCCTTCAGCTGGCCCGCCGAGGCCCACGGCATCTCCACCACCTGGCGGCCGCACCCGCGCACCGCTCAGAATCCGCGACAATGACCACGCTCACGCACGCCCGTCGTGAAAGGGATGGCCACGTGCCCCTCGCCGTTCTGCTGGCCGGTCTGACCGGCTCCGGGAAGACCACCGCCGCCCAAGCCCTCACGGGCCACGGCTTCATCCGGCTGTCCGTCGACGAGGAGGTCCACCGCCTCCACGGCCGATACGGCGTGGACTACCCCGAACACACCTACTTCGAGCGTCAACGGCCGATCGTCGCGGCGATCCGGAAACAGTTCACCAAAGAGCTCCAAGCCGGGAACGACGTCGTCCTGGACCACGGGCTGTGGCGCCGAGCCGAGCGCGACGACTGGCAGCAGGCCGCTCGCGACGCGGGCGGACACCCTCTCGTCGTCTACCTCCCCACCGACCGCGAAGAGCTCCTGCGGCGCCTCGCCCAACGCAACCAGCGCGAGGACGCCAACGCCCTCGCCGTCACGCCCGAAGCCCTCGACGACTTCTTCGCCCGCTTTGATCCCCCGGCCGAGGACGAGGAAGTGATCACCTACACCGGAGACCTCGACGAACTCCTGGCAGCCCTGGCTGCCGCCAGCGACCCGAAAGCCTGAGCACGACCCGCCGGTGCGTGTCGCTACCGGTCTGGAAGGCTCAGGGCCCACGACGAGTGACCGAGCCCCGCCACTGCCCCCTCGGGCGGTGGCGGGGCTCAGTCATGGTCGGCCGGGCGTGGGCGCGGCCTAGGGGGCGGGGTTCACCGTTTGGGTGTCGGTGCCGGAGGACGGCAGGAAGCTGGCGTCGCCGGTGTAGATGGCGACCACCGGGTGGGTGCCGACGCCCAGGGTGGTGAGCATCAGGGTCGCCACACCGGCCGTCACGGGCTGAGTAAACGAGCCGCCGCCCGAGCCGCCGATGACGAAGGTCATCGTCCCGCTCGGGGAGCCCGAGCCGGGTGCGACCGGCGTGACGGTGGCCGTGAACGTCACCGACTGTCCGAGGGTCGACGGGTCCGGGCTGGACACCACCGATGTCGTCGTCGCGGCCTGGGTGACCACGATGACGGTGGCGCCGGTGGAGGCGAGGAAGTTGGTGTCGCCGCCGTAGACGGCGATGACGGGGTGGACGCCGACGCTCAGCCCGCTGGCGGTGACCGAGGTCGTGCCGCCCGACAGCGTCCCCGTCAGGGTGGGGCCGCCGGTGATGGTGAAGGTGACGGTACCGGTGGGGGTTCCGGTGCCGAGCGGGATGACGGTGGCGGTGAGTGTGACCGACTGCCCGGATGTCGCCGGGTTCGGCGTTGCCGTCACGAGGGTGATGGTGGGGGTAGCCATGATGGGCCCTCCAAGTGAGGTGAGGTGGTGGGCCGTTGGTCGCCAGGCCGACGCCTTGATCAGGGCGCGGCGGCGCATCGGGTGCCAGGGGGTGCACGCTTACGGCGATCGACGCCGGGGCCTGCCCGCGTCACCGTCCCCCGGCGGATGTGGAACCCACCGGTCTGTAGCACCAGTAGGCGCGCGGGTGGCGGCACAACGCCAGGTACCCGAGGGTGAATTGCCCTGAATGGCGCAGCGCTCAGCGGCTCGCGCCGTGTGCGCCGCGGGTACCGTCGAGCGCGGGTTTCCCGGCCGGTGCGCGCGGCGCGGGCGCTGTGCGGGCGTGGTGCGTGTTCGCCTCGGGGCGCGCCTGGGTGGCAGGGGTGGACGGGGTCCACGCTGCCGGTGTTCGTGAGGTGGTGTCCGTGGGGGTGGTCTCGGGCGGAGGCGGTGCCCACGATCGTGTGGACCTCCGTCGTACGCCCTGCGGCGCACCCGGCTTTGCGGCAAGGTGACGGCACCGACGTGCTGGACCGCATCGTCAGGGGGATGATCCGTGGCAGCGTCGCAGACCGCCGGGCAACCGGCAGAGCAATCGGCAGAGCAATCGGACAGGGCCGGTGAGGAGTTACGGTTCCGGCCGCCTACCCCCGTGGCGCTGGAGACGATCACCACCCGGGCCATGGCCCGCAGACTGCCGCAACTGGTACGGCGCGCCCTGGGGTTGGCGTGGCGGGTGGACCGCGCGGCGGTCATGACGCTGCTGCTGTGCCAGGCGCTCGCGGGGTTCTTCGAGGCGTTCGGGCTGCTGGCGACGACCGGCACCATCACGGCGCTCATCTCGTCCGGGCATATCGGCGAGCGGCTGCGGGAGGCGCTGCCGTCGATCGCGGTGCTGGCCGGGGCGGCGGGGCTGCGGGCGCTGCTCGGCATCGCGGTGTCGAACATCTCCAGCAGGCTGTCGCCGCGGATCTCGCGGGAGGCCGAGACGCAGATGCTGGACGCGGCGATCAACGCGGAGCTGGCGGCGTACGACAACCCCGGGTTCAACGACAAGTGGGACGCGGCGGACCGGGGCGCCGAGGTCGCGCAGGATCTGATCGTCGAGTCGCAGCAGCTGATGGCATGTCTGTCCTCGCTGGTCGCGGCGGCCGGGGTGGTGACGGTGCTGCATCCGGCGCTGCTGCCGCTGTTGCTGCTGGCCGCGCTGCCGCAGGGGATCGCGGGGATGAAGAGCGCGCGGGTGCAGTACGAGACGAGCCGGGCGATGAGCGCGGACCGGCGCACGCTCGGGCTGCTGCGCTATTACATGGTCGACAAGGACATCGCCGACCAGCTGCGTTCGGGCACCATGGCGTCATTCCTCCTGGAGCGGTACCGGGCGATCGGCGCGCGGGTGGACGCCGCGACGGACAAGGCGGTGCACCGGGGCGCCCGGTACGCGGTGGCGGGGGCGCTGGCCGGGGGGTTCGCGTCGGGGCTGGTGTGGGCGTCGCTGGCGCTGCTGCTGGGGTCGGGGCAGATGTCGGTGGCCTCGGCGGGAACGGCGGTGTTCGCGCTGCGGACGGTGGGCACGTCGCTGCACGGGATGGTCGGGTACGGGACGCGGCTGTTCCGTACGGGGCTGTACCTGGACGACTGGGCGGAGTTCATCGAGGAGGCGGGCGGGCACCGGATGCGGCGCGGCAGCCGGGTGCCGGACGTACCAGAGGTGATCCGCGCCGAGGGGCTGACGTACGCCTACCCGGAGTCCGAGGCTCCGGCGCTCGCCGAGGTGAGCCTGGAGGTGCGGCGCGGCGAAGTGCTGGCGCTGGTCGGGGAGAACGGCTCCGGCAAGACCACCCTGAGCAAGCTGCTGACCGGGCTGTACCTGCCCACCGGGGGCGCGGTGACCTGGGACGGCACGAGCACCGCGGAGCTGGAGCCGCAGGCGATGTGGCGGCAGACCGCCGTCGTGCCGCAGGATTACGCGCACTGGCCGCTGTCCGCGCGCGACAACATCACCCTCGGGCAGCCGCACGGCGGGGACGAGACGGTCCGGACGGCGGCGGTCCGTTCCGGGGCGCACGAGGTGGTCGACGGGCTGCGCAGCGGGCTGGACACGCTGCTGGCCCGGCAGTGGTGGGGCGGGGTGGAGCTGTCCGGCGGGCAGTGGCAGCGGATCGCGCTGGCCCGCGCGTTCCACCGGCCCGCCGGGCTGCTGGTGATGGACGAGCCCACCAGCGCCCTGGACGCGCGCGCCGAGCACCGGATCTTCGCCGGGCTGCGGCGGATGGCGCGGGACCGCGCGGTCGTCCTGGTCACTCACCGGCTGGCGAACGTGGCGGTGGCCGACCGCATCGTGGTGCTGGACCGCGGCCGGGTGATCCAGCAGGGCACGTTCGAGGAGCTGACCCGGTCGCCGGGCCTCTTCCGGGAGTTGTGGGAGCTGCAGAACGACCGTGGGGTACCGGCCCCGCGCGCCCCGCGCGGTGAAACCCTGTGACCGCTCAGGCGACGCGGGCGCGGGAGGCGGCTATCTCCGCGTACGCCTGCTCACGGCCCTCCCAGTGCGACCCCTCGACGGACTTGCCGGGTTCGAGGTCCTTGTAGACGTCGAAGAAGTGGGTGATCTCCATGCGGTCGAACTCGGGCACGTCGTCGATGTCCTGGACGTCCACATAGCGCGGATCGTGGGCGGGCACGCACAAGATCTTCTCGTCCGGCCCCTTCTCGTCGCGCATGCAGTACATGCCGATGGCCCGGCACAGGATCACACAGCCGGGGAAGGTGGGCTCGCCGACGGTGACCAGGGCGTCGAGCGGGTCACCGTCGCGGCCGAGGGTGTGGTCGATATAGCCGTAGTCGGCCGGGTACTTCGTGGCGGTGAACAGCATCCGGTCCAGCCGGATGCGCCCGGCCTCATGGTCCATCTCGTACTTGTTGCGGGACCCCTCGGGGATCTCCACGACGACGTCGAATTCGGCGGCGGACTCCATCGCGACCTCCGGTTACCGGTGGGCGTGTTTCCAGTGTGCGCCGTGCGAGCCTCTCACGCACCGCGTACGAGGGCGCCGATCTCGGCCTCGAAGAGCGCCCCCGGATCGAAGCCCATTCCGGCGAACTGGCCCTGCACTTCAAGGCTGATCACCCCGTGCAGCCGGGTCCAGGTGGCCAGGGCGCGGGTCTTCAGCTCGCCGTCCGGCTCCGGGCCGGGGGCCCAGGGGCCCACGCCCTCCAGCTTTCGCGCCAGTTCGGCTTCGAGCGGGGTCGGGGCGGTGGTGCGATCCAGGGTGGCGCAGGCGTCGAAGATCGTGCGCATGAGGGAGGCGACGATCTCGGTGGTCTCGGGGGGCGCCTGGTAACCGGGCACCGGAGTGCCGTAGATGAGCAGATAGCGGTCGGGCTGCCGCTTGGCCCAGTCGCGGAAGGCGTGGGCGAGCACGCGGAAGCGGTCGGCGGGGGCGGCGGCCTCGACGGCCTCGGCGGACACCGTGGCCAGATCGCGGTACGCGTCGGTGATCAACTCGGTCAGCAGCTCGTCCCGGCCCGCGAAGTAGCGGTAGAGCGCGGGGCCGGTCATGCCCATGGCCTTCGCGATCGCGTTCACCGAGATTCCCGCCGTGCCCGACTCGGCGAGCTGGGTCAGGGCCACGGCCTTGGCCTCCTCCCGCGTCTGCTGCCGGTAGCGCTCTCGCCGTGCTGTGGCCATGGGCGCGCCCTTCCCTTCTCGTGCGACTGGTGTGCGGACCTCGGACGGAACTCGTGCGGCCCTCGTGCCGACCTCGAACGGGCCTCGGACCGGAAAAACGGGGCTTGACACATCGAGGGTAACAGGTTCATTGTTTCGTTAGAAGTTCTCACGATCGATAGAAGACCTCACGAGAGACGAGGGCGCCGCCATGCCGCTCACCGAAGTGCTCACCGAAGTCGTCCTGCCCGGCCCGGTGGACCCGGAAGGGCTTCAGCTCCGCTCCGGCCCGGTGCCCGAACCCGGCCCCGGCCAGGCCCTGGTGGCCGTCGAGGCGTCCGGGGTCTCCTTCGCCGAGCAGCAGATGCGCCGCGGCAAGTACTACGACCAGCCGCCGTTCCCCTTCGTGCCCGGGTACGACCTGGTGGGCACGGTCGCCGCGACGGGCGAGGGCGTCGACCCGGGGCTGCGCGGCCACCGGTTCGCCGTGCTGACCAAGGTCGGCGGCTGGGCCAGCCATGTGCTGGCCGACGCGGGCGATCTCGTCGCCGTGCCGGACGGAGTGGGCGCGGCCGAGGCCGAGACGGTGGTGGTCAACGGGATCACGGCCTGGCAGATGCTGCACCGGGTGGCCGGGGCCCGCGCCGGAATGACCGTGCTGGTCCACGGGGCCAACGGCGGGGTGGGCTCCACCCTGGTCCAGCTCGCCCGCAGTGCCGGTATCGCGGTCATCGGCACCGCCTCGCCCCGCCATCACGACGCGGTGCGGGCGCTGGGCGCCACCCCCGTCGACTACCGCGACCCGGATCTGGCCGCGCGGGTGCGCGAGCTGGCGCCCGGCGGGGTGGACGCGGTGTTCGACCACGTCGGCGGCGACGGCATCGTGGACTCGTTCCGGCTGCTGGCCCGGGGCGGCACACTCGTCTCGTACGGCACGGCGGCCACCCGCGACGTGCCCGGCTCGTCCCGGGCGCCCGTCCTCAAGCTGCTCGCCCGGCTCGCGCTGTGGAACCTGCTGCCCAACGGCCGGAAGGCGCACTTCTACAACCTGTGGGCGGGCAGGCGGCGGCGCGCCGCCTACCAGGCGCGGATGCGTGAGGATCTGGGCCAGGTCCTCACGCTGCTCGCGAGCGGTGAGTTCACCGCCCAGGTGGCCGCGCGCATCCCGCTCGCCGAGGCCGCGCGGGCGCTGCGGCTGGCGGAGTCCGGCACGGTCACCGGCAAGGTCGTCCTCGTGACCGGCGACGCTTCAGTGACCGACAAGGGCTCAGCGACCGGCAAGGGCTCAGTGACCGGCAACGCCTCATGAACACCGGCCTCCCGGCCCTCCTCGCCGTGATAATTTTCGTATACGAGTGGTATGCGAGGAGGCATGGGCCCAGTGCAGTCCGGACGAGAAAAGGCGTACGCGTTCCTCAAGGAGACCGTGCTGACCGATCCCGACATGCAGGGCAGGTTCCTCACCGAGCAGGAGATCGCCAATCGGATCGGCATCTCCCGGACACCCATCCGCGAGGCGCTGCTGCTGCTCGCGGCCGAGGATCTGGTCCAGTTGGTGCCCAAGCGGGGTGCGCATATCGCACCGCTGTCCGGCCGGGAGATCACCGAGCTGATGGAGCTGCGCGGGATCGTCGAGCGCCATGCCGCGGAGCAGGCCATCGAGCAGCGGACGGTACCGGTCGAGAAGTTGACGGAGCTGCTGGAGCGGCAGCGCGGGCTCAGCGGGCCCGAGCACGCCAAGGAATTCATCGCCGTGGACCACCTCTTCCACGCGACCATGGTCGCCGCGGTGGGCAACGAACTTCTCAACCGGCACTACGACGGGCTGCGCAGCCGCCAGATCCGGGCCGGGGTGGTGGCGCTGTACAACCGGATCGGCCGCCAGGAGGCGGTGCTCGCCGAGCATCAGGCGATCCTGGACGCGGTGGCCTCCGGCGACCCGGAGGCGGCGCGCACCGCGATCAGCGGTCACCTGGAGTCGACGCTGAAGGTGCTGCTCGCGGGGTGAGCCGCTCCCCGGGACCGCGCCGGTCCCGGAGCGCCGAGGCCCGGGCCCGGGCAGCCGCAAACCCGGGCAGCGGCAGACCCGAGCAGCCGCGGACCCGAGCAGCCGCAAACCCGGGCCGCCTCGGACCCGGGCTACCGCAGACCTGGCCCCGGGCCATCTCAGACCCGGGCCGCCTCAGGCCTCGGCCGGGGGCTCGGGATCGGCCCCCGGGTAGGTGATCACCAGCATCGTCACGCCGCCATCGGAGGTCCACGGTCCGTGGGGCATGCCCGGCGGACGGCATGCGTAGTCCCCCCGCGAGAAGGTCCGCCCCAGCGTCAGGTCGTGCATATCGCCCTCGATCAGATAGACCTCCTCCCAGAAGTCATGACGGACGACGCCGGACCGCGAGGTGTCCGTGCCCGGCTCCCACCGGACGAGCGCCGTGCGATGCGCACCGCTCCCGTCCGCGGCGAGGGTCTGCTCCCGGACACCCGGGGCCGCCCCCTCGGGCGCCTGCCAGGCGCCCGAAGGACGGTGGAATTCGAGCTCAGGCTTCTCCCGCCCACTCATGCGCGGGTGCCCAGCTTGCGGTTGGCCAGGACGGACACCGTGCGCCGCACCGCCGCGACCTCCTCGGTGTCGACGTCCGCCACCACCAGTCCCGGGCCCGCCTCCAGCCGCTCCCGTACGGTGCCGTCGGGGCCGACCAGGGCGCTGTACCCGATACCGGTGGGGGCGCTCGTCGAGGGGGCTTCGGAGCCGCCCGCCGCCGGGTCGGCCTGGCCCACGGCGGCCAGCCATACGGTGGCGTCCAGCGCCCGCGCCCGGGTCAGCAGTTCCCACTGCTCACGCTTGCCGGGGCCCGCGCCCCAGGAGGCCGGAAGCAGCGACAGCACCGCGCCCGCGTCGGCGTGCGCCCGGAACAGCTCCGGGAACCGTACGTCGTAGCAGGTGGCGAGGCCGATCCGGACACCGTCCAGGTCGAAGGTGACCACCTCCGAGCCGGGGGCCACGGTCTTGGACTCCGCGAAACCGAAGGCGTCATACAGATGGATCTTGTCGTAGGCGGCCTCGACCCCGGGGCCGGTGGCCAGCAGGGTGTTGGTGACCCGCCCGTCGGGGGCCGGGGTGAACATGCCCGCCACGACCACCAGTCCGGCGTCCCGCGCGATCCGCCGGACCTCGGTGGCCCAGGGGCCGTCCAGCGGTTCGGCGAGCGGTCCCAGCCGGGTGCCGAAGCACGCCATGGCGGCTTCCGGGAAGACGACGATCCGGGCGCCGTCCGCCGCCGCGCGCAGGGCCTGCTCGCGCAGCGTGACGAGGTTCGCCTTCGGGTCCGGGCCGCTGGTGATCTGGCTCAGTGCGATGCGCATGGGGTGTGTTGCCTTCCCTGGTTGGCGCGGTGGGTGATCTGGCGATGATGCCCCGGGAGGAGCCGGGCCGCCCGTCCCGGGGGTGGTGCGTCAGCCGATCGCGGCGGACGAGTGGTGCTGTGCGGCCACGCCGTCCGGCTCCTCGTCCTGTGCGTGCGCCGCGTCCCGGCCCAGCCACAGCCCGACGACCGTGACCACCGCCGTGAGCGCGATGTAGAGCGCCAGCGGCAGCCAGGCCCGATACGTACCGAGCAGCGTCGTGAACAGCAGCGGCGCGATCGCCCCGCCGACGACCCCGGCGAGGGTGTACGCGAGAGAGGAGCCCGTGTAGCGCAGCCGCGGCGAGAACTGCTCGGCGATGAAGGCCGCCTGCGGTCCGTACATCAGCGAATGGATCACCAGCGCGACGACCACGCCCAGGGTGAGCAGCGCCCAGCTGCCGCCCGCGACCAGCGGGAAGAAGACGAAGGGCCAGACGCCCGCGGCGACGGCGGAGACACCGTACAGCCAGCGCCGGTTGACGCGGTCGGAGAGCGCCCCGGCCAGCGGGATCAGGAAGATCTGGAGGGAGGAGCCGATGAGGACAGCGGCCAGCGCGGAGCCGCGCGACATGCCCAGTTCCCCGGTGGCGTAGGTGAGCACGAAGACGGTGAACATCGCGTACAGCACATCGGGGGCGATCCGGCAGAGGATCGCCGCGGTCAGCGCCCGGGGCTGGGAGGTGAACACCTCGCGCACCGGCGCCTCGGGGCGGTCCTGCGAGGCCTCCATGGCCTTGAAGACCGGGGTCTCCTCCAGCTTGGCGCGAATCCACAGCCCGAACACCACCAGGACACCGGAGAGGAGGAATGCCACCCGCCAGCCCCAGGAGAGGAACTGGTCCTCCGTCAGCGTGGCGCCCAGCCCCGCGAGCACTCCGTTGGCGAGCAGGTTGCCCGCCGGTGGCCCGACCTGGGCGGCCGAGGCGTAGAAGCCGCGCCGCCGTGGATCGCCGTACTCGCTGGACAGCAGCACCGCACCGCCCCACTCGCCGCCCACGCCCACGCCCTGGGCGAAGCGCAGCAGCACCAGGGCGGCGGGGGCCGCGACGCCGACCGTGGCGTAGGTGGGCAGCAGCCCGATCAGCAGGGTCGCGGCGCCGATGAGGACCAGGGTCGCGATGAGCACCTTCTTCCGGCCGATGACGTCTCCGAGGCGGCCGAAGACGAATCCGCCCAGCGGGCGGGAGATATAGCCGACGGCGTAGGTGGAGAACGCCAGGAGGGTGCCGGTGAACGGGTCCTTGGAGGGGAAGAAGAGGTCGCCGAAGACCAGCGCCGCGGCGGCGGAGTAGACGGCGAAGTCGTACCACTCCAGGGCGGTTCCGCTCAGGCTGGCGATGAAGGCGCGGCGGACCGCGGGCCCGTCGGCCCGGGGCGCCGGTGCGCTGGTGGAGGTGGGCTGCATGGTCCGTCCTCGGGGTGGTGCGGGGTGGGTACGTGATCGGGGGGTGCGCTATGGGTGGGTGCGTGATCGGGGGGTGATGGGTGTTGCGTGATGCACGGCTTCCGGCATACTTGTTGTATACCAAGCGTATGCGCAACCCCCTCGAGGGAAGTTCCTCGCGATTTGGAGAGCATGCCCCATGACGACGCAGCCCCCGCAGTCCACCCGTCCCGCCCTGACCTTCGCCCTCCCCGACGGCTCCACCCGGCAGGTGGAGGTCGTCCAGGTGCTCAACGCGGGCTACGCCGGGCGCAGCCAGGACGATGTGGCCGCCCATGTCGCCGAGCTCGCCGAGCTGGGCGTTCCCGCCCCCAGCGTGACCCCCGCCCTCTACCCCATCTCCCCCTACCTGGCCCAGCAGACCGGCCGGGTCAGCGTCCAGCACGGCCGCACCTCGGGCGAGGCGGAATGGGCGCTGATCGTGGCCGAGGGCGGGGAGCTGCTGCTCACCGCCGCCTGCGACCACACCGACCGGGAGCTGGAGGCGCACGGCGTGGCCTGGAGCAAGAACGCGGGCCCCGATGTGCTCGCCGCCCGCGCCTGGCGCCTCGCGGACGTGGACGCACGGCTGGACGGTCTGACCCTGCGGGCCTGGGTCACCCATGACGGCGAGGAGACCCAGGTGCAGAACGGCACCCTGGCCGAGCTGCTGCCGCCCGCGTACTGGGTCGAGGTGCTGCGCGAGCGCGGTGAGCTGGTGCCGGGCACGGTGCTGATCTCCGGGACGATCCCGATGACGGAGGGCGTCGACCAGTTCGCCGACCGCTGGCGGGTGGAGCTGGGCGATCCGGCCACCGGCGACATCATCCAATGCTCCTACGACGTGGTCCCGATGCCGGAGCCGATCGGCTGACGCGTACGCCGCCGGACGAAACAGCGGACGAAAACAGCGGACCAGGCCGTTCGGCCTGGTCCGCTGTGGCTTGTAGCGTCTGATTCCGGGGCGTTCAGATCTCGCTCAGGTGGTCTCCCGTCCCTTCCGCATCACCATGCCCGCGGCGATCAGGCCGAACAGGCAGGTGAGGGCACCGATGAGCACGTTGTTCCAGATCATTCCGGCATCCGGTCCCCTGGCAACGACCCAGGGAGAAATGATCATCCATACGCCGATCGCGGACATGGCCCAGCACAGGCTGTACATCCTCCTCGGCGCCGATGTGAGGCCGATGCCCATCAGGGCGATGGCCAGGCCGAGGACGAGGTTGTTGACCATGAGGTCGGGGCTGGTGCTGGAGAAGTGCACCACCCAGGGGGAGATGGCGAAGTACAGACCGGCAAGCAGCACCGGCCCGTCGAGGAAGACAACGTCCCGCGCGTCCATCATGCGAGCGAAGCGCTCACGCATCTCGGACACGTCGGGGTGGCCCTTGAGATCACCTCTGGTACGTGAGACGTCGGCCATACGACTCGCCTCCTTCGTTCATGCAAGTCTGACCGCGCGGTGCGGTAATACCGCCGCACCACCATTGTGCGCCTCACCTTGGTTTATAGGTAGATGTCGGATTGTCTCCGCTATCCGCGAGACTAAGCCGTAATCTCCTCGTGCTTCGCGTACCAGCCGCGGTCCAGGTCGGTGATGTTCACCGTGGTCTGCACGGTCCGGCCCGGCACCGGCGCCACATGCTCGCGGGCGACGTCCAGCACGGCGCGGGACAGCTCCGCCTTGGTCTCGGCGTCCCGGCCGGACAGGATCGCCACCTCGATGTGGATCATGGCGAGATGAGGTGCCCCGTCCGCGATGACGGCCTCCTCGATCCGCCGGAACCGGGTCTTGCACCCGGCCACCGCGGTGTCGATGGTCTTGGCGACGACCGGGTGCAGGGCGGTGCCGAAGCCCTGGCGGTCGAAGGCGTCGGTCAGGATGTCGGAGTATTCGACGACGATGTGCGGCACGGCGGGCACTCCTCATCAGCTCTGTGAAGCGGAGTGGGCATCGTCGCACCCTGTCCGGGGACCGAGCGCCCCGGGCCGTTCTTCTGCTTCAATAGGGGCATGGTCAGCCTCCTCAACGCAGCGACGGGTCGTTTCGACCTCAAGCCGTTCTGGCCGTCCCGGCAGGCGCACCACTTCGACCGCGAGTGTTGCCGCGCATCCGTTGCGCGGGCCCGCTCGCTCGGTTGCTGACGCCGCCCCACCCGGCCGCTCAGCAATCCGTCGCACGGCTCCGGGGGCGCCGTTTCCCCTGTTACGAGCCCCCACGGCCCAGCCCGCGCGCACGACGTCCACCGACGCCCCCAGCGCGAAAGAGCTGACTCCCATGACGAACGTCCGTAGCCTGTCCGCCTCCCCCGCCACCTCGTCCGCGGCCGCCGCCGTGCCCGGGCGCACTCCGCTCACCGGCCGCCAGCGGCTACGAGCCGTCGCGCGGGACGAGGTGCCCCCGGTGGACGATTTGCTGCACCCGGGCGCCACCTGGCTGCCCGCTCCCCCGCACACCGTCCCGGCCCTCCCCGGACAGCCGCCGATGATCGGCTATCTGGTGCTGGTCCCGGCCGAACGGCACGAGTCCCCCGCGTCCGCGTCCGCCGTGCCCGCAGCCCCCGCGCTGCCCGCCGCGTCCGCGGTGCCGCCGCCCACCGGCGCCCCGCTCACCACGGGCGACGGCCCGGTGCGGATCGACCCCGAGCAGCGGACCGTGCAGGTCGCGGGGCAGCCGCTCGACCTCACCTATCTGGAGTTCGAGCTGCTGGCCCATCTCGTCGCCCGCCCCCACCGGGTGCACACCCGCGACCAGCTGGTGACGACGGTCTGGGGGTACGGACACGTCGGCGACGGCCGGACCGTGGACGTCCATGTCGCCCGGCTGCGCCGCAAGTTGGGCGCGGAGCACCGGGGGTCGATCGTGACGGTGCGGCGCGTCGGCTACAAGTACGTGCCGAGCGCGTAGCACGGCGGCAAGGAGCGCCGTACGGACCGCGGCTCGGTCCGTACGGCGCTCCTCGGCAGGCGCCGCGCCTCAGCGCTCGGCGCCCACCAGCGGGCGGGACTCCTCGGGGGTAGGAGCCTCGCCATGGCTGAGGTTCGGCAGCCACCGTAGCGCGCGCGGCAGGTACCAGTTGCGCTCGCCGAGCAGCGCCATCAGCGAGGGCAGCAGCAGCATCCGGACGAGCGTGGCGTCCACCAGCACCGCGACCGCGAGCCCGACGCCCATCTGCTGCATGTCCTGCATCCGCAGCAGCCCCAGGACCGAGAACACCGCGACCATGATGGCGGCCGCGCCGGTGACGGAGCCCGCCGTCGAGCGGATGCCCTCGCGGATCGCGTCCCGCGTCGACAGGCCCCGGTCGTGCGCCTCACGAATCCGCGAGACGACGAAGACGTGGTAGTCCATCGACAGTCCGAAGAGGATGACGAGGACGAACAGCGGCATCCACGACTCGATCGCCCCGGCCGGTTCCATGCCCAGCAGTTCCGCGCCCCAGCCATGCTGGAAGACGGCGGTCATCGTGCCGTACGCGGCGCCCACCGACAGCAGGTTGAGCAGGATCGAGACGATCGCGATCGGCAGCGAGCGGAAGCACACCAGCATCAGCAGGAAGGTCACGGCGGCGATGAAGGCGAAGACCGGCGCGATGTCGGTCTTCAGCTGGTCGGTGAAGTCGCGGCTCCCGGCCAGTTCACCACCCACATAGGCCTCGTCGGAGACCGGGCCGAGGATGTCCGGCACCAGGTCGTCGCGCAGGGTGTCCAGTGCGCGCTTCGACGCCGCGTTCTCGCCGTTGCCCGCCAGCGGCACCTCGATACGGGCCACCCCCTGCTTCGCGTGCAGCTCGACCTCGACGGCCTTGCCGAACCGGCCGGAGTCGGCCAGCCGCTGCTTGAAGTCGGTGACGGCCGCGCCGAAGCGGGGCGAGGAGATGTCGTCGGCCCGCACCACCACCTCGGCCGGGGCCGGGCCGCCCGGGAACGCCCCGGTGATCTCCTTGTACGCCACCGTCAGCGGGGCGTCCGAGCCGAACTGCTTCTCCATGCCGAGGTTTTCGGTCTTCATCCCGAGCGCGGGGGCACACAGCATCAGCAGCAGAGCTCCCGAGATCGCGGCGAACAGCTTCGGCCGGGCCAGGACGGGCTTCATGAGCGTGCCGGTGACTCCGCCGCTCGCCCGGACGCCCTCCTTACGGCTCTTACGGCGGCCGTTCAGCAGCGGCACCCGGCCCTTGTCGATCCGGTCGCCGAGCCAGGACAGCGTGGCGGGCAGGACCGTCACCGACCCCAGCATGGCCATCAGGACGACCAGCAGGGTGGCGACCGCGAAGCCCTTGAAGAGCATCAGCCCGGACAGGAACATGCCGGACATCGCCAGCATGACCGTGACCCCGGAGATCAGCACCGCCCGGCCGCTGGTCTCGGCGGCGATGCGCAGCGCGGTCTCCGCGTCCCGGCCCGCGGCCCGCTCGTCCCGCTCGCGCCGCAGGTAGAACAGGCAGTAGTCGACGCCGACGGCCAGCCCGACCAGGAACATGACCGAGTTGGTGGAGTCGTACAGCGGCAGCTTGTGGCTGACCAGGGCCAGCAGTCCGAAGGTGCCGATGCAGGCGGTCAGCCCGAGCAGCACCGGCAGCAGGGCCGCGACCAGCGCCCCGAAGACCACCAGCAGGATGCCCAGCGCCAGCGGGACGGCGGTGAGTTCGGCCTTCTTGAAGTCGTTCGCCAGCATGCCGTCCAGCTCGTGCTGCGCGGTGGCGTCGCCGAACTCATGGGTGGTGATCCCCCGGTGCGCGGACCCGGTCGCCGCCACCGCGTCCTGGACGGGCTTCACCCGCTTCCCCGCGGTGTCGGGATCGCCCTTGAGCTGGAAGGTGACCAGCCCCTCCCGGCCACTGGCCGAGCGCACCGGCGGCTGAATCCGCGCGGTCTCGCCGGTCTTCTCCAGCCGGGCGGTGAGATCACCGGCCGCGGCCCGCCAGCCGTCCGGGTCGGCGCTGCGCAGCATCACCATCTCGCCGGCCGGCGTGGTGACCCCGGCGTCCTCAAGGATCTTCTGGGCGCGGGCGGAGTCGCCCGCACCGTTCTCGGAATCGGTCATCTGCCGCGACCCGGACATGCCACCGACGACGGCGACGACCACCACGAACAGCAGCCATCCGATGATCGCGGACTTGCGGTGGCGGGTGCTCCACCCACCGAGCCGCACGGCGAGACCTCGCCTCGTTGCGTTCATGGCTTTTCTCCCACTGGGAACAAGGGCTGGATACGGACCGGATCGGTCACGTTCCCAAGCTAGAAAAAGGAGCGATCCCGCCCCAGCCGGGCAACCCCCGAACCCCCGAGGCATAAGGAGAGACCCGGGGGTGGTGCCAGGTGTACCCCCGGTCGGGGCGCGGCCCCCGTGACCGGCCACGCGGCGTCCAGCAGACTGAGAACATCGGAGAACTGAGAGCCGCACCGCACGGCAGAAGAACCCTGGAGGACGTGGGATGAAGGTCCGCAGCAGACTGTTGGCCTCTGTACGGGGCTTCGCCCTGATGTTCATCACGCTCGCGGGTTCGCTCACGCTGTTCGTGCTGACGGTGCTGTCCCTCGTCCTCATGCTGCTGGGCCTGGGCGTCCTCACCACCCCGGCGATGGTCCGCGCGGTGCGGTGGCACGCCAATCGGCGCCGGCTGCTGGCCGCCGAGTGGTCCGGGGTCCAGATCCGGCTGCCCTACCGGCCGCTGCCCGCCGACCGGCGTTCGGGCCTGACCGGCCAGGTGGAGCTGTGCACCCAGCTGCTGAAGGACCCGGCCACCTGGCGGGACCTGCTGTGGCTGCTCGTCGACATGACGGCGGGCTGTATCACCGCGGCGCTCGCCTGCGTCTTCATCCCGTACGGGGTCGAGGGCTGGGTGCTGGCCGCCGGGGTCTGGGAGCCGATCGTCGACGCGGGCGGCACCTACTGGTACGCGTTCGTCCCCGTGACCTCGCAGGGGACCGCGAACCTCGCCGCGCTGACCGGCGTCGGCTTCTTCGTCTTCGGCCTGTTCACCTCGCCCGTGCTGCTGCGCACCCACTTCCAGCTGACCCGCGCCTTCCTCGCCCCCACCCCGGCCATGGCCCTCACCGCGCGCGTCGAGCGGCTCACCGAGACCCGGCACGACGCGGTGGACACCTCGGCCGCCGAGCTGCGCCGCATCGAGCGCGATCTGCACGACGGCGCACAGGCCCGGCTCGTCGCCATGGGCATGAGCCTGGGCACCATCGAGGCGCTCATCGAGAAGGACCCGGCCAAGGCCAAGGAGCTCCTCGCCGCGGCCCGCACCAACTCCGCCGAGGCCCTGGCCGAACTGCGCGATCTGGTCCGCGGCATCCACCCGCCGGTCCTGGCCGAACGCGGTCTGGGCGACGCGGTGCGCGCCCTGGCCCTGCGGATGCCCCTGCCGGTGGAGGTCGAGGTGGAACTCGACGGCCGGTTCGAGGAACCGGTCGAGGCGGCCGCGTACTTCGCCGTCAGCGAGATCCTCACCAACGCGGCCAAGCACTCCGGCGCCGCGCGCATGTGGCTCGACATCCACCACGAGGCCGGAATGCTGCGCGTCGCGGTCACCGACAACGGCGACGGCGGCGCCCGCGTCGCGCGGGGCGGCGGACTCAGCGGCATCGAACGGCGGCTGGGCACCTTCGACGGCGTCCTCGCCGTCAGCAGCCCGCCCGGCGGCCCCACCATGGTGACGATGGAGATCCCCTGCACCCCGACCGCCCCGCGCCCGACAGTCTGAGCACGGCGGTCCGAGCCCCAACGGCGACCTGACGACGGTACATTCGACGCATTCGGCCCGGAGTTCCGTTCCGGGCCCGATGACGTCATGGAGCCCGCCGTGCGCGTAGTCGTTGCCGAGGATCTGTTCCTGCTCAGGGACGGGTTGGTGCGGATGCTGGAGGCCTACGATTTCGAGATCGCGGCCGCCGTCGAAAGCGGTCCCGAGCTGACGCGGGCGCTGTCGGAGCTGAAGCCGGACGTGGCCGTGGTGGACGTACGGCTGCCCCCGTCGTTCACCGACGAGGGTCTGCAGTGCGCGCTGGCGGCGCGGCGGGAGCGGCCCGGGCTGCCCGTGCTGGTGCTGTCGCAGCACGTCGAGCAGTTGTACGCGCGGGAGCTGCTGGCCGACGGGAGCGGCGGCATCGGGTATCTGCTCAAGGACCGGGTCTTCGACGCGGACCAGTTCATCGACGCGGTGCGGCGGGTCGCCGAGGGGGGTACCGCGATGGACCCACAGGTGATCTCGCAGCTGCTGTCCCGGCGTTCGCAGGACCAGCCGCTGGGGCGTCTGACGCCGCGGGAGCGCGAGGTGATGGAGCTGATGGCGCAGGGGCGGTCGAACACGGCGATCGCGGCGCAGCTGGTGGTGACCGAGCGGGCCGTCGCCAAGCACACCTCGAACATCTTCGGGAAGCTCGGCCTGCCGCAGTCCGACGACGACAACCGCCGGGTGCTGGCCGTGCTGGCGTACCTGGACCGGGGGCGTACGGAGGCGAACGGGAGCTGACGGGCGCTTCCCCCGGCGCGCGTGCCCCCATGGCTCCCGGCGCGCGTGCCCCATTGCTCCCGCCCCGCATCGCTGGTTAAGTGCCCTGCGCACCACAACCGTTGGCCGTTGTCCGTTGGGGGGCGCATGAGCGACCTGAGCAGACGCACGCTGATCGGAACCGCCGGAGCACTCGGGGCCGGGGCCGCGTTAGGGGCTCACTCCCCCGCGCAGGCCGACGTACCAACGCAGCCACAGGACACCGCCGTGACCACGTTCTCCACCGCGCCCGCACGTGCCGCGCTGCGGCGGCTGCTGCCGGACCACGCCGGGCAGTTCCGGCTGGTGGCGCTTCCCCGGGGCTCCCGGGAGAAGAAGGAACGGTTCGAGGTCACGGGTTCGGCGGGGCGGATCACGGTGGCCGGGACGAGCCCCGCGGTGCTGCTCACCGGCGTCCACTGGTACCTCAAGTACACCTGTCACGCCCAGATCACCTGGGCGGGCGATCAGCTGGAGCTGCCCAAGAAGCTGCCAGCGCCGCACGGCACCGTCGAGCGGTCGACGGCGCTGCCGCACCGCTTCGCGTTCAACGACACCCACGACGGCTACACCGCCCCGTTCGCCGACTGGGACCGCTGGGAACACCTGATCGACGTCGCGGCCCTGCACGGCTGCAACGAACTGCTGGTCACCGCGGGCCAGGAGGCCGTCTACCACCGGCTGCTCCAGGACTTCGGCTATACGGACGCGGAGGCGCGCGCCTGGCTGCCCACCCCCGCCCACCAGCCGTGGTTCCTGATGCAGAACATGAGCGTCTACGGCGGCCCGGTGTCCACGGCGCTGCTGGAGAAGCGGACCGACCTGGGGCGGCGCATCGCCGACCGGCTGCGGGAGCTGGGCATGCGGCCCGTCTTCCCCGGCTACTTCGGCACCGTCCCCGACGGCTTCGCCGACCGCAACCCGGAGGCGCGCACGGTGCCGCAGGGCGACTGGAACGGGCTCCGGCGGCCCGACTGGCTCGACCCGCGCACCGAGGCGTTCCGCGAGGTGGCCGCCGCCTTCTACCGCCACCAGCACGACCTGTTCGGCGCGTGCGACCTGTTCAAGATGGACCTGCTGCACGAGGGCGGCAACGCCGGTGACGTCCCGGTTCCGGATGCCGCGCGCGCCGTCGAGACCGCGCTGCGGACCGGCCGCCCCGGCGCCATCTGGGTGATCCTGGGCTGGCAGGCCAACCCCCGCCGCGACCTCCTGGACGCCGTGGACCATGACCACATGCTGGTCGTGGACGGTCTGTCGGATCTGGACACGATCACCGACCGGGAGAAGGACTGGGGTTCGGTGCCGTACGCGTTCGGCACCATCCCCAACTTCGGCGGCCGTACGACGATCGGCGCCAAGACCCACATCTGGGCGGACCGGTTCACGGTCTGGCGGGACAAGCCGGGCAGCAAGCTGGTCGGCACGGCGTACATGCCGGAGGCGGTCGAACGCGATCCGGCGGCGTTCGAGCTGTTCAGCGAGCTGGCATGGCGGGACGAGGCGGTGGACCGGGACGCGTGGTTCCGTACCTACGCCGACGTCCGCTACGGCGCGCCGGACGGTAAGGCGCGGGAGGCGTTCGCGGCGCTGCGCGACACGGCGTACCGGATCAGCAGCAAGGACGGCCGCCCCCACGACTCCGTCTTCGCCTCCCGGCCCTCGGTCGACGCGCGTTCGGGCACCTACTACGCCACCCACACCCCCGCCTTCGACATCGCCCGCTTCGACGCGGCCCTGGCGGCGCTGCTGGGGGTGCGGGCCGGGCTGCGCGACAGCGACGCGTACCGCTACGACCTCGCCGACACCGCCCGGCAGGCGCTCGCCAACCGCTCCTGGCAGCTGGCGCCGCAGCTCTCGGACGCGTACGCCCGCAAGGACCTGGACACCTTCCGGGCGCTGTCCCGGCTGTGGCTCAAGCTGATGCGGCTGAGCGACGACGTGACCGGCACCCACCGGCGGCTCCTCCTCGGCCCGTGGCTGGAGGACGCCAAGCGGATGGCCTCGGGCGAGGAGGAGTCCGCGCAGCTGGAGTTCGCCGCGCGCGCCCTCATCACCACCTGGGCGGACCGGGGCGCGGCGGACGGCGGCAAGCTCGCCAACTACGCCAACCGCGACTGGCACGGCCTCATCGGCGACTTCCACGTGCCGCAGTGGCAGTCCTATCTGGACGAGCTGGAGGACGCGCTCGCTGAAGGCCGCGCGCCGCGCGCCTTCGACTGGTACGCGGTCGAGGAGCCGTGGACCCGGGAGCGCAAGAGCTATCCGGTCCGGCCGGTGGCGGACGCGTGGAGCACGGCGCGCCGGGTGCGTGAGGCGCTGGCCAAGGCTCCGTACCAGGGGACGCTGACCGTCGGCACCGAGCCGGGGACGCTGCCGCCGGGCGGCGCCGCGGTCATCACCGCGACCCTGCGCAACGTCAACGGGCTGCGGGCCACCGGCCGCGTCGACTTCGGCCTGACCGTGACCGGCCTCGACCCCGCGCCGCAGGGCCCCACCTCGCTGCCGTCGGTGCCCGCGGCCGGGAGCGGCGAGGTCCACTGGCGGGCCACCGCGCCCGACGACCCGCCGGCCGAGCCGCTGAAGCCGTATCCCTACGAGCTCGCCGTACGGTACGGGCCGCGCGGCGAGGACCGGGTGCGGGCGGTGCACACCGGCACCCTGTGGGTGGCGGGTCCGCTGGCCGACGGCTGGAAGACGGTCACCAACAACGGCGCCGTCTTCGGGCAGCTGGGCGAGCGGTTCGCGATCGACGGGGCGGGCCAGGACCTGTGGAAGGCCACCGCCGAGTTCGGCGCCGCGTACCGGGAGGGCGCGCTGCGGACCGGTACGGCGGTGACGGTGAAGGTGGACGCGCAGGCCGTCACCGGGCCCTGGGCCCGCGCCGGGATCATCGCCCGCAACGCGCTGGGGACGGCGGGCTCGCCGGGGTTCGTCAACCTGTCGGTCACCCCCGCCAACGGGGTCGTCCTGTCGTACGACTCCAACGGCGACGGCACGCTCGACACCTACCAGCGGGTGACGGGCGTGAAGGCGCCGGTGCTGCTGCGGCTGACGCGCACCTCCGCCACCTCGTACACCGGCGAGCTGTCCACCGACGACGGCGCGAACTGGCGCAAGGTGGCGACCGTGACCGTGCCGGGCGCGGCGGCCGCGCAGGACGCCGGGCTGTTCATGAGCGCGGCCCACGGCGGCACCGGGGCACGCGGCACGGTCGAGTTCAGCGGCTGGCGCGTGAGCTGAGACGCAGGGCTCCGCCCCCGTCTCCGGGGGCGGAGCCGCCCCGCTTTGTGACCTCCGCCCGCCGCCGCTCGTTTACGCCACGTGGAGCAGCAGCAGGCGACAGCCCATCTCGATGACGAAACAGCCGACACAGCCGACACCGACGACACCGCGGGCCCGATCGACGTCGAGCAGGCCGAGGCCGCCATCGTCGAGCACTATCCGCGGCTGGTGCGGCTCGCGTACCTCATCCTGCCGCCCGGCATGGGCCGCACCCGGCGGGTGCTGGCCGCGCACGGGCTGGCGCAGCGGGCGCTGCCGCGCAACCAGGGCAGAGCCGACGTCCAGGAGGTCGAGCTGCCGTGGCAGCGCGGCACCAAGGGGGCGGCGGGCGACGCGGGGTACGCCTATGTGCGGCTGCGCGTGCTGCGCGCCGCGCTGCGGGCCGCCCGGCCGCGGCGGCCGTGGGCGCTGAGCGCGCCGCTCCCCGTGGTGTGGGGGCTGCGGCTGTTCCCCCGTTCCGGCGGGGCCGATGAACTCGCCCTGGACAAGGCGCTGTCCGAGCTGTCGGGCCCCGGCCGGGCCGCGTACGTGCTGCGCGAGCTGGAGCGGATGGACGACCGCGAGGTGCGGGCGCTGCTGCAGGCCGCGGGGGTGGACGGGGACGACGCGCTGGACGCGCTCGACGAGGCGGACGAGGTGCCGGAGCCGGCGGGCAGCCGGGACGACGGCGCGCTGCTGGAGTCGGCCGAGTTCGACCCGTGTTCGCTCCAGGCGCGCCCCACCGATCTGATGCGCCGCCGCCAGCATCTGCGCGCGCTGCTGGTGGCCGTGGTGGCGCTGGTGGTGTGCGGGTCGCTGCTGGGGATGCCGGGTGAGGGCTGGGGGCGCGGTGGTGCGGCGGCGCCGTCGTACGCCCGTAACCCGTCCTCCGAACGGGCGCTGGACCCGGAGCGGTTGACGCGCGCCGAGCCCCTCGCGTGGCGCACCACGACCCGCGCGGACTTCGCGTCCTGGCCCGCCCGCGGCGACCGGCTCGGCGACACCGCGCTGCTGCGCCGCGCGCTGGCGGTCTGGGCGCGCCCGGGGCGTTCGGTGCGGGTGTCGCTGACGGCGGGTACGCAGTCGGGGCCGCCGTCCGGGCCGCCGCAGCTGCTGTACGCGGGCGTGGTGGACCAGGCGGCGGTGGTGCTGCTGTACGACGGGCTGCGGGTCGCCCGGTACGCGGAGGGCAGCGGCGGCGAGGGCGGCACGGTCGCGCTGGACCTGGCCCGCCTCGACGCGGCGGACGCGGCCGCCTCGACCGCGCTGGTGCTGGGCCGCGCCGACGGCAACGTCCGCTATCTGGCCGCCCCCTGGGTGCGCCGCGCCTCCGTACGGGACCTGCTGCACCCCGCCGGGCGGCCGCGCCCGGTGCGGCTGACCGCCGACGGGGTGACCGACCCGGTGCGCACCATGCCGCGGCTGCGCCCGTGCCGGGGCTGGCCCGCACTGCGGTTCGGCTCGCACCTGGTGGCGGACCTGGGCGAACTGGCCCCGGCCCGGCTGACGTACGGCGACCCCGGGTCCGCCTCGCGCGGCGGCCCGCACGATGTGGCGGGCCGGGACGCCCTGCTGAGCTGGGAGCGGACGGCCTGCCGGCTGCCGCTGATGACCGGGCGCGGGGTGCGGTCGGTGAACGTCTGGCGGTTCGGGGTCCAGCGGCTGCCCGAGGCGGGCGGCCGGGCGGCCTGGCTGTGCACCCGCGCCGAGACCTGGCGGGGCCCGGGCAGCCGGGTGCTGGCCCAGTTCCAGCCGTGGACCACCCGCCGCGGCGCCGCGGGCGCGGTCGCCGGCACGGCGGACTCCTCCCCCGCCTGCGGGCCGCGCGCGCCGCGCGTCCTGGCGGGCGTGCTGTGGAAGGCGCGGTCCGGCCACTGGTTCCTGCTGGCCGCGGGCAGCCGCCAGGTGACGGCGATCACGGCGAGCGGCGGCGTCCACGGCCGGTCCCACCACCGCGCCCTGACCGTCCCCGCCAAGCCCGGCGCCCACGCCATCCTCAAGGCCCGCCTGAAGAACGGCGACCGGCTCGGTCCCCTCCGTTAGTGCCCACCACCCCCGGCCGCGTAGACGGCGACCGTGCGGCCGGGCACGGTGAAGGTGCCGGTCGCGCGCTCGTAGGCGGACGTCTTCACGGTGGCGTCGGAGCCACGCGTCTGCACCGGGTGGAGGTCGTACGGGGTCCCGGCCAGGGCGGGCACGGTCTGCGACTGCCGGGACGGGGTGGCGTTGAACACCACGACGAGCCCGTCGAGCCGCATGGTGAGGACACCCGGTGTCTCCCCCGTCCCGGACAGCGGGAAGGACAGCGCGTCCTGCACCCCCTCCGCCGTGGCCTGGCTGAACGCCCTCTCGGTCGTACGAATCCGCAGCAGATCCCGGTAGGCCCCCGAGGCGCCCGTGATCTCGGGGCAGCCGGGGCGCGCCGCCGGGTTGGTCAACAGGGGTGCGGCATACGGCCACTTGGACTGGTTGTCCGCCGCCGGGGGCAGCCCCCGCCCGAAGCCGTTGCCGTCCTCGCAGGCCCAGTGGACGGCGTTGAACCAGTCGCCGCTGTCGTAGGAGTTGCGGTCCAGCGACTTGGAGCGCAGCAGATCGGTGCCCGTCTGGCTGAGCGCCGGGCCCTGGGAGAGGGCGGCGGTGGCCAGTGCCAGGACCTGCGCCCTGGCCCGGTCGGCGGCCGAGGTGGTGGCGGGCAGCTTGTAGGCGAGCGCGTCGTAGAGGGTCTCGTTGTCGTGGGCGTCGGTGTAGGCGAGCGCGTCGCCGGGGGCGGCGGCATAACCGGCCGGGGAGCCGTTGTAGTCGACCTGGGAACCGTTGACCCGGCGGCCGGCGGTGTCGGTGAAGGTGTAGTCGGCGAGGTTGCCGGAGAGCCCGACCTTGATCAGGTCCTGGGCGTGCAGCAGCCGGGCCCGCTGCTCGTCGGGGGTGCCGTTGGCCGGTGAGCCGTTGGGGTCGGTGAAGAGGCCGGACGCGAAGCCCTGCACCCGGGGGTCCTCGTCGAACGGCCCGCCGCCGCGCACCGCGTCCCGCGCCCGGTCGCTGAAGGTGGCGATGCCGGTCCCGGCCATGTTGCGCTGGGTGGCCTGGACGAAGCGGGCGTCGTCGGCCGCCTCGCCGAAGTTCCAGCCCTCGCCGTAGAGAATGACCGCCTTGCCGTCCACCCCGTCCCTGGCGGGGGTCAGCGCGTCGAGCGCCTTGCGTACGGCCAGGATGTTGGCCTTGGGGTGGTGGCCCATGAGGTCGAAGCGGAATCCGTCGACCTTGTACTGCTTGGCCCAGGTGACGACGGAGTCCACCACGAGCTTGCCCATCATCGCGTGCTCGGGCGCGGTGCCGGGGCAGCAGGTGGAGGTGGCCACGCTGCCGTCGTCCAGCAGCCGCTGGTAGTAGCCGGGCACGATCCGGTCGAGCACCGACTTCTGGTCCTGACCGGCGGCCACGGTGTGGTTGTAGACCACGTCCATGACGGTGCGCAGCCCGGCCCGGGCCAGGCCCCGCACCATCTGCCGGAACTCGCGGGTGCGCGCCGGGCCGTCCGGGTCGCTCGCGTAGGACCCCTCCGGCACGGTGTAGTGCAGCGGGTCGTAGCCCCAGTTGTAGCCGTCCTTGGCGGCCGTCCCGGCCACGCACTTCTGCTGCCGGTCGGAGTCGGCGGGCAGGGCGGCCAGCTCGCAGCCGGGCCGGGCCTGGTCGGACCGCCGCTCCGGCACGGTGCCGAAGTCGAAGGCGGGCAGCAGATGGACGTACGAGGTGCCGGACCGGGCCAGCCGCCGCAGGTGCCGCATCCCGTCCGAGCCCTGGTCGGCGAAGGCGAGGTACTGGCCGGGGTGGGCGCTGGTGCGGTCCGCGACGGAGAAGTCGCGGATGTGCAGTTCCTGGATGCGGGCGTCGCGCTCCGGGACGGCCTCGGGCTTCTTCAGCGCCGCCCATCCGGCGGGGGCGAGCCGGGGATCGGCCAGGTCGGTGACCAGGCCGCGGGCGGAGTCGGCGGTCAGGGCGGTCGCGTAGGGGTCGGTGACCTCGTTGGTGACGGTCCTCCCGGCGCTCGGCGCCCAGACCCGGACCCGGTAGCGATACGGCTTGTCCCGCCAGTCGGGGCCGCCGGTCACGCTCCACACCCCGCTGCGGGCGTCCCGCCGCATGGCGACGGTGCGCCCGTCGAGGTCGAGCGAGACGCTCCGGGCGGTCGGCGCCCACACCGACAGGGTGGGGCGGGCACCGTGGAAGACCGGGCCGAGGCGGGCCCGGCGGGCCCGGTCGGCGTAGAGGTCGTCCAGGACGCCGGGGATCTGCACCCCGGTGCGGTGCAGGACGCGGCCGTCGCCGACCGCGCGCTGCACGGCGGCCAGCGGCCCGCGCAGCGCCGTGGCGGCCTTGTCGCTCTCGCGCGGGTCGAGGGAAAAGGCGGGGCGCCCGGCCAGGTGGGGATAGGCGGCCCGCTGGGCGCCGGTCAGCGCGGCCGGGGTCAGCCGCAGGGCTCGGCCGTCCGCGTAGCTCAGCTCCTCGGTGGTCGCGGCGGTGTGCTCGGCCTTCCAGACGACGGTGGCGCGGTCGATCCACTGCGCCTCGGCGGTGGCGGGGGCCGCGGCCCGGGCGGTCTGCGACACGGCGGGCACGACCGCGGCGCCCAGGGTCAGGGCGGCCAGCAGGGCGGCGGTGCGGATGAGGGGGGTCTTCGGAGGTTTCACGGGGCTGACGACTCCTTGAGCGGCCGGTGGGCGGAGCGCGGGGTCAGCCACAGCTACGGGCGCCCGCGTGCAGCGCCAGCGCCGTGTTCGCGCCCAGCGTGGCGGTGAACCGGCCCGAGGAGTCGACCGTGACGGTCCTGCCGCTCTGCACATCGCAGTAGCCGCCCGGCGGCAGCGAGGTCTGGAACGTCCGGGTGAGGGAGCCGCTTTCGTGGTTGATGACCACGTACGCCTTGTCGCCCCGCCCGAAGGCGATGGCGTCGTTGCCGTTGTCCCACCAGTCGGTCACCGACGCGCCCCGGGCCGTGTCGCGGAGGGCGACCATGCTCCGGATCTCGGGCCACTTGTGCTGGCACTTCCAGCCGTCCCTGTAGCAGGCGCCCACCGTGCCCCCGTTCGGCGGACCGGCGTCGTTGTCGCCGAACTCGTAGCCGGAGTGGACGTCCGGGGAGCCATAGGGCCAGGCCAGCATGTAGACGTTGGCCAGGGTGTAGTCGGCACCGTCCTTGTAGTCGAGGGTGGAGCCATTGCGCTCGGTGTCCCAGTTGTCGACGAAGACACCGGCCTGGCCACCGGCCAGATAGCCCCAGCCCTCGCCGAAGTTCTTCAGATACGCCAGCTTCTCGCTCTGGAACACCCGCTTGAGGTCGCGGCCGTAGCGGAACTCCTGGACATCCCCGTTGCCCAGGTACTCCGTCGGCGAGACCGCCTCGCCCTCGCCGTATATGACCTCTTGTTTCCAGTAGACGCTCGGGTCGCTCAACTTGCTCTTGACGGCGGCCAGGTCCTCGGCCGGGATGTGCTTGGCGCCGTCGATGCGGAAGCCGTCCACGCCGAGCGAGAGCAGGTCGTCGAGGTACTGCGCGAGCCGGGTGCGGACGTAGGGCTCGCCGGTGTCGAGGTCCGCGAGGCCCACCAGCTCGCAGTGCTGCACGTTCCAGCGGTCCCGGTAGTCGCTGATCCGCGCGGTGCAGTCGTCCATGTCCTGGGGCTGGTAGATCCCGGGGTAGGTGTACTTGGTGTACGAGGAGCCGCCGGTTCCGGTGCCGGAGCCGGCGGACATGTGGTTGATGACGGCGTCGGCGACGACCTTGACGCCCGCGGCGTGACAGGTGTCGATCATGTTCTTGAAGGCGGTGCGGTCACCGAGCCGTCCGGCGATCTTGTAGCTGACGGGCTGGTAGGACGTCCACCACTGGCCGCCCTGGATGTGCTCGGTGGCCGGGGACACCTCGACATAGCCGTATCCGGCGGGGCCCAGGGTGCTGGTGCACTCCTTGGCGACCGAGGCGTACGTCCACTCGAACAGCTCGGCGGTGACGTCCTTGGTGCCGGGCGGTGCCGCCTGCGCGGGCTGCGGGGGCACCGCGACGAGCGCCGTCGCGCCCGCCGCGAGGGCGAGCGCGGTGGCGAGGGACCTACGGCTGCCGGTCATCGTTCCTCCTCGGGGGAAGTCCGGGGGTGATCCTCACGACTTGGTCGCCCCCGCCGTGAGCCCCGCCACCAAGTGGCGCTGCACCCAGGCGAACACCAGCGCCGCCGGGACGGCGATCATGACGGCGGCGGCGGTCATCGAGCCCCAGTCGGAGGTGTACTGGTTGACGAAGGTCTGCAGACCCGCGGCGAGCGTCAGGTTCTCCTCGCCGGTCATGAAGGCGGACGCGTAGGCGACTTCGGCCCACGCGGTGATGAAGGTGTAGAACGCGGTGACCGCGATGCCCGGCTTGGCGAGCGGGACGACCAGCCGCCAGAAGGCGCCGAAGGGGGTGAGCCCGTCGACCCGCCCGGACTCGTCGATCTCGGCCGGGATGGTGTCGAAGTAGCCCTTCATCATCCAGGCGCAGAACGGCACGGCCACCGTCAGATAGGTGACGATGAGCGAGACCGGCTGATTGAGCCAGCCGAGCGTCGACATGATCGTGTAGAGCGGCACGATGAGGATCGCCACCGGGAACATCTGGGTGATCAGCAGCAGCCACATCAGCGGCCGCATGCCGGGGAAGCGGAAGCGGCTGACGGCGTAGCCGGTGGTGGCCGCGATGAACACGCCCAGCACGGTCGTACAGCCGACGACCAGCAGCGAGTTGCCGAACCAGGTCAGGAACTCCGTATCGGCCAGGACATGGGTGTAGTTCCCCAGCGTGGGGTCCTTGATCACATCGGTACTGAACGCCTCGCCCTTGGGCTTGAACGAGGTCATCAGCAGCCACAGCGGCGGGAACACCGCGACGGCCGAGGCGAGGATCAGGGTCGTGTGCAGCCCGATCGAGGCGAGCGGGCCGCGTTGACGGTCGCGCATGGCGCTCACACCTCTCCCTGCTTGCGGAGGGCGCGGCGGTAGACCACCGCGAAAAGCAGGAGGATGAGCAGGATGAGGACGCCCCAGGCGGAGGCGCCCGCGTAGTCGCGCGGACTGTTGACGAAGGAGATCCGGTACGCGTACGTCACCAGGATCTCCGTGGTGTCGCCGGGCCCGCCCCGGGTCAGCAGGTAGATCACCGGGAACATGTTGAAGGTCCAGATGGTGGAGAGCAGGACCACGGTGGAGGAGACCGGCCGCAGCCCGGGCAGGGTGATGTGACGGAACCGCTGCCAGGGGCTCGCGCCGTCCATCTCGGCGGCCTCGTACCGCTCGCCGGGGATGGACTGGAGCCCGCCGAGCAGGGCGACCAGCATGAACGGCACTCCGATCCAGACGTTGACGGCTATCACCGAGACCTTGGCCAGGGTGGGGTCGTTCAGCCAGGGCACGGCGTCGATGCCACCGCCGTCGAGCAGCTTGTTGAGGATGCCGTTCCGCTCGTTGTAGAGCAGCCGCCAGGCGAAGACGGAGACGAAGGCGGGCACCGCCCAGGGCAGGATCAGCAGCGACCGGTAGACGGCGCGCCCGGCGAACCGGCGGTTCAGCAGTACGGCGAGGCCGAGACCGAGCGCGAAGGTGACGGTGACGCAGGAGACGGTCCAGGTGACGGTCCACAGGAGCCGGTCCAGGAAGACCTCGTCCTTCAGGACCGCGGTGAGCTTGTCGAGGCCGGTGAAGCGGTAGGTGGCGGGGAGATGGTTGATCCCGATGGTGCGCTCGACGTTGGTCTCGTCGGCGTCGGTGAGCGAGAGGTAGACGCCGCGGCCCAGCGGATAGCCGATGATCAGGCCGAGGACGATCACGACGGGCGCGACCATGGCCCAGGCGTACCAGTGGCGGGCCAGCGCGGTGCGGATGCGGCCGGTGTCGACGGTCATCGTCACCGGCCCTACTTCCAGTCGCCCTTGAGGAGCTTCCGGTACGCGTCCCCGACCGCCGTGGCGGCCTCCTTCGGCGATGTCCTGCCGGCGAGCACGTTCGGGAACTGGACCAGGACCGCCTGGAAGAGGCTGTTGCCCTCGGGGATCCACGGGCGCTCGACGGCCCGGTCGACGGCGGCCTTGAAGAACTTCACGTTGGGGTTGGCCGCGACCGCCTCGTTCCGGTACACGGAGGCGCGGGTGGGCAGCAGGCTCAGCTTCTCGGTGGTCTTCGCCTGCACCTCGGCCGAGCTCATGTAGCGGGCGAAGGCGTACGAGGCGTCGAGGTTCTTCGAGCCCGCGTAGACGGTGAGGTTGTGGCCGCCCTGCGGGGCGCCCTGGCCGCCGCTGCCCGCCGGGACCGGGACCACGCCGAGGTTGGACTTGTCCGCGAAGGCCTTCCCGGCCAGGGTGTCCTCGATCGCCCACGGCCCGTTGACGGTCATCGCCACGTCACCGTTCTTGATGGCGTGCTGCATGGTGTCCCAGCCGTCGGTGGCGTCGGTCTCCGCCGCGCCGGAGGCGACCAGCCCGCGGGCGGCGGCGAACGCCTTGACGCCGGGCGCGTCGTCGATCGTGACCTGCTTCTTGCCGGTGTCGAGCAGATCGCCGCCCTCGCCGTAGAGGAAGGGCAGATACCAGTAGGCGTCGTCGCCGCGCAGATAGAGCCCGGTCTTCCCGGTCTTCTGCTTGATCTTCTTCGCGGCGGCCTTCAGCCCGGTCCAGCTGGTGGGCGGCCGCACCCCGGCCTCCTTCAGCATCTTCTTGTTGTAGAAGAGGCCGAGGGTGTCGATGACCTGCGGCACGCCGTAGGTCGCGCCCTTGAACCTCGTCCCGGCGGCCGCCTTGGGCAGATAGTCGGACCGGTCGGCGAGGGCGGAGGTGCCGTCCAACTTGGCGAGATAGCCGATGTTGGCGAGGTCCTGGGTCCAGGCCACCTCGGCGCGCAGTACGTCGGGGGCACCGGAGCCGCCGGAGCCCGCGGCGTTCTTGAACTTGGCCAGCGCATCGCCGAACGGGACGCTGACGTAGTTCACCTTCACGTCCGGGTACTTCTTCTGGAAGCCGAGCGCGAGTTGCTCGTACGTGCCCTTCTCCGCCTCGTTCGAGGTGTCCCAGTAGGTCACGGTGCCGGAGATCTTGCCGTCGGCACCCTTTCCGCCGCCGTCGGTGTCGCCACCGCCGCACGCGGTTGCCGCGAGCGCGATGGCCGCGATGAGCGCGGTGGCCGCAATGCCGTGTCGCATGTGAACCCCTCCCCGAGCCGACCGCCGCCGCACCAGCGCGGCGCCGGGTTGCGGAGGAACGTAACAGCGCTGCGGAGCCCCGGAAAGACCGCCGGAAAGACCTTGCGGAGGTTTTCTGCAAGCGGACCGGATCGTTACCCCCGCGTGTCCCGGTGGTAGCCGCCCAGGCGCTTGACAGGGCTGCCATAAGGCCCCGTAGTGCGCCTTTGGGCGCCACTCACCCCTGCAAGCTCTTCCGCAAGACATTGCAGAGCTGTTACTTTCACCGGCATGACCCAGGAGCTCACGACCTCTCTCCAGGCCGAGCTGGCACGTTGCCCCGAGGGGCCCCGCTGGTGGCGGGACGCCGTCATCTACCAGGTGTACGTCCGGTCCTTCGCCGACAGCGACGGCGACGGCATCGGGGATCTGCGCGGCGCGCGCGAGCGGCTGCCGCATCTCGCCCGGCTCGGGGTGGACGCCGTCTGGCTGACGCCGTTCTACGCCTCCCCGCAGGCCGACGGCGGCTACGACGTGGCGGACTACCGTGCCGTCGACCCGCTCTTCGGCACCCTCGGGGACGCCGACGATCTGGTGCGCACCGCCCATGAGCTGGGGCTGAGGGTGATCGTCGACGTCGTCCCGAACCACACCTCGGACCGCCATCCGTGGTTCATCGGCGCGCTCGCGGACCGGCCTCGGGGGGCGGCCCGCGAGCGGTACCACTTCCGTCCCGGCCGGGGAGCGGGCGGTGAACTGCCGCCGAACGACTGGGAATCCGTCTTCGGCGGCCCCGCCTGGACGCGTACCACCGGCCCGGACGGCACCCCGGGCGAGTGGTATCTCCACCTGTTCGCGCCCGAGCAGCCCGACCTCAACTGGGACTGTCCGGAGGTCCGCGAGGAGTTCGACTCCGTGCTGCGCTTCTGGCTGGACCTGGGCGTGGACGGATTCCGTATCGACGTCGCGCACGGCATGGTCAAGGCCCCGGGGCTGCCCGACATCGGCCGCACCGAACAGGCCAAGCTGATCGGCTCGCAGGTGCTGCCGTTCTTCGACCAGGACGGGGTGCACGAGATCCACCGCGGCTGGCGGCGGCTGCTGGACTCCTACCCGGGGGCGCGGATCGGGGTCGCCGAGGCCTGGGCGCCCAGCGCCGAGCGGCTCGCCCTGTACGTACGCCCGGACGAGCTGCACCAGGCGTTCAACTTCCAGTTCCTCAAGTGCCCGTGGGACGCGGCCGCGATGCGCGAGGTGATCGACGAGTCGCTGGCCGCCACCGCCTCGGTCGGCGCCCCCACCACCTGGGTGCTCTCCAACCACGACGTCGTCCGGCACACCACCCGGTACGCCGCCGACGGCCCCGGGCAGGGGCTGCGGCGGGCCCGGGCCGCGGCCCTGCTCACCCTGGCGCTGCCGGGTTCGGCGTATCTGTACCAGGGCGAGGAGCTGGGCCTTCCCGAGGTGACCGACCTGCCGGACGAGGCCCGCCAGGACCCGGCGTTCTTCCGTACCTCCGCCGACGGGCAGGACGGCCAGGACGGTCAGGAGGGCCGCCGCGACGGCTGCCGGGTGCCGCTGCCCTGGTCGCGTTCGGGCGCGTCGTACGGGTTCGGGCCGGGCGGCAGCTGGCTGCCGCAGCCCGACGGCTGGGCCGACACTTCCGTCGAGGCGCAGACCGGCGACCCAAACTCCACGCTGGAGCTGTACCGCGCCGCGCTCGCGCTGCGCCGGGAGCTGCCGGGCCTGGGCGACGGCTCGATGAGCTGGCTGGACGCCCCAACGGGGGTGCTCGCGCTGTCCCGTCCGGGCGTCGTGTGCACGCTCAACACCCTCGCGGAGGAGGTCCGGCTGCCGGTCCCGGGGCGCGCGCTGCTGTCCTCCGCGCCGCTGGCGTACGACGCCGGTACGGTGCGCATTCCGGCCGAATCCTGTGCGTGGTGGGCAATCTGACATGCGACCGGTAAGGTCCCACTCCATGACCGCACGGCTTGCCGACATCGCAGCCCAGGCGGGGGTCAGCGAAGCCACCGTCAGCCGCGTCCTCAACGGCAGGCCGGGGGTGGCCACGGCCACCCGCGAGTCCGTCCTCGCCGCCCTGGACGTCCTCGGCTACGAGCGGCCGGTGCGGCTGCGGCAGCGCAGCGCGGGGCTGGTGGGACTGATCACGCCCGAGCTGGAGAACCCGATATTCCCCGCGCTCGCCCAGGTCATCGGGCAAGCGCTGACCCGGCAGGGCTACACCCCGGTGCTGGCGACCCAGACCCCCGGCGGCTCGACCGAGGACGAGCTGACCGAGATGCTGGTGGACCGGGGCGTGGCCGGGATCATCTTCGTCTCCGGACTGCACGCGGACACCTCGGCCGATATGCAGCGCTACGACCAGCTGCGCGGCCAGGGCGTGCCGTTCGTGCTGGTGGACGGCTTCTCGCCGAAGGTGCGGGCGCCGTTCATCTCCCCCGACGACCGGGCGGCGATGCTGCTGGCCGTCACTCATCTGGGTTCCCTCGGGCACACCCGGATCGGGCTCGCGCTCGGGCCCAGGCGGTTCGTTCCGGTGCTGCGGAAGATCGAGGGCTTCCAGCACGCGATGCGGGACCGGCTGGGGGTGCCGCCCGAGGAGTCCGAGGAGCTGATCCAGCATTCGCTGTACACCCTGGAGGGCGGTCAGGCGGCGGCGGGCGCGCTGATCGACCGGGGCTGTACGGCGGTGGTGTGCGCGAGCGACATGATGGCGCTGGGCGCCATACGCGCGGCCCGCCGGAGGGAACTGCGGGTTCCGCAGGACGTCTCGGTGGTCGGCTTCGACGACTCCCCGCTGATCGCCTTCACCGACCCGCCGCTGACCACCATCCGCAAGCCGGTGCAGGCGATGGGGCAGGCGGCGGTGCGGACGCTGCTGGAGGAGATCGGGGGCACTCCGGCGCCGCCCAGCGAGTTCGTCTTCCTGCCCGAGCTGGTGGTCCGGGGGTCCACCGCCGCGGCGCCCGGCGCCCGCCCGTAACGGGACATAAGCCCACCCCGTATCGGACATCTCTGGCAGACTGTTGCCCTATGGGTGAAGCGACATCTCGGACCTCGATGGACCGGCTGCGGACGCCGCGGCGGCCCCGGCTCTGGTTCGAGACCGTCCTGATCGCGGTCAGCTACTGGACGTACTCCCTGATCCGCAACGCCGTCCCCGAGCAGCGCGCCGAGGCGCTGCGCAACGCGGGCTGGGTCTGGGACCGGGAGCACCGGCTCGGGATGGCCTTCGAACGCGGCGTCAACCATGCGAGCGACTCCATCAGCTGGCTGATCGTCGGCATGAACTACTACTACGCCACCCTCCACTTCATCGTGACCCTCAGCGTGCTGGTGTGGCTCTACCACTGGCACCCGGGCCGCTACGCCGCCATGCGGCTGGCCCTCTTCGCGACCACCGGCGTGGCCCTGCTCGGCTACTACCTCTTCCCGCTGGCCCCGCCCCGGCTCATGCATGGCGGGCACTTCATCGACACGGTCGTGGAGCACCACACCTGGGGCTCGATGGCCTCGGGGAACCTGGCCACCATGTCCAACCAGTACGCGGCGATGCCCTCGATGCACATCGGCTGGTCGCTGTGGTGCGGCCTCACCATCGCCACCCTGGCCCGCCCGGTGTGGGCGCGGGTACTGGGGCTGCTGTACCCGACGGCGACGCTGCTGGTGATCGTCGCGACGGCCAACCACTTCTGGATGGACGCGGTCGGCGGCATCGTCTGCCTGTCCTTCGGCTTCGGGCTGTCGTACGCCTGGTACGGGGCGCTGCCGTACCGGCTGCCGAAGCAGGTGACCGGGCGGCGGCGGGCGCCCGAGGGCGAGCTGCGCCCGGCCTGACGGACCCGGGCCGCACCGCCTGACGGGCCCCGGCCGCACGGCCCGGCCGACCCCGGCCGCACAGCCTGATCGGCGCCTGCCGCACAGCCCGATCGGCGCCTGCCTGCACGGTTTGATCGTCCCCGGCGGAGCCGCCATTCTGATGCACCGTGTACATCGCCGACGCCACTTCCGTCACTCCTGCCACCCCTGGCACCCCTGCCATCGGGGGGATGCTCCCCCGACCCCGGGCCGCCGGTCCGCGCTTCCGGCTGGTCGCCACCGACCTCGACGGCACCCTGTTGCGCGGCGACCTGACGGTCTCACCGCGCACCCGTACGGCGCTGGCCGCGGCGGTCCGCGCCGGGGCGCGGCATCTGGTCGTCACCGGACGCGCGGCCGCCTCCTGCCGGAAGTTCCTGGTGGCGATGGGCTACCAGGGGCTCGCGGTGTGCGGGCAGGGCGCGCAGCTGTACGACGCGACCGCGGACCGGCTGCTGGTCTCGGCCGCGCTCGACCGCGACCTGGCCCGGTCGGTGGTGGAGCGCACCGAGGAGGCCCTGGGCGCGGGCCCGCTGGAGCTGGCCGTGGTGACCGCCGCGCCGGAGAACCACTTCGTGGTCACGCCCGGGTTCGCCGCCCTGCGGCGGCCCGGCTGGGACGGGATGGTGGACCGGGAGGCGCTGTGGGCGCGGCCGATCGAGAAGGTGCTGATGCGTCACCGGGAGGTGGCGGACGACCTGGTCGCGGCGGCCGCCGCACGCATGGGCGCGGACGAGGTGTCGGTGACCCACTCGGAGAAGGGCATGATCGAGCTGCTGCCCCCGGGCATCACCAAGGCGGTGGGACTGGAGCTGGCCGCGGAGCGGATGCGATTCACCCCCGCGGACACGATCGCCTTCGGCGACATGCCGAACGACATCCCGCTGCTGGGCTGGGCCGGGTACGGGGTCGCGATGGGCAACGCCCACCCGGACCTGATCGCGCTGGCCGACGAGGTGGCACCGCGCAACGACGAGGACGGGGTGGCGGTGGTGCTGGAGCGGCTCTTCGCCCACGTCGCGTCCGCTTGAGTGCACCTTGATCCCGACTCGCTCCCGGCTTGAGTCGCCTTCGGGGACCTTGACGATGGATTTATAACTAAACAGAATGTCCAAGGTGCGAGCCGAACCACATTATGTCGACGAGCGCTCCGGCGCCTCGTATCCGATCGACGAGCCGCGCTGGTGCGGCGACGACGGGGCGCCGCTCACCGTCTCCGCGCTGCCCGGCATCACCCCCGGGCAGGTGGACACCGGGGCCCGGTCGCTGTGGCGCTACCGAGCGGCCCTCCCGGTGCGCATCGACGCCCCGGTGTCCTTGGGTGAAGGATGCACGCCGCTGGTCGAGAAGGACTGGGGCGAGGGTCGGGTCCACTTCAAGCTGGAGTGGTTCAGCCCCACCGGCAGCTTCAAGGACCGCGGCACCAGCGTGATGATCTCCCTGCTCGCCCAGCGCGGCGTCCGCGAGGTCATCGAGGACAGCTCCGGCAACGGCGGCGCCTCCGTCGCCGCGTACTGCGCCGCCGCCGGTATCCGGGCCCGCATCCTCGTCCCGGAGTCGACGTCACCGGCCAAGGTCCTGCAGAGCCGGGCGTACGGCGCCGAGGTCCAACTGGTGCCCGGCGACCGGGACGCCACCGCCGCCGAGGCGCTGCGCCAGTCGGCCGCCACGTACTACGCGAGCCACAACTGGCACCCCTTCTTCCTCCAGGGGACCAAGACCCTCGCGTACGAGCTGTGGGAGGACCTCGGCTTCACCGCCCCCGACGCCGTGGTGACGGTCGCCGGTGCCGGGTCCACCGTGCTCGGCTGCGACCTCGGCTTCGGCGAGCTGCTGGCCGCGGGCCAGATCGCCCACCGGCCACGGCTGCTGGTCGCCCAGCCCGCCAACTGCGCCCCCATCCACGCCGCGTTCCACGGCAAGGCGGCGCCCGCCTTCTCCCCCACCGTCGCCGAGGGCACGGCCATCCGCGAACCGGTCCGGCTGCCGGAGGTGGTCAGCGCGGTCCGCCGCTCCGGCGGCGACATGGCCGCCATCCCCGAGGACGCCATCGTCGCCGCGGTCCGCGGGCTGGCCGCGATGGGGCTGTACGCCGAGCCGACCAGCGCGACCGCGGCCGCCGCGATCGACGTCTTCCGGGCCCGCGGCGCGATCCGCCCCGGGGAGACCACGGCCGTCCTGCTGACCGGCTCGGGGCTGAAGGCGGCGACGGCGATGGGCGCCCTGTTCACGCCGGAGGACACCCCGGAGGGCGGTAATCCACGATGAGCGAGCGGGAGCACCGGGAAGCCGCCGGGGAGGAGCCCCTCGGCAGCGCCGAGGACGAACTGCTGCTGCGCGAGGCCGAGAAGATCGTCACCGCCATCGGCCGGATGTTCCCCGGCCTGTGCGAGGTGGTGCTGCACGATCTGCGCCGCCCCGACCAGGCCATCCGGGCCATCGAGTCCAATCTCTCCGGCCGGTCGGTCGGCGATCCGGCCACCGAACTCGGCCTCGCCCGCATCGAGGACCCCGAGTTCCCCGGCATCGTCCAGAACTACTCCAACCGCTTCCCGGACGGCCGCCCGGCCAAGAGCACGTCCATCGGCATCAAGAACAGCGCGGGCAGGTACGTCGCCGCCATCTGCCTCAACCTGGACGTCTCCCTCTTCGCCAGCGTCGCGCGCAGCCTCAACAACCTCGTCCGCACCGACGATCAGGAACAGCCCCTCGTCGAGACCCTGAGGGCCCGTACCGTCACCGAGCTGCGCACCGTCGTCGAGGAGTTCGCCGCCGCCCGTGGCCACACCCCACGAGGGCTGGGCTCCGCCGCCAAGAAGGAGCTCGTCCGCTCCCTCCAGACCCGCGGCTTCCTCCAGGTCAAGCACTCGGTGCAGGTGGTCACCGAACTTCTCGGCGTCTCCCGCGCCACGGTCTACAACTATCTGCGCTCACCATGACCCTCCCCCGGCTCAGTCCGGTGCGGCCGTGCACTGCTCGAAGGGCGGACGGCCGTCACGCGATCCAGCGGTAGCGGTGCTCCGGGCGGCCCGTGCCGCCGTACCGCAGGGTGACCTCGGCCTGGCCCGTATCGGCGAAGTACTCCAGATAACGGCGCGCGCTCACCCGCGAAAAGGCGCCCGCCTCGGCGCATTCGGCGGCGGACAGCCCCTCGGTGTGGGCGCGCAGGGTCCGCTCGACGAGGTCGGCGGTGTGCGCGGCCAGCCCCTTGGGCAGCTCGCGGGAGGCGCGCGGGCGGCCGCCGAAGATCTGGTCCACGTCCTCCTGGCGTGCCTCGCCGAGGGTGTCGAGACGGGCCCGCAGGGCCGCCGCGTGCCGCAGCTGGTCCCGGAGCGCGGCCCGGTCGAACGGCTTGATCAGGTAGTGCAGCGCCCCCGCGCGCAGCGCCTCGCGCACCACGTGCGCGTCCTTCGCGGCGGTCACGAACAGGGCGTCCACATGATGCCCGCCGCCCTGCTCCTTGGCGCGCAGCTCGCGCAGCACGCTGATGCCGTCCATGTCCGGCAGATAGATGTCGAGGAGGACGAGATCGGGGCGGAGCCGCTCGGCGGCGCGCAGCGCCTCGGCCCCGGTGTGCGCGACCCCGGCGACCGTGAAGCCCTCCGTGGCCGCCACAAAGCGGCTGTGCAGCTTGGCGACCATGAAGTCGTCCTCGACGACCAGCACTGTCGTCACCGGCCGGCCCCTTTCCCACGAACACACTTGCGGCCACAACGACCACAAAGTCTTTTAATACCGGAAGCGAGACAGCCCGGTAACCCATAGGCAACATGTGGCCCACCTCACAGGCAAGTCCGAAAGGTGGTGTCACCAGGTGCGACAGCGTCCGAGTCTGCCGCCGCGTCCTGCTCTGCGTACCCCGCTCGCCGTGCTCTCGGCGGCCCTGCTCGTCCTCCTCGCACCGCCACTGCTCAGCTCCGGGGACGGCTCCGCGGGCGGCACCCACATTCCGGGCCTGCGCTTCATGGTGCCCAACACTCCCGGCGGCGGCTACGACATCACCGCCCGTACGGCCGCCAAGAGCGCCGAGGACGCCGGTCTCGGCAAGAACGTCGAGGTCTTCAACCTCCCCGGCGCCGGCGGCACGGTGGGGCTGAGCCAGCTCGTCGCCGAGCGCGGCAACGGCAAGCTGGCGATGTCAATGGGGCTGGGTGTCGTCGGCGCCGTCCACACCAACCACGCGCCGTCCTCGCTCGCCGACACCACGCCCATCGCCCGGCTCACGGAGGAGCCGGACATCGTGGTCGTCGCCAAGAACTCCAAATACCGGACTTTCGACCAGCTCCTCGCGGACTGGCGCGGGAAGCCCCACTCGCTCCCGGTGGGCGGCGGCTCCTCGCCCGGCGGGCCGGACCATCTGGCCCCCATGCTCATGGCCAAGGCCGCCGGGATCGCCCCGAAGACCGTCAACTACATCGCGTACGACGGCGGCGGCGAGCTGCTCGCCTCCGTCCTCGGCGGCAAGGTCGCCTTCGGCGTCTCGGGCATCGGCGAATACCTCGACCAGATCAAGTCGGGCGATCTGCGGGTGCTCGCGGTCACCAGCGCCGAACGGCCGAAGGGGCTGGACGCCCCGACGCTCAAGGAATCCGGGCTGGACGTCACGTTCACCAACTGGCGCGGCATCGTCGCCCCGCCCGGCCTGAGCGACAGCGAACGCGACAAGCTCACCCGCCTGATCGCCAAGCTGCACGCGTCCAAGCAGTGGAAGGAAGCCGTCAAGCGCAACCAGTGGACCGACGCCTACCTGACGGGCGAGGACTTCGGGCGCTTCCTGGACGCGCAGGACAAGCGCGTGGACACCGTGCTCAAGGAGCTGGGACTATGACCGACACCCCCACCGGCCCCGCGGCGGGACCGCCCACCGGTCTCGCGGAACGTCTGCGCGGCCGCTCCGAACTCGGCGTCTGCGCGCTGCTGCTGGTCCTCGGCGTCCTCGTCCTCTCCGACGCCCTCACCATGGACACGAGCTTCACGCAGCGCGGCCCGGTCGGCCCGAAGACCGTGCCGCTGGTCGTCGGCGCCGGGCTCCTCCTGGTCGCCGTCCTGCTCGCCGTGGACGTCCTGCGCGGCGGCCGCGGCGAGGCCGAGGGCGGCGAGGACATCGACCTGAGCGCGCCCGGCGACTGGCGCACCGTGCTGCTCCTGGCCGGGGTCTTCCTCGGCAACGCCGTCCTCATCCAGCCGCTCGGCTTCCCCATCTCCGGTGCGCTGCTCTTCTGGGGCTCCGCGTACGCGCTGGGCAGCCGCTCCTTCCACCGTGATCCGATCGTCGCGGCGGTCCTGTCCGTGGTCACGTTCGTCGTCTTCGACCGGCTGCTCGCGGTGCCGCTGCCCGGCGGCCCGCTGATGGGGGTGCTCTGACCGATGGATTCCCTGAACCATCTCCTCGACGGATTCGGCACCGCCCTCTCCCCCATCAACCTGCTGTGGGCGGCCGTCGGCGTGCTCCTCGGCACCGCGATCGGCGTGCTGCCCGGCATCGGCCCGGCGATGGCGGTCGCGCTGCTGCTGCCCGTCACGTACGGGCTGGACCCGACGGCCGCGTTCATCATGTTCGCGGGCATCTACTACGGCGGCATGTTCGGCGGCTCCACCACGTCCATCCTGCTCAACACCCCGGGTGAGACGGCGGCCGTGGTCGCCGCGATGGAAGGCCATCCGATGGCCAAGTCCGGGCGCGGGGCGCAGGCCCTCGCCGCGGCCGCCATCGGGCACTTCGCGGGCGGCATGATCGGCACGACCCTGCTGGTCTTCCTCGCCCCGACCGTCGCCGACCTCGCCGTCGACATCGGCGCCCCCGACTACTTCGCCATCATGGTCCTGGCGTTCGTCGCCGTCACGTCCGTCCTCGGCAGCTCCCGCGTCCGCGGCTTCGCCTCGCTCCTCATCGGCCTCACCCTCGGCCTGGTCGGCCTGGACCGGCTCACCGGACAGCAGCGGCTCACCTTCGGTTCGCTGCAGCTCGCCGACGGCATCGACGTCGTGATCGTCGCCGTCGGACTCTTCGCCATCGGCGAGGCGCTGTGGGTCGCGCTGCATCTGCGCACCCGCCCCGACCAGCCCATACCCGTCGGCCGCCCCTGGCTCGGCAAGGCCGAACTGCGCCGCACCTGGCGCCCGTGGCTGCGCGGCCCCGCGATCGGCTTCCCCTTCGGCGCGATCCCGGCGGGCGGCGCGGAGATCCCCACCTTCCTCTCCTACGTGACCGAGAAGCGGCTCTCCAAGCACCGCGACGAGTTCGGCAAGGGCGCCATCGAGGGCGTCGCGGGCCCCGAGTCCGCGGCCTCCGCGTCCGCCGCGGGCACGCTCGTCTCCATGCTCACGCTCGGCCTGCCCACCACCGCCGTCGCCGCGGTGATGCTCGCCGCGTTCCAGCAGTACGGCATCCAGCCCGGCCCGCTGCTCTTCGAACGCGAACCGGACCTCGTCTGGGGCCTGATCGCCTCGCTCTTCATCGCGATGGGCCTGCTGATCGTCCTCAACCTCCCCCTGGCCCCGGTCTGGGCGAAGCTGCTCCGCATCCCCCGGCCGTACCTCTACGCGGGCATCCTCTTCTTCGCCGCGGTCGGCGCGTACGCGGTCGGCGGCGAACCGCTGGACCTGGTCATCCTGCTCATCATCGGCCTGCTGGGCCTGCTGATGCGGCGCTACGGCCTCCCCGTCCTGCCCGCCGTCATCGGCGTCATCCTCGGCCCCGGAGCCGAACTCCAGCTGCGCCGCGCGTTGCAGCTCAGCGACGGCAGCCTCAGCGGCCTGGTCAACACACCCTTCGCGGTGACCGTGTACGTGGTGATCGCGCTGATCGTGGCCTGGCCGTTGGTCCGGAAGCTGCTGCCGCGCCCGGGGACGCGGTCCTGAGGTGCCGACGCCATGTCGTAGGGGACAACCCGCCGAAACGCTCCGCGGCTGCCAGGTCGAACTGCGCCGCTGGCGCGTGAGCGATCTCAAACCCTTGAGCCGGGCGATCGCGGAGTCGCGCGATCACCTCATTCCGTGGATGCCCTGGGCCGCCGATCAGGACCGGGAGCGGACGGCCGCGTTCCTGGAGCGGAGCGGGAGGGAGTGGGACCAGGGCGAGGCGTACGGCTACGCCATCACCACGGCGGGCACGGTGGTCGGCAGCTGCGGCTTGATGCGCCGGATCGGCCCCGGCGGGCTCGACATCGGCTACTGGTTCCATCCGGCGTGGACGGGCCGGGGCCTGGCCACGATGGCCGTGGCGACGCTGGTCCGTCAGGGATTCGCGCTGCCGGGGATCGACCGGATCGAGATCCACCACGACGAGGCCAACCGGGCCAGCGGTGCCATCCCGCGCCGGCTGGGCTTCACCGAGGTCGCACGCCATCAGGTCCCCGGCGGGCCAACCGCTCCCGGCGAGGTGGGAATCGACGTGATCTGGCGTGCGCACAGGCCGGTCACGGCTGGCCGATGACCACTCCGCGCCATGTCCACCCCGCATCGAGGACCGCGTTCCGCAGGGGCTCCTTGAGGTCCGCGCTGTCGAAGCGGAACGTCTCCGTCATCTCCGGCCTGCCCTCGGCACCGCGCCCGATCGTCCACCGCACGGATTTCGTCTTCACCGGCCCCCGGCCGTACTTCTTCGCCACCGGCATGCCCCCGACCCGGTCGACCTCCCACTGCCGGTCGAGGGCACGGACCTCGTGGTCCTCCGGGACGAGGCGCATCCGGATCTCGATGGCGCGGCTCAGCCGGGACCTGGCGAAGAAGGTCCGCCAGGCAGGTTCCGTGATCCGCCACTCCGCGACCAGGTCGACGCCCTCCGGCGTGCCGTCGCGTATGACGTACGGGATGTCCGGCCTGTTGAGGCCGAGCACCGCGGCCCGGAGCTCCTCGGCGGGGCGCGGCACGAGACCGCTGACGGGTCGTTTCGTGCCGGTCAGTCTGTCGAAGAGGCCCATCGGCGCAGCCTATGACACGGCCCCTCGCATACCCATCGCTTCTGACGGCCAGAAGAACCAGCTCTTGGACGTATGACCACGCACCCCGGCACCCTGGACACATGGAGACAACGGGGAACATCAGGGACGCGATCGCGGCCGAACGGCAGGAGCTGGCCGACCTGTTGGACGGGCTGAGCCCCGCGCAGTGGGACGCGCCCTCGCTGTGTGCGGGGTGGCGGGTGCGGGAGGTGGCGGCGCACATGTCGCAGGGGTTCCGCTACCCGCTCCTCCGGACGCTGCTCGAACTCCTCAAGGCGCGCGGCAGCCTGCACCGGATGACCGACCGCCTCGCCCGCGCGGACGCGGCCACCGCCTCCACCGACCAACTCGCCGCGCACCTTCGCGACAACGCCCACCACCCCTGGACGCCGCCGGTCGGCGGCCTCACGGCGGCGCTGGGCCACGACGTGATCCACGGCCTGGACATCACGGTCGCGCTGGGCCTGGACCGCCGGGTCCCCGAGGACCGCGTACGCACCCTGCTGGGAGCCGTCAACGCCCGGAGCCTGAAGTTCTTCGGCGCCGACCTCACCGGCGTCGAACTCCGCGCCACCGACCTCGACTGGGCGTACGGCACCGGCACACCCCTGACCGGCACCGCCCAGCACCTCCTCCTGCTCACCTACGGCCGCAAGCTCCCCCCGGACCACCTCCACGGCGAACCCGGCGCGCGCTTCACGTCGTGACGGAGCCGCTGGGTAAGATCGGCCGCCATACGGGGGACAGGAGCACATGATGAAGCGGCTGATACGCGCGCGCCGCAAGACCGTTCTCGCGGGCGCGATCGCGGTATTGCTGGCGGCGGGGCTCGGTACCTGGGCGACGGACACCTGGCCGTTCGACCGCAAGGACCGCTACTGCTGGGGCGCTTGGAAAGAGGACAGCGGACCCGGCTTCCTGGGCGACGACGCGTTCTTCGACGGCGGCGGCAGCCGTACGTCCGAGGAGACCGCGCCGACCCCACAGCGGCCGCGCGGTGAGTGCACCGTCGCGATCCGCTCCGGGTACACGAGCAGCGACGGCGACGAGAACGTCCGGGATACGACGGTCACGGTCGCCTACGGCCCGGCGCCCAAGGCAGCCGAACACCGCTTGGAGTGGATCGACGGGTACCTCGGCGACCGCGCCATGCCGCTGCCCGACGGGCTGCCCGGGACCACCGATGGCGACAAGGCGCTGCTCGTACTGCCCAAGCGGTGCGACACCCGCGACGGCCGGCCGACCACGGTCACCCTCGACTCCACCTCACGGCTGACCTGGCAGGACGGCGCCATGCCGACCGATGGGGGGCTCGGCGACTCCCGCTCGGTGGCCGAGCTGCTCGTCTCCGTCGCCAATAAGGGAATGGAGGAGGCGGGTTGCGCCCCCTCGAAGCCGCTCCGGGTCACCTCGCCGGCGCTCACGCTGCCCGAGAAAGAGGAGAACTACTTCTCTCGTGCGTGCCGGATCAAGGGCCTGGACTTCGACCGTAAGACGGCGCGGGAACTTGAGTACCAGGTCGGCGCGGTCACCCGGGACCTCCAGTCCTGCTCCGTGCGGACGAAGCCCACCGGGGACCGGTATTTCGACGCCCTGATGGTCGCCCAGCCGCGGCTCTCCGCCCTCTTCGACGGCACCACGGGCAGTAAGGCTCCCGCACCCGGCTGGCACGGCACGGGGGTGTTCGCCGACGGCTACAAGGTCGTACGGGCCGACTGTGCGGGGCGTCCCCTCACCTTTCTGATGCTCGCCCCGTCCTTGCCGCGCGGAACCACGCCGTACTTCACCGCCTTCACCAACGCCGTGACGCAACGCATCGGTTGCGCGCCCGTCGCACCCGGGGGGTCCCGCTGATGGCCGACGCAGAGAGCACCGAGAACACCGAGAACACCGAGGACAGCCAGTACGCCGACGAACCGCCCCGTCCCTGGTGGCACTGGCGGAGCCTGACCCGCGGCCGGCTACGGCTCGCCGTGGCCACGGGGGCGGCCGGAGCCGTCGCCGGGGCGCTGCTCGGCGGCGCGGGAGTGGCCTGGCAGGCGGAGGCGGGCCCGTTCGCGGACGGCCGGGCCTGCTGGGGTGCGTTCAGCCGGGACGACGTGGCGGAGCTGTTCAAGGGCAAGACGGACATCGAGACGTCCGAGGTACCCCTCAGCACCGACCACATCGGCAGCGAGGGCCCGTCGGGCGAATGCCGTCTGACGTCGCCGCGCGGTCGGCGGATCACCGTCCAGGCGCACCGGCTGGACACCCGGTTCGGCGGCGCGGGTGACCAGTGGGCCGATGAGTACCTGTCCCCGCGGCTCACTCCGCTGGGCGGCGGAATGCTGGGCATGGCCTCGGACACCCGGGCCTGGCTCGCGGTGCCCGACGGCTGCGCCGGCCGATCGGAGAGGGACGACGGCCCGCTCGTGATCGACATGGAGTCCGGCTGGACCGTCTACGACAACGAGGTCGACACCGCGGCCCGGGATCAGCTCGCCCGCGCCGTGGTCAGGCTGGTCAACGGCTACATGGCCGGCGAAGGGTGCGCCGGCACCCTCGCCGACCCGGTGGACCGGTTGCCGAAGCCGGCGCGATTCCTTGACGAGAAGGCAGGCGCCGTGTGCGGCATCAAGGGACTGCGGGTGCCCAAGGCGCGCGAGGACGATGTCTACTTCCGCCGCCCCCTGGTGACCCCGGGCGAGGGGCCGGTGCGCACCTGCGACCGCGATGTGCTCTTCGACCACCCCTCGCTGCGGCTGATGACGGTCGAGGACCCGCGGCTCTCCGCGCTCTACCAGCAGCTGGCCTTCGACGGCGGCAAGGAGATCAAGTCCGGCGACGACAGCGACGGGCGCGGCTTCATCCGTGACGATCTCGGGCTGTTCCAGGCCGAGTGCCAGACCGGCGAGGTCACCTTCCTGGTCCGGGCGGACGACGCGGAGCACCCCGGTGACATCCGTACGCTGCTCCCCCGCTACGTCGCCGCGGAAGCCGACCGCATCGGCTGCGGTCCGCTCCGCATCACCCTGCCCGAGGACGCCTGACCTCCCAGGGCTCCGGGGCCGGACCTGCCGCAATACAGGGCCGGTCGCTTAGGCTCGACCGCGGGCCTTGATCGCGGCAGGGCGTGGGCGGAGATACGGGACGGAGGCGGCACGCATGGCCGTACCGCAGGGACGCAGGAGCAGCAATTTCACGCGGCTGCTCCGGCACGGCTTCACCGATCCCTCCGCCGCTCAGCGGCTGCTGGACTCGCCCGAGGTGGCGGGGGTGCGGGCGGACTCCGTGCTGCTGGACGCGCTCGGGGGGACCGCCGATCCGGATCTGGCGCTGCTCGGGCTGGTGCGGCTGGTGGAGGCGCTGCCCGAGGAGGCCGGAGGCGGGGACGAGGCGGGGTCGCGGCAGGCACTGCTGGACACGCTGGTCACCGCCAAGCCGCTGCGGGACCGGCTGCTGGGGGTGCTCGGGGCGTCCGAGGCGCTGGGCGATCATCTGGCGCGGCATCCGCAGGCCTGGCACTCGCTGGTGACGTACGAACCGGCGGATCTGCATCCGACGACGCCCGAGTTCGAGCAGGCGCTGGCCGAGGGGATCTGGGGCGAGCCGGGGGCGGGGGTGCCGCGGCCGGACGCGCTGCGCGTCGCGTACCGCCGGGCGCTGCTGGCGATCGCGGCGCGCGATGTGTGCGGGACCACCGATGTGACGCAGGCGGCCGCCGAGCTGGCGGATCTGGCGACGGCGACGCTGCGGGCGGCGCTGGAGATCGCGGCCGAGGAGCAGCCCGAGGACGCCGCGGCGTGCCGGCTGGCGGTGATCGGCATGGGGAAGTGCGGCGGGCGCGAGCTGAACTACGTCTCGGACGTCGACGTGATCTTCGTGGCGGAGACCGTGGACGGGGTGGAGGAGGGCAAGGCCGTGCAGGCGGCCGGCCGGCTGGCCGCGCGGCTGATGCGGATCTGCTCAGACGTCACCATCGAGGGCACGATCTGGCCGGTGGACGCCAACCTCCGGCCGGAGGGGCGCAACGGGCCGCTGGTGCGGACGCTCTCCAGCCATCTGGCCTACTACCAGCGGTGGGCCAAGACCTGGGAGTTCCAGGCGCTGCTGAAGGCCCGGCCGGTGGCGGGCGACGGCGCGCTCGGGCAGGCGTACGTGGACGCGCTGGCGCCGCTGGTCTGGCAGGCCGCCGAGCGCGAGAACTTCGTACCCGACGTACAGCAGATGCGCCGCCGGGTCGTCGAGAACATCCCGGTCGCGGAGGTCGACCGGGAGCTGAAGCTGGGTCCGGGCGGTCTGCGGGACGTCGAATTCGCCGTGCAGATGCTGCAGTTGGTGCACGGGCGGTCCGATGAGTCGCTGCGCAGCGGCACCACTCTGGTCGCGCTCGCCGCGCTGGCCGCGGGCGGCTACGTGGGGCGCTCGGACGCGGCCGCGCTGGACGAGGCGTACCGCTTCCTGCGCTCGATGGAGCACCGCATCCAGCTGTACCGGCTGCGCCGCACCCATCTGGTGCCGGAGGACGAGGCGGATCTGCGGCGGCTGGGCCGGTCGCTGAGCTTCCGTACGGAGCCGGTGGCCGAGCTGGGGACGGCGTGGCGGCGCTACGCGCGCGAGGTGCGGCGGCTGCACGAGAAGCTGTTCTACCGGCCGCTGCTGGACGCGGTCGCCCAGCTGGAGCCGGGCGAGGCCCGGCTCAGCTCCCGGGCGGCGGGGCAGCGGCTGGAGGCGCTGGGCTACGCCGATCCGTCCGGCGCACTACGTCATTTGGAGGCTTTGGCGTCCGGTGTGACCCGAAAAGCGGCCATTCAGCGTACGCTGCTGCCCGTGCTGCTGGGCTGGTTCGCCGATTCCGCAGACCCGGACGCCGGGCTGCTGGGCTTCCGCAAGGTCTCCGACGCTCTGGGCAAGACGCCCTGGTATCTGCGGCTGCTGCGGGACGAGGGCGCGGCCGCGGAGAACCTCGCGCGGGTGCTCTCGGCCGGGCGCCTCGCCCCCGATCTGCTGCTGCGCGCCCCGGAGGCGGTCGCCCTGCTCGGCGATCCGGGGGGGCTGCGTCCGCGCGGCCGGGACCACCTGGAGCAGGAGGTGCTGGCCGCGGTGGGCCGCGCGAACGGGGCCGAGCAGGCGGTGGCGGCGGCGCGCGGGGTGCGGCGGCGCGAACTGTTCCGTACGACGTCGGCGGATGTGATCGAGAGCGCGCGGCTGGCCAACGGGTCGGTACGGCCCACCGTGAGCTGGCCGCCGCCGGGCGAGGAGACCGGCACGGCCGCCACGGCCACTGCCACGTCCACCGCCGCCGCCATCAGGACGGCCACGCCCGCCGCCGTACCGTCGAAGGCGCCCGAGGTGCCCCGCGCGCTGCGCGACTCGGAGCCCCACGTTCCGGCCCGGCCCGGCCCCCATACGGCACCGGCCGAGGAGCCGACGGACGCGGCGACGCTGGCCGACATGGTCGGCGACGCCGTCTCCGACCTCAACGCGGCCACCATCGCGGGCGCGCTGCGCGCCGCCGTCCGCGACACCTGGGGCGACGAGCTGCCCACCCGCTTCGCCGTGATCGGCATGGGCCGGTTCGGCGGCCATGAGCTGAGCTACGGCTCGGACGCGGACGTGCTGTTCGTCCACGAACCGCGCGAGGGCGCCGACGAACAGGAGGCCTCCCGGGCCGCGTTCGCCGTGGCCAACGAGGTGCGGCGGCTGCTGCAACTGCCCACCGCCGATCCGCCGCTGCTCATCGACGCCGATCTGCGCCCCGAGGGCAAGTCCGGCCCGCTGGTGCGCACCCTCGCCTCGTACGCCGCGTACTACCGGCGCTGGTCGCTGGTCTGGGAGAGCCAGGCGCTGCTGCGCGCCGAGCCGGTCGCGGGCGACCCGGACCTCGGGGCGCGGTTCATCGAGCTGATCGACCCGCTGCGGTATCCGGCCGAGGGGCTCGGCGAGGACGCCATCCGCGAGATCCGCCGCCTCAAGGCCCGGATGGAGTCCGAGCGCCTGCCCCGCGGCGCCGACCCGACCACCCACGCCAAGCTGGGCCGCGGCGGGCTCAGCGATGTGGAGTGGACGGTCCAGCTGCTCCAGATGCGCCACGGCTGGGCGGAGCCGGGCCTGCGCACCACCCGCACCCGCCGGGCCCTGGCCGCGGCGCACGCGGCCGGACTGATCGGCACCGAGGACGCCCAGACGCTGGACGAGGCCTGGGTGCTGGCCACCCGGGTCCGTAACGGCGTGATGCTGGTCCGCGGCCGCCCGGGCGACACGTTCCCCAGCGACTCGCGCGAACTGGCCGCGGTGGGCCGCTATCTGGGCTACGGCCCGGGGCACGTCGGCGAGATGCTGGACGACTACCGCCGCACGACGCGCCGGGCGCGGGCGGTGGTGGAGCGGCTGTTCTACGACTACGAGGACTGACCAGAGTCCCGGACGGTGCGTGGCCGCGCACGACGGTGCGTGGCCGCGCACCGTCCGGGGCTTGTCAGGCCTGGGCGGCCGGGGGCTTGACCGCGATGACGGGGACGGGGCTCTGCAGCAGCAGCCGCTGGCTGACGCTGCCCAGGAAGGCCTTGCCCACCGGGGAGCGGCGGCGGATGCCGATGACGAGCCGGTCGATGCCGGGGCGGGCCTCGATTTCGTCCAGGACGGCGTCGACGGGGTCCCGGTCGCCGGGTCCGCTGCGCTCGACGAGCGTGATCGTGAGGTCGTCGGGCAGACCGGAGTGGTCCAGCGCCGACAGCCGCAGGTTGACGACGACCAGATCGGTGCCCAGCAGCCGGGCCTCGGCGATTCCCGCGACCAGGGCGTGGTCTCCCTCGCGGCCCTCGGCGACGGCAGTCATGACGGTCATGGTGGGTAAACCCTTCTCTCTCTCACAGGGGGCGGGCACAAGGGGGCAGACACAAAGGGACAGACACAAGGGGCAGGCGCAAGAAGGCAGATCAGGAGTAACGCTCGCGGAAGTCGTCCTCCAGCTCCTCCAGCGAGCGGTCCTTGGTCTCGGGGACGCAGGTCGCGATGAACACGATGGCCAGCACACCGAAGGCGGCGAAGCCGAGGAAGGTGTTCGAGATGCCCATGGCCTTCACGACGGGCGGGAAGCCGAGGGCGACCAGGGCGTTCGCCATCCACAGCACGAAGATGCTGATGCCGATGGCCATGCTGCGGATCTTCAGCGGGAACATCTCGGAGAGGATGAGCCAGACCAGCGGACCGATGGTGGCCTGCATGGAGAAGACGAAGAGCACGACGAACACGAGGATGAACCAGGCCTTCGCGCTGCCGTCGGGCATCAGCATCGCGGAGAGGCCGACGAGCAGGTGGAACGTCGTGGTCAGGGTGAACCCGCCGAGCAGCATGGTGCGCCGCTTGAGCTTGTTGATGACCGACAGGCCCACGGTGATACCGATGACACTGAAGGCGCCGTTCAGGGTGTTCGCGATGATGGCCGAGTTGCCCGAGAACCCGGCGTCACCGAGGAGTTGGGTGCCGTAGTACATGACGGAGTTGATGCCGGTGAACTGCTGACAGATGCCCAGACCGGCCCCGATCAGGATGAGCAGGCGGACCCACCGCACCCCGAGGTCCACCGCACCGGCGGTCTTGGCGGCCCGCTCCTCCTCGGCGAGCCGGTGGACCTCGGCCATCTCCGCCTGGGCGCGCTCGGCGGTGCGGACCTGGGACAGGACGGCGAGCGCCTCGTCGTCACGCCCCTGGGCGACCAGCCAGCGCGGGCTCTCCGGCAGCCGCAGCATGCCGACGAACAGCCCGATCGCCGGGAGGAGGGCGACCAGGAGCATGAGCCGCCAGATGCCGTCGGTCTCGCCCCAGATGTTGAAGATGAGCGCGTTGATGACGAACGCGGCGAACTGGCCGCTCACGATCATCACCTCGTTGCGGGTGACGATGCTGCCGCGGCGTTCGACCGGGGCGATCTCGGCCAGGTAGACCGGCACCGTCGCCGACGCACCGCCCACGGCGAGCCCGAGGATGAACCGGAAGAGGGCGAGGACCTGCCAGGTCGGCGACAGGACGCAGCCCACGGTGCCGAGCATGAACACCAGCGCCAGCATGATGACGTTGTGGCGGCGGCCGTACCGGTCGGACAGGGCACCGCCGATCATGGCGCCGAAGGCGGCACCGAAGATCAGGATGCTGACGACCACTCCCTCGGTGAACGCGGTCAGACCGAGATCGGAGGTGAGCGGTTCAAGAGCACCGTTGATCACGCCGGTGTCGTAGCCGAACAGCAGACCACCGAAGGTCACGATGACGGAGACCAGGCCCAGACGCCGGGAGTGGGGACCCGGTGCGTCCGGAGGCAGTCCGTGGGAGGCGGGGCTTGGGCTGGTCCTGGTCATGCCTGTGGCTCCTCTTCGAGCGTTCGTGAGGGGACGTGAGACGGGACGTAGGGGGGGGCCGGACCCGCCGGACTACCGTGCCGCCGCGGCCGGTTCGGCGGTGAGCGCGGCGCGCAGCAGGTCGACCGACCGGCGGACGCCGTCGGTGGGGGTGCGGGCAAGGTCTTCGTGCTCGATGCTCAGGACGGTGTCGAGCCCCAGGCCGGCGGCGAGGTCCAGCGGTTCGGCCGTGGTCGGCGCCACTGCGCCGTCGGGCTCGGGGTGGCGGCGGTGACGGCGGGCGGAGGATTGTCCCGGTGCCGATGCCGAGTGGGTGCGGGCATGGTTCAGCCGCGACGACAACGCCCACTCGTCGTGTGTGACGAACTGCTGGGCGCTTGTTCGTATTACTAATACGTACTAGTTCCCCGGTACTATGAGCCTCGTCCTTATGTCATGTCAATACCTGAGCACAGGAGGCGCACATGCGGGACCCAGGTGTCACCGATCGGCCGGACGAGCCCGGAACTCCTCCGATTCGCCCGAAGCGCCCCACCATGTCCGACGTCGCGGCACGGGTCGGGGTCTCACAGGCCCTCGTCTCCCTGGTCTTCCGCAACCAGCCCGGCGCGAGCTCCCTGACCCGCCAGCGCGTGTTCCAGGCGGCCGAGGAGCTGGGCTACCGCCCCGACACCGCCGCCCAGCTCCTGCGCCGCACCCGCAGCCGCCAGCTGGGCGTGCTGTTCACCATGCGCCACCCGCACGACGTCGGCGTCGTCGAGGCCCTCTACCCCGCCGCCCAGAAGCACGGCTACCACCTCGCGCTCAGCGCCATGGCCGCCGCCCGTGACGAGCGCCAGGCCGTGGAGCAGCTGCTCGGACTGCGCAGCGAGGCCATCATCATCATCGGCGCCGAGTCCAGCCCGCAGCACCTGGCCACGGTCGCGGGCCATACGCCCCTCATCGAAATCAGCCCGTGCACACGGGCCGCCGGAGTGGACGTCGTACGGACCGCCGACACCAAGGGCATCCGCCAGGCCGTCGACCACCTCGCCGGACTCGGCCACCGCGCCATCACCCACATCGACGGCGGCTCGATGCCCGCCGCCGACGAGCGGCGGCGCGGCTATCGCAGCGCCATGCGCCGTCACGGACTCGACGGGCACATTCAGATCCTCCCCGGCGACTACACCGAGGAGTCCGGGGCCCGGGCGGCCCGGGAACTCCTCCGCCGGGGCGAACTTCCCACCGCGGTCGTCGCGGGCAACGACCGCTGCGCCCACGGCGTGCTGAACACGTTCCTGCGGGCGGGTCTCACCGTGCCGACGGACGTGTCCATCGTCGGCTACGACGACAGCCGGCTCGCCCAGCTGTCCTTCATCGACCTGACGTCCGTACGCCAGGACGCCGCCGAGATGGCCGAACGCGCGGTCCGGGCGGCCGTCGAACGCCTCGACGAGGGGCGCACCGCGGACCGCGACATCGTCCTCGAACCGACCCTCGTCGTCCGCGGAAGCACCGGCCCGCCCCGCGACCGGTGACCCCGCCGCGGGCCGGAGCGGTGCCGGAACGGTGGACTACAGCACCGGCAGGCTCTTGCGCAGCTCGAAGGGGGTGACCTCCGAGCGGTACTCCTCCCACTCCTGCTTCTTGTTGCGGAGAAAGAAGTCGAAGACGTGCTCGCCGAGCGTCTCGGCGACCAGTTCGCTGCGCTCCATGAGGGTGATGGCCTCGCCCAGGTTCTGCGGCAGCGGCTCGATGCCGAGCGAGCGGCGCTCGGCGTCGGACAGCGCCCAGACGTCGTCGTCGGCGCCCGCCGGGAGTTCGTAGCCGCCCTCGATGCCCTTGAGTCCGGCGGCCAGCAGGACGGCGTACGAGAGGTAGGGGTTGGCGCCGGAGTCCAGGGAGCGGACCTCGACCCGGGTGGAGCCGGTCTTGCCGGGCTTGTAGAGGGGGACCCGGACCAGGGCGGAGCGGTTGTTGTGGCCCCAGCAGATGTACGAGGGGGCCTCGCCGCCCGCGCCCGCGGTGCGCTGGGAGCCGCCCCAGATGCGCTTGTACGAGTTGACCCACTGGTTGGTCACGGCGGAGATCTCCCCGGCGTGACGGAGCAGCCCGGCGATGAAGGAGCGGCCGACCTTGGAGAGCTGGAACTCGGCGCCCGACTCGTAGAACGCGTTGCGGTCGCCCTCGAAGAGGGAGAGGTGGGTGTGCATGCCCGAGCCGGGGTGTTCGGAGAACGGCTTCGGCATGAAGGTGGCCTGGACTCCCTGCTCCAGCGCGACCTGCTTCATGACCAGGCGGAAGGTCATGATGTTGTCGGCGGTGGAGAGCGCGTCGGCGTAGCGCAGGTCGATCTCCTGCTGGCCGGGGGCGCCCTCGTGGTGGGAGAACTCGACCGAGATGCCCATCGATTCGAGCATGGTGATCGCCTGGCGGCGGAAGTCCATGCCGATGTTCTGCGGGGTGTGGTCGAAGTAGCCCGAGGAGTCGGCGGGCACCGGGCGGGTGCCGTCCATGGGCTTCTGCTTGAGCAGGAAGAACTCGATCTCGGGGTGGGTGTAGAAGGTGAAGCCGAGGTCGGAGGTCTTGGCGAGGATGCGCTTGAGCACAAAGCGCGGATCGGCGAAGGAGGGGGAGCCGTCCGGCATCAGGATGTCGCAGAACATCCGGGCGGTTCCGGGGGCCTCGGCGCGCCAGGGCAGGATCTGGAAGGTGCCGGGGTCCGGCTTGGCGATCATGTCGGACTCGTAGACCCGGGCGAAGCCCTCGATCGCGGAGCCATCGAAGCCGATGCCTTCGTCGAAGGCGCCCTCCAGCTCGGCGGGTGCGACGGCCACGGACTTGAGGAAGCCGAGGACGTCGGTGAACCACAGCCGCACGAACCGGATGTCGCGCTCTTCGAGGGTACGGAGCACGAACTCCTGCTGCTTATCCATGGTCCCCTATCCTTGCAGGTCAAACGGCTCTTTCAGCGGGCGCTGGGCACCTCGACGGCCCCAGTATCACGCGGCGGGGTTTCGGTGAGGTTTCGGGCCCGCACCCCGCGCTCCGACACGATGTGTGCATCGTACTTTCATGCGGGCCGCTCCCGGACCCGCGCGTTCGGCAACGCAAGGCCGCCCCTGGTTCCAGAATGCCCCTTTTATACCCCTTAGGGGTAAGCTATCGTATTATCTTGATCATCAGAGGATGAGACCGGAGCCCCGGGGAGACGGCGGTGCGCGAACGCCACCGGCTGCTGGTGCAGCGCATAGAGCGGCGCGTCCGACGCGTCCCGCCCCGACAGGGAGCGCGGGAGTCGGCGGACGCGCGGGCCGCTCATGCGCACATCTCCCACCAGCATTGGGGTGCTCACTCATGCACGATCACTCTCGCCGCGCCGTGCTCGGCGCGGGAATCGCCGTCGCGGGCAGCGGTCTGCTCGGCGCCTGCAGTCCCTCCGGCGACGAATACGGAATGGACAACTCCGGACTGGGAGGGAACGCGGGACCGGCCGCGGCGACCCCGTCGGAGTACATCTCCCCCTACGGCCCGGAGGTCCGGGAGCGCGAAGACCAGCGGGGGCCGGGCCCGGTCCGGCGGCTCCAGCTCACCGCCACCGCCACCACGCTGGACCTCGGTGCCCGCAAGGTGAAGTCCTGGGCGTACGAGGACCAGGTGCCCGGTCAGGCGCTCCGGGTCACCGCGGGCGAGACCCTCGCCCTCACCCTCGTCAACCAGCTGCCGCAGCCCACCTCGCTGCACTGGCACGGCATCCGGCTGCGCAACGACATGGACGGCGTCCCCGGCATCACCCAGCCGCCGATCAAGACCGGCACGGCCCACGATTACCACTTCACTGCGATCAACCCGGGCACGTACTGGGTCCACCCGCACAGCGGCGTCCAGCTCGACCGGGGGCTGTACGCGCCGCTGATCGTCGAGGACCCCAAGGAGCCGCTGAAGTACGACAAGGAGTGGATCGTCGTCCTCGACGACTGGCTCGACGGGGTGGGCGGCAGAACCCCGGACAAGATGCTGCGGCAGCTGAACGGCGGGCGGCCCATGGCCCACGGGATGGACCACGGGGCGGCGGGCGCTCCGGCGGGCGGGGCGGCAGGCGGTCCGGCGAGCGGAGCGGCGGGCATGGTGGCGGGGGCCGCGAGCGGTACGCCGCTGATGCTCCGGCACGGCGCCAAGCCGTCCCCCTCTCCTACCCCTACCCCCACCCGCACCGCACCGCCCCGCCTGCTAGGCGGCGCCACGAGCGGGCTGCTGGGCGGCGATGCGGGCAACATCGCGTACCCGTACTACCTCATCAACGGGCGCACCCCCGACTCCCCGCAGGTCTTCCGGGCCAAGCGCGGCGACCGCATCCGCATCCGCATCATCAACGCGGGCGGCGACACCGCCTTCCGGGTGGCGCTCGGCGGCCACAAGATGACCGTCACCCACACCGACGGCTATCCCGTGAAGCACCGGACCACCGACGCGCTGCTGCTGGGCATGGGCGAGCGGTACGACGTGCTGGTGACCGCGGAGAGCGGGGTGTTCCCGCTCGCCGCCCTCGCCGAGGGCAAGAAGCGGTCCACGCTGGCCGTGCTCCACACCAGCGGCAAGGGGGCGAAGAAGTTCAAGCGCCCCAAGGAGCTGGACGGCAAGCTGGTCTGGGCGGCGCAGCTCAAGGCCGCCGAATCGGTTCGGCTGGAGTCGCGCCCGCCGGACCGCACGATCCGGATGCGGCTCACGGGCTCGATGCGGAAGTTCGACTGGGCGATCAACGACAGGCCGTACGATCCGTCGCAGCGCTATCCGGTGCGGGCGGGCGAGCGGGTGCGGCTGACGTTCATCAACGGCACCGACATGTGGCATCCGGTGCATCTCCACGGCCACACCTATCAGCTGCCGGACGGCGGGCCGCGCAAGGACACCACGATCCTGCTGCCACACCGGAAGGTGAGCGTCGACTTCGACGCGGACAACCCGGGGCTGTGGATGGTCCACTGCCACAACGTCTACCACTCGGAGTCAGGGATGATGACCATCCTCGGTTACCAGAAGTAACCGCAGCCGGGCCCGGGTCCGGGGCCGGGTCCGGACCGGGCGGGGAGACCTCCGCCACGCCCCGGTTATCGCGTCAGACAGACGATTACACTGGGCGCCGTGCCTCAACTTCGCCTCGCTCTGAACCAGATCGACTCGACCGTCGGCGACCTCGCCGGAAACGCCGAGTCGATAGTCCACTGGACCCGGCACTCCGCCGAGCAGGGCGCCCATCTGGTGGCGTTCCCCGAGATGGCGCTGACCGGGTACCCCGTCGAGGACCTCGCGCTGCGCTCCTCCTTCGTCGAGGCGTCGCGCGCCGCGCTGCGCGCGCTGGCCGAGCGGCTGGACGCCGAGGGCTTCGGCGAGCTTCCGGTGGTCGTCGGCTACCTCGACCGCAGCGAGCGGGCCCGGCGCTACGGCCAGCCCGCGGGTTCCCCGCAGAACGCCGCCGCCGTGCTGCACCGCGGGTCCGTCGTCCTCACCTTCGCCAAGCACCATCTGCCGAACTACGGCGTCTTCGACGAGTTCCGCTACTTCGTCCCCGGCGACACCATGCCCGTCGTCCGCGTCCACGGGGTCGATGTCGCGCTCGCCATCTGCGAGGACCTGTGGCAGGACGGCGGCCGGGTGCCCGCCGCCCACTCTGCCGGAGCCGGACTGCTGCTCTCGATCAACGCCTCGCCGTACGAGCGCGAGAAGGACGACACCCGGCTGGACCTGGTCCGCAAGCGCGCCCAGGAGGCGGGCTGCACCACCGCGTACCTGGCGATGATCGGCGGCCAGGACGAGCTGGTCTTCGACGGCGACTCGATCATCGTCGACCGCGACGGCGAAGTGGTCGCGCGCGCTCCGCAGTTCGCCGAGGGGTGCGTCGTGGTCGACCTCGACCTGCCCGCCGCCGACCCGGACGCGGTCCCGGAGGGCGTCGTGGACGACGGGCTGCGCATCGACCACCGCACCCTGACCGCCGACCCCCTCCCGGCCTACGACCCGGAGCCGGGCCTCGCGGGCGGCGAGGCGGAGCGGCTCGGCGACGACGAGGAGATCTACACCGCGCTGGTGGTCGGGCTGCGGGCCTATGTCGCGAAGAACGGCTTCCGCAGTGTGCTGATCGGGCTCTCCGGCGGCATCGACTCCGCGATCGTCGCGGCGATCGCCTGCGACGCGGTCGGCGCGCAGAACGTCTACGGCGTGGCCATGCCGTCCCGCTACTCCTCCGAGCACTCGATCGCCGACGCGGCCGAGCTGGCGCAGCGCACCGGGCTCAACTTCCGCACCGTCCCGATCGCCCCGATGTTCGACGCGTACATGGGATCGCTGCACCTCACCGGGCTCGCCGAGGAGAACCTCCAGTCGCGGTTGCGCGGCACGATGCTGATGGCGCTCTCCAACCAGGAGGGCCACATCGTCCTCGCCCCCGGCAACAAGTCCGAGCTGGCGTGCGGCTACTCGACGCTCTACGGGGACTCCGTGGGCGCGTACGGCCCCATCAAGGACGTCTACAAGACGTCCATCTTCCGGCTCGCGAAGTGGCGCAACCACGCCGCGGGCGAACGGGGCCAGACCCCGCCCATCCCCGAGAACTCCATCACCAAGCCGCCGAGCGCGGAGCTGCGGCCGGGCCAGGTCGACACCGACTCCCTCCCCGACTACGACGTACTCGACCGCATCCTGGAGCTGTACGTGGACCGGGACCAGGGGCGGCAGGAGATCGTCGCGGCGGGCTACGACGATGAGCTGGTGACGCGGATTCTGCGGCTGGTCGACACGGCGGAGTACAAGCGCCGCCAGTACCCGCCGGGCACGAAGATCTCCGCCAAGGGCTTCGGCAAGGACCGCCGCCTCCCCATCACCAACCGCTGGCGCGAACACCCCTGACCCGGGGGCGTTCCCCCACCCCGCCCCTCCCCGACCCGGGGCTCCCGCCCCGGGCCCAGGCCCGGCAGGGGTGCGGAGCACAGCCTCAGCGGGGCCAGGGGCGCAACCCCAGCACGGGTCAGGAGCACAGCCCCAACGGGGGGCAGTCGCAGCCCCAGGCGGGCACAGCACGACGCGCCCCCGCCAACCCGGCGGGGGCGCGTCCGCGCATGGAGCGGAAGGTCAGTGCACCTCGGACAGCGTGGGCACCGAATCGCTGCCCGCGACGACCCGGGACTTCTCCGGCGCCCCGCGGTCCAGCACCCCCGCGGTCACCGCTATCGCCAGGCCGACCGCCGCGAGCGCCGCGCCGACCAGGGTCGGGGAGGTCCAGCCCCAGCCCGCCGAGATGGCGGCGCCGCCGACCCAGGCCCCGCCCGCGTTGGCGAGGTTGAACGCGGAGTGGTTGGAGGCGGAGGCGATGGTCGGGGCGTGCTTCGCCTTGTTCATGACGAGCATCTGCAGCGGGGTGGTGGTCATGAAGCCCACCGCGCCCAGCAGCACGACCGAGACCAGCGCCGCCCACTTGATGTGCACGGTGAAGTCGAACACCACGAGCATCACGGCCAGCGCCGCCAGCGACCCGTACAGCGTCGGCCGCAGCGCGCGGTCGGTGAGCGGCCCCGCGACCAGCGCGCCCAGGGTCATGCCGATACCGAAGAGGGCGAGCACGATGGTGACGGAGGACTCGGCGAAGCCGGTGACCTCAGTCATCATCGAGGCCAGGTAGCTGTAGACGGCGAAGACACCGGCGAACCCGAAGACCGCGGTGAGCAGCCCGAGCAGCACCTGACGGTTGCCGAGGGCGCGCAGCTCGCGGCCGAGGCCGCCGTGCTGCTCCTGCGGCACCTGCGGGACGAGCCGGGCGAGCGAGGCCATGGCCACCAGGCCGATGACGGTGACGACCAGGAAGGTGGCGCGCCAGCCCAGACCCTGGCCGAGCGCCGTGCCCACCGGCACGCCGACGATGTTGGCGATCGTCAGCCCCAGGAACATGGTGGCGACCGCGCGGGCCTGCCTCTCCTCGCCCACCAGCCGGGACGCGACCACCGCGCCGACGCCGAAGAACGCGCCGTGCGGCAGCCCGGCGAGCACCCGCCCGGCGAGCAGCAGCCCGAAGGAGGGCGCGAGCGCGGAGGCGAGGTTGCCGATCGTGAAGAGCCCCATCAGCAGGACGAGCATCCGTTTGCGCGGGATGCGCGCACCGAGGGCGGTGAGCAGCGGGGCGCCGATGACGACGCCGATGGCGTAGGCGGAGACAAGGTAGCCAGCGGTCGGCACCGAGGTGCCCAGATCGTCGGCGACGTTGGGCAGCAGGCCCATCATCACGAATTCTGTGGTGCCGATACCGAAGGCAGAGATCGCGAGAGCGAGCAGTGCCAGGGGCATGAGAGACCTTTCACAAGCGGGACGAGGAGGAGATCGTGCGTATGTTCGCTACCGGAACAAAGTGTCTCACGCACTTTATTTCCGGAGCACCATCCTCAAGGTGAACAGCTTGTTAGATCTTCGATTGGCAGGCTCAGAACGTGACCGACGCCGCGACCGGAAGGTGATCACTGCCGGTCTGCGACATAGTCCAGGCCGAGACCGGGTTCACCCCGCGCACCAGAATCTGGTCGATACGGGCCATCGGGAACGAGGCGGGCCAGCTGAAGCCGAAGCCGTCGCCCGTCGCGCCCTGCGCTGAGCGCATCTGCGAGGTGACCGACGCCAGCGAACGGTCGTTCATCGTGCCGTTCAGGTCGCCGAGCAGGACCACCTTGTCCAGCGGCTCGTCGTGGATGGCCTCGCCCAGCGCGTCGGCGCTCGCGTCGCGCTGCCCGGCGGTGAAGCCCGCGTTGAACTTCACCCGCACCGACGGGAGGTGGGCGACGTAGACGGCGACCTCACCGCCCGGCGCGGTGACCGTGGTGCGCAGCGCCCGGGTCCAGCCCAGCTTGATGTCCACCGGCTTGGTCCCCGACAGCGGGTACTTGCTCCACACCCCGACCGTGCCCTGCACGGCGTGGTAGCGGTAGGAGCCCGCGAGCGCCTTCGTATACGTCGGCACGGCCTTGTCGGTCAGCTCCTCCAGCGCCACCACCTGCGCGCCCGAGGCGGCCACGTCCTTCGCGGTGGCGACCGGTTCGGCGTTGTCGGCGTTGACGTTGTGGGTGACGACGGTCAGGTCGCCGTGGCCGCCGGACTTGTCGGCGAACATCAGCCCGCCGAAGAGATTCAGCCAGACGGTGACCGGCAGCACCAGCGCCACCAGCGCGATCGCCGACCGCCGCACCAGACCGAGCACCAGCAGCACCGGGAGAAACACGCCCAGCCACGGCAGGAACGTTTCCAGCAGGCTGCCCAGGTTGCCGACGCGGTTGGGGATGTCGGCGTGGAAGACCATGATCAGCGTGAGCAGGACCGCGAACGCCGCGAGCACCAGACCGCGCCGCCAGATTCCGCGGCTGTCCCGGAGCCGATCGCGCAGGCGGCCGAACGGGGAACCGGCCGGCTGGGGTGCGCCCCCGGGCTGTCCCGTCTCCTGCGTGTACGCCTGCACCATGCGCTGTCCGTCCCTCACTTGCCGCTGCCCGCCTACGGATCAAGACCCTAGGCGATGACCAGGGCATTCCCGACGCCCCCACCAGGCGTCCCTGCCCCGTGGACGCCCAAGCGGTAGGCCCGGGTTCCGCATCCCGCGACAACGGGGGCGGTTGTGACGCAACAGGCACAAAGACGTCGGCGCGCGCTGTCCGTCCTACGCTCGCATACGCCGTCTCAGCCGCGCGCCGAGACCCCCTCCAGAACGGTGTCCACGATCCGCTCGGCCAGCCCCTCCGGCAGCTCCCGCCACTCGTGCAGGATCGCACGCGAGAGCATCGGCCCGGTGAACAGGTCGGCCAGCAGCTCGGGATCGGTGTCCGTCCGGATCTCACCGTTCGCGACGCCCCGCCGCAGCACCGACCGCAGCAGCTCCCGGCGGACCTCGATGACGCTCTCGTCGTAAGCCCGCCACAGCTCCCGGTGGGCGTGCATCTGGGCCAGGATGCCGCGCATCACCACGGAGTTGCGCTTGGCCAGCCCGCGCCGCCGCATGAACTCCAGGATGGTGACGAGGTCGTCGCGCACCGAGACCCCGGCCGGTTCGGGTCCCGGCTCCTCCAGCGACCGCAGGACGTCCAGCATCAGCGCGTCCTTGCCCGACCAGCGGCGGTAGACGGTGGCCTTGCCCACACCCGCCGCGCGCGCGATCCCCTCGATGGACAGCGCGCCGACGGTTACGCCCTCCTCCAGCAGCCGCAGCGCGGCCTCGATGATCGCCGCGTCGGTGGCGGCGCTGCGCGGCCGCCCGCGCGCCGGGAGCCCCGCCGAGCCGCGCGCCGGGAGCCCGGCCGGGCCACGCCCGGGGAGCCCCGCCGGACCGGACGCGGCGTCGGCCCGGGCTTCGGCTCGCGGCGCGGTCATCGGTCGGCCTCCACACCGCCTCGCGGGCCGGTCATCGGTCGGCTCCCGCCCCGGCCTTCTCCCGCCGCTGCCCGCTGCCGGGGCCGCCGCCGTCCGCGCCCTTGCCGGGCAGGAAGGCCGCCACGACCAGCGCGCCGAAGAGGGCCACCCCGGACGAGCCGAGCGCGGTGAGGTGCATGGCGTGGATGAAGGAGTCGTGCGCGGGGCCGAGCAGCACATGCCCCGCGGGCCCCAGGCGGTCGGCGAGGCCGAGGGTGGCCTCGACGGACTCGCCCGCCGAGTGCCGTACGGAGGGAGACAGCCCGGGGACGGCGGCGAGGGTGCTCTGAATGCCGTCGCGGTACGTGGCGGAGAGCACCGAGCCGAGGACGGCGACCCCGAGCGCGCCGCCGACCTGCCGGAAGGTGTTGTTCAGGGCCGAGCCGGAACCGGCCTTCTCCCGGGGCAGCGCCTGCATGATCGCGGTGGTGACCGGCGGCATGATGTGCGCCATCCCCGCGCCCTGGAAGAAGAACAGCACCTCCAGCACCCACAGCGGCGAGTCGATGTCCAGCAGCAAGAACCCGGCCATGGTGGCGGCCACCATCAGCATCCCGGCCGTGCACACGGCGCGGGCACCGAACCGCTCGACGACCAGCCGGGCGCGCGGCGCGAACAGCAGCTGCGCGACGGCCAGCGGCAGGAGCAGCAGCCCGGAATCCAGGGCGCTGTAGCCGCGCACGCTCTGGATGTAGAAGACCATGAAGAAGGTCACGCCCATGAGCGCGAAGAAGACCAGCGCGACGGCGGCGATGGCGGCCGAGAAGGCGGGGTTGCGGAAGTAGTCGACATCGATGGCCGGATGGCTGCTGCGCTTCTCGTGCCAGACGAACAGGCCCAGGACGAGGAGTCCGGCGCCGATCGTGGACAGCACCTGGGCGTCGGCGAAGTCGGCGAGCTGGCCGCCCTTGATGATGCCGTACACCAGCAGCACCAGGCCGACCACGGACAGCAGCACGCCCAGCGGGTCCAGCCGGCCGGGCGCCGGGTCCCGGGAGTCGGGGACGAGGAGCACCATCGCGACGATCCCGGCGATCACGACGGGCACGTTGACGAAGAAGACCGAGCCCCACCAGAAGTGCTCCAGCAGCAGACCGCCGGTGATCGGCCCGATGGCGATGGCGAGGCCGACCGCGGCGACCCAGATGCCGATGGCCTTCGCCTGCTCCTCGCGCTCGAAGACGTTCACCAGGATGGCCAGGGTGGCGGGCATCACGAAGGCCGCGCCCAGGCCCATCAGCGCCCGGAAGCCGATCAGCTCGCCGGGCGAACCGGAGAAGGCGGCGAGCACCGAGCCGATGCCGAACACGGTCATGCCGCCGAGCAGTATCTTCTTGCGCCCGAGCCGGTCGCCGAGGAGCCCGGCGGTGAACAGCAGCCCCGCGAAGACCAGCGTGTAGGCGTTGATGGCCCACTCCAGCTGGCTCTGGGTGGCGCCGAGTCCGGTGGGCTTCGGGGTGGCGATCGTCTTCATCGCCACGTTGAGTATCGAGTTGTCCAGGACGACGACCAGGACGCTGATCATGAGGACGACCAGGATCGCCCACCGTCTTCGGTGAATCGCCTCCGCGGAGGGTGCTGCTGCCATGCGGCCCAGGCTAGAACCGTTTCGATACGGTCCCGTCTCGTATGGGGAAGACTTTGCGAGTCTTTGTCCATCGAATGTCCGTCCATACGCAATGTCCCCACTTTCGGAGCGTCGGGAGCCGTGCCAGCATGGGAGTGGTCCGGGGACGCCGTCAGGGCGCCTCGAGATGACGAACAGGAGCCGTCGTAATGACGCACGTCAGCCCTGCCCAGAAGCCGGAAAAGTCAGAAAAGCAGCAGTCGAAGGCGCTCTACGGCGGGACGAGCTCCCGCCGTATCACCGTCCGTGACATCGCCGCCGCCAAGGAGCGCGGCGAGAAGTGGCCCATGCTCACCGCCTATGACGCGATGACCGCGTCCGTCTTCGACGAGGCGGGCATCCCCGTCATGCTCGTCGGCGACTCGATGGGCAACTGTCATCTGGGCTACGAGTCCACCGTGCCCGTCACGATGGACGAGATCGCCCTGCTGTCCGCCGCCGTCGTACGCGGCACCAAGCGCGCCCTCGTCGTGGGCGACCTGCCCTTCGGCTCGTACCAGGAAGGCGCGGTCCAGGCGCTGCGCAACGCCACCCGGCTGGTCAAGGAGGCCGGAGTGGGCGCGGTCAAGCTGGAGGGCGGCGAGCGCTCCGCCCACCAGATCGAGCTGCTCGTCCGGTCCGGCATCCCGGTCATGGCGCACATCGGACTCACCCCGCAGTCCGTCAACGCCTACGGCGGCTACCCGGTGCAGGGCCGCGGCGAGGAAGCCGCGCAGCAACTGCTGCGCGACGCCAAGGCCGTGCAGGACGCGGGCGCCTTCGCCGTCGTCCTGGAGCTGGTCCCGGCCGAGCTGGCCGCCGAGGTCACCCGCTCGCTGCAGATCGCGACGATCGGCATCGGCGCGGGCGTGGAGTGCGACGCCCAGGTGCTGGTGTGGACGGACATGGCGGGCCTGACCGGCGGCCGGGTGCCGCGCTTCGTCAAGCAGTACGCCCGGATGCGGGAGACGCTGGGCGACGCGGCGCGGGCCTTCGCCGAGGACGTCGTCGGCGGGGCGTACCCGGCCGAGGAGCACTCGTTCCACTAGGGCACCGACCCACCGCACAGAGCCATCGCGGTACATCGACAGCCCGCCGACCGTCCCCCGTCGGCGGGCTGTCTGCCGCTTGTCGGTGATCTGTCGGCAGCGGCTGCGACTCTTACAGCATGACGCGACAGGAACACAAGATCAGGGACGGCAACGCCGTCGAAGTTCGGGGGCTGGTCAAGCACTTCGGCGACACCAGGGCCGTCGACGGAGTGGATCTGGACGTGCCGGAAGGCACCGTCCTCGGTGTGCTCGGCCCCAACGGAGCCGGGAAGACCACCCTCGTCCGCTGTCTGTCCACCCTGCTGATGCCGGACGCCGGTACCGCCGTCGTGGCGGGGTACGACGTGGTGCGGCAGCCCCGGCAGCTGCGCCGCAGGATCGGTCTGACCGGGCAGTACGCCTCGGTCGACGAGAAGCTGTCCGGCTGGGAGAACCTGTACATGATCGGGCGGCTGCTCGATCTGTCCCGCAAGGACGCCCGGGCACGCGCGGACGCCATGCTGGAGCGGTTCTCGCTGACGGACGCCGCGAAGCGGGCCGCGTCCACCTACTCCGGCGGTATGCGCCGCCGGCTGGACCTGGCCGCCTCCATGATCGGCCGCCCCTCGGTGCTCTATCTGGACGAGCCGACGACCGGTCTTGACCCGCGCACCCGCAACGAGGTGTGGGAGGAGGTCAAGCGCATGGTCGCCGAGGGTGCCACGGTGCTGCTGACCACCCAGTACATGGAGGAGGCCGAGCAGCTGGCGAACGACCTCACGGTCATCGACCGCGGCAAGATCATCGCCGAGGGCCGGGTGAACGAGCTGAAGGCCAAGGTCGGCGGGCGCACCCTGCAGATACGCCCCTCCGACCCCGGTGAGCTGAACCGCATGGTCGGCGCCATCGCGCAGGCCGGGCTCGACGGTGTCGGCGGCGCGACCGCCGACGTGGAGGAGGGCCTGGTCAACGTGCCGATCGTCAGCGACGAGCAGCTGACCGCGGTGATCGGGCTGCTCGGTGAACGCAACTTCGCGATCGCCGGGATCGACACCCATCTGCCCAGCCTGGACGAGGTGTTCCTGGCCATCACCGGCCAGAAGGCCTCGGCGCCCGAGGAAAGCAAGAACGACAAGGCCCTTGAGGAGGTCGCGGTATGAGCGCGGCAACGGTGACCGCTTCCCCCACGAACCTGCCCGACGAGGGCCGGATCGGGCTGCGCGCCAATCTCCGGCACATCGGCGCGCTGGTGCGCCGTAACGTCCTGCAGATCAAGCGGGACCCGGAGTCGATGTTCGACGCGCTGCTGATGCCGATCGTCTTCTCGCTGCTGTTCACCTATGTCTTCGGTGGCGCGGTGTCGGGCGGCGACCGCGGCGAGTACGTCAACTACCTCATCCCCGGGATGATGGCGATGGGCGGCCTCAACATCGCCATGTCGGTCGGCTCGGGCGTCAACGACGACTTCCGGAAGGGGGTGATGGACCGCTTCCGCACGATGCCGATCGCCCGCTCCTCGGTGCTGATCGCCAAGCTGATCGTGGAGACCGGGCGGATGCTGGTGTCCACCCTCATCCTGCTGGCCATGGGCTTCATCATGGGCTTCGAGCTGGAGACCGGCCCGGTCGAGCTGCTGGCCGCGGTGCTGCTGGCGCTGGCCTTCGGGTCCTCGCTGACCTGGGTCTTCATGCTGCTGGGGCTGTCCCTGAAGACGCCGCAGGCGGTGCAGGGCATGGGCTTCCTGGTGATCATGCCGCTGCAGTTCGGCTCGTCGATCTTCGCGCCGACCAACACCATGCCGGGCTGGCTGCAGTCGTTCACCGAGTACAACCCGCTCTCCCAGCTCGCCGACGCCGCGCGGTCGCTGACCAGCGGCCACGGCCCGCTCGCCCATCCGGTGACCGTCGCCCTGGGCTGGACGCTGGTCATCACGGCCGTCACGGCGCCGCTGGCGGTGCGGAAGTTCCGTACCAAGACCTGAGGTTCACCCAGTGGCCCGGACGAGGGCGGCGGCCTCCTGCACGGTGAGGCCGCCGCCCTCCGCGTACGCCCGCTCGTAGGCCGTGTCCTCCAGCCAGGCCCGCGCCGCCGCCTCGCCCGCCTCCCGGTCCTCCCGCTCGCTGACGGGAACCCGCTGGATGCCGGGCCGCACCGCGTCGTACGCGCCGAACAGCCGCGCCGCGAGCGCGGCCCGCTCCGCGCCGCCGAGGGCGGCCAGCGCCCGCGCGGCGGTCATCAGCTGGATCACCGGCACCTGCGGGGCGACCACCTGGGACATGAAGTCACCGGTCTTCGACAGCGCCTCCCTGATCCGGGCGAGCGCCTCCCCGGGCTGTCCCTCGATCAGGTCCAGCCAGGCCAGCATCCCCTCGACCAGGCCCTGGAACAGATCGAGCGCCCGGCTGGCGAACTCCTCGTGCAGCACCGCCAGATGCTCCCGGGCCTCGGCCACCCGGCCCGTGACGCCGCACCGGTGGGCCAGGTGCATCCGGACGTACGACCCGGCCTCGGCGCCCGCCGCCTGCGGCGGCTCCGCCAGCAGCGCGCGCAGGAACCGCTCGCCCTCCGCCGCCTCCGTCTCGTCCCCGTGCTCGACGTGCAGCCCCGCCAGCCGGGCCCGCAGCAGCGAGACCTGGGCATGCGCGTCCAGCTCCTCGGCGTAGCGGATCGCCGCCCGGTAGTCGTCGGCCGCGGCCCGGCCGTCACCGATCAGCTCCAGGGTCTCGCCGCGCCCGGACAGCGCCTCGGCCACGCCCCAGGCGTCACCGAGCTCGATGAACAGCTTCAGGCTCTCGTCGGCGTCCCGGCGCGCCTGCTCCCCGGGATCGCCGCCGCCGCGCTGGGTCATCACCTTGGCCCGCATCTGGAGGGTGAAGGCCAGCTCCCAGGTGTAGCCCAGCTTCCGGCTGGTGCGCACCGACTCGTCCACGACCTCCCGCAGCAGGTCGAGATCGCCCGTCAGCAGCACCGCGAAGAACCACATGACGCCGGGGACCCGGCAGCTCTGCGGCAGCCCCGGGCGGTAGGCCTCGACGATGCCCCGCATCTCCTGCCGGGACTCCTCGTCGTCCATGGCCTTCATGTTGCCTTCGAGGTTGGCCAGCGCGAACAGCCGCACCCCGCGCCGCGCCTCCTGAAGCACTTCGGGCTCCATCGGCGGCGGGGCGGCCGTGCAGCTCGTGTACAGCGGGGGCGCCGGGGCGACGGGCGACTCGAACGGATTGGGGCCCAGCCGCGCCGCGGCCGTCGACCAGTGGCGTCCGTCGCCGCGGTGGCCACGCAGGTTCCAGAACCAGCCGAGCGACAGCACCAGGCACAGCGCCTCCTGCTCGTCGCGCGCCGCGATGGCCCGGCGCAGCGCGGTGCGCAGGTTCTCGTGCTCGGCCTCCAGCCGGAGCAGCCAGACGCGCTGTTCACGGCCGCGCAGGTGCGGGTCGGCGGTACGGGCCAGCTCCCGGTAGGCGACCAGGTGCCGCCGTTCGACCACGGCCCGCTCCCCCGCCTCGTCCAGCCGCTCGGCCGCGTACTCGGCGACGGTCTCCAGCAGCCGGTAGCGCATCCCGGCGTCCGCGCCGTCCGTCCCGGGCGCGGCGACGACGAGCGACTTGTCGACCAGGGAACCGAGCAGCGCGGCGACGTCCCGGGGGTCGACCGGCCCCTGGTCCTCCGGGTCGCCGCAGACCGCCTCGGCCGCCGCCAGGTCGCAGCCGCCCGCGAAGACCGAGAGGCGGGCGAGGACGGTGCGCTCCCGGGCGTCGAGGAGGTCCCAGGACCAGTCGACGACGGCGCGCAGCGTCTGCTGGCGGGGCAGCACGGTGCGGCTGCCGCTGGTCAGCAGGCGGAAGCGGTCGTCCAGGCGGTCGGCGAGCTGCCGGGGGGTGAGCAGCCGCAGCCGGGCGGCGGCCAGTTCGACGGCCAGCGGCAGGCCGTCGAGGCGGCGGCAGATCTCGGCGCACGCCGCCGGGTCGTCGTCGGTGCGGAAGCCGGGGCGGGCCGCCGCGCCGCGCTCCTGGAGCAGCCGGAGCGCCACCGGGTCCGGCAGCGGCTCGACCGGGCGCACCAGCTCGCCGGGGACGGCGAGCGGTTCGCGGCTGGTGGCCAGGACGGTGACGCCGGGGCAGCGGGCCAGCAGGGAGTCGGCGAGCCGGGCCGCGGCCTCGACCAGGTGCTCGCAGTTGTCGAGCACGATCAGCATCCGGCGCGGTTCGCAGTGCTCCACGAGCCGGGTGAGCGGATCGTGGGCGGTCGGGTCGGTCGCGGCGCGCAGCCCCTCGGCGGCGCTGCCGCGGATGACGGTCTCCCGCGCCCCGAGCGCGGTCAGCACGGTCTCGGGCACGGTCTCCGGGTCGTCCACGGGGGCGAGTTCGGCCAGCCACACCCCGTCCGGCCAGGCGCCGGCGACCGACTCGGCGGCCTCCTGGGACAGCCGGGTCTTCCCGGCGCCGCCGGGCCCGAGGAGGGTCACGAGGCGGTGCGCGGCCAGATCGGTGCGCAGCACCGCCAGATCGGACTCCCGGCCGACGAAGCTGGTGAGCCGGGCGCGCAGATTGCCGCCGCGGACCGGGCGTTCCCGCCGCGGCGGCTGTGGCGTCTTCGGCGGCTGTTCCGGCTCCAGCAGCTCCGCGTGCAGGGCGCGCAGCTCGGCGCCCGGGTCCGCGCCCAGCCGGTCGGCGATCTCCGCCCGGATCGTCTCGTACGCGGCGAGCGCCTCGGCGGGGCGGCCGCTGTCCCGCAGGGCGCGGATGCGCAGCGCGTGCAGCGGCTCGTCCAGGGGGTGGGCGTCGCACAGCTCGGCGAGCGCGGGCAGGGTCCGGGCGGCGTCGCCGAGAGCGAGCCCGGCGGCGATCCGGCCGCGCCGGGCGTCCAGCCGCTGGGCCTCGGCGCGGGCGGCCGCCGCCATCCCGTCGGGGAGGTCGGTGAGCGCCGGGCCGCGCCACAGGGCGAGGGCGTCGTCGTAGCGGGCGGCGGCCTGTGCCGGGTCACCGTCGGCGAGGGCGCGGGCGCCCTCCCCCGCGAGCCGTTCGAAGCGGTGGAGATCGACGTCGTCGGGCTCGGCGCACAGCCGGTAGCCGCCGGGGGCCGACGCGATGGCCGCCTTCCCGACGGCCCGCCGCAGCCGCCCGACGAGGGCCTGCAGCGCGCCGTTCTCGTCGGCGGGCGGGTCGGTGTCCCAGACCTCGGCGATGAGCGCGCCGTTCGTCCGCAGCCGCCCCGGCGTCAGGGCGAGCGCGGTCAGCAGGGCGCGCAGCCGTGCGCCGCCGAGGTCGACGGGGGTACCGTCGTCGTGGTGGGCCTGGGTGGTGCCGAGGATGGCGTAGCGCACGGCCCCATTGTTGTCGACGGGCACGGCCCAGCGCTCACCCGCTCCCGTCCGCCTGGAACTCCAGGGCCCCTGTCCGACGTTTTCCGGACGTCGAGCGGGGCACCGTACGACGCACCTTGCCCGGTACCGGACGGAGACACCTCGCGCATGACCACCGCCATCAGCCGCCGTGAGCGGCGGATCAGTCCTGTTTTTCTCGGCCTGGTCGCGATCATGGCCGTGTCCGGGTGGGCGGTGTGGACGGACTACTCGGCCAGCCCCGGGTTCGCCGTGTTCCTGTTCGTGGTCTCCGGGTGGGTCGTCTCGCTCTGTCTGCACGAGTACGCGCACGCCCGTACCGCGCTGCACGGCGGTGATCTGTCGATCGGGGCGAAGGGCTATCTGACCCTCAACCCGCTGAAGTACACGCATGTGGCGCTGAGCATCGTGCTGCCCCTGATCTTCGTGATCATGGGCGGGATCGGGCTGCCGGGCGGGGCGGTCTTCATCGAGCGGCACCGCATCCGGGGCCGCTGGCGGCACAGCCTGATCTCGGCCGCCGGGCCGCTGACGAACGTGCTGTTCGCCGCCGCGCTCACCGCCCCGTTCTGGCTCGGCGGCGCGGACCAGGTGCCGGTGCTCTTCCGCTTCGCGCTGGCGTTCCTGGCGCTGCTCCAGGTCACCGCCGCGATCCTGAACTCCCTGCCGGTTCCGGGGCTGGACGGCTACGGGGTGATCGAGCCGTGGCTGTCCCACGGCATCCGGCGGCAGGTCGAGCCGTACGCGCCGTTCGGGCTGCTCGCGGTCTTCGGCATCCTGTGGATACCCGAGGTCAACCAGGCCTTCTTCGGCGCGGTCGACGCGATCATGCGGGGGCTCGGGGTGACCCCGTTCGAGACCTACTTCGGCCAGGAATACTTCCGCTTCTGGCAGGGCGCGCCGCAGTTCCCCGGGCTCAGCTCGTAGCGCCCGGGGCGCCCGCCGCCTCGCGCTCGGCGTCCCGCTCGGCCTTGGCCCGGCGGATGTAGTACCAGGTCATGTTGGACGAGATCCCGGCGAGCAGGACCCAGACGACGCCGAGCCAGCTGCCCCGCGCGAACGAGACGACGGCCGCGGCGACGGTCAGGGCGCAGACGAGGAGGGCGTAGACGGCGAGGCGGGGCATGGGGGTGGCTCCTGTGGGGTCCTGTCGGGAGTGACGCCCCCGGCAGCCCGCCGGGGGTGAACGCTTCCGACATTGTCGCCCATGCCCCACCGAGACGTACGGGTCGCCCTCGGACGTCCGGCTCGGACGTCCGGCTCAGACGTCCGTGACGCGCAGGCCCGCGTGGGCCTTGTAGCGGCGGTTGACCGAGATCAGGTTGGCCACCAGGGACTCCACCTGGTGGGCGTTGCGCAACCGGCCCGCGAAGACGCCCCGCATGCCGGGGATGCGGGCGGCCAGGGCCTGCACCAGATCGGTGTCCGCGCGCACCTCGCCCAGCACCATGACGTCCGTGTCGATCTCCGCGATCTCCGGGTCCTGGAGCAGCACGGCCGACAGATGGTGGAAGGCGGCGGTGACCCGGGAGTCCGGGAGCAGGGCCGCGGCCTGTTCGGCGGCGCTGCCCTCCTCGGGCTTCAGCGCGTAGGCGCCCTTCTTGTCGAAGCCCAGCGGGTTGACGCAGTCGATGACGAGCTTGCCGCTCAGCTCCTCCCGCAGCGACTCCAGCGTCTTGCCGTGGCCCTCCCACGGGACCGCGACGATCACGATGTCGCTGCGCCGCGAGCACTCGGCGTTGTCCGCGCCCTCGATGCCCAGCTCCGCGCCGCCCAGTTCCTCGGCCGCGGTCTGCGCACGCTCGGCCGCGCGCGAGCCGATGATCACCTTCTGACCGGCCCGGGCCAGCCGGTAGGCCAGGCCACGGCCCTGGTCGCCGGTGCCGCCGAGCACGCCGACGACGAGGCCGGAGACGTCCGGGAGGTCCCACGGGTCCTTGGCGGGAGCCTTCTTGGCGGGGGCTTCGTTCGCGGCGGTCGTACCGTCAGGAGTAGTCATGACAGCGATAGTGTCACGCCCACGTCAGGCCTTCACGCTCCCCTCCGTCAGCCCTGTTCGCCAGTACCGCTGGAGGACGCCCATCAGCACCATCAGCGGCAGCACGGACAGGAAGGCGCCCCCGACCGTGTACTGGTACAGCTCAGGCTGCCGGTCCGCGTACCCGGTCCAGGAGGTCAGGCCGAGCTGGATCGGATACAGGTCGGAGTCGGAGAGCATGACCAGCGGCAGGAAGAAGTTGTTCCAGATGTGCACGAACTGGAACAGGAAGACGGTGACCAGCGCCGGGGTCATCAGCCGCAGCCCCACCCCGAAGAAGATCCGCGCCTCGCCCGCCCCGTCGATCCGCGCCGCCTCCATCAGCGAGTCGGGGACGGCCGCCGCCGCGTAGATCCGGCAGAGGTAGACGCCGAACGGGCTGACCACGCTGGGGATGAGGACGGCCCAGTAGGTGTTGGCCAGGCCGATGCGGCTGAAGAGGAGATAGAGCGGGAGGGCGAGCGCGGTGCCGGGGATGAGGACCCCGGCCAGGATGACGTTGAAGATCCCCTCCCGCCCGGGGAAGCGGAACTTGGCGAGTGCGTACCCGGCGGCGGCCGACAGCACGGTGGCGGCGAGGGCGCCGACGCCCGCGTACATCAGGCTGTTGGCGAACCAGCGTGCGTAGATGCCGTCGTCGTACGTCAGCACCTGGCGCAGCCGCCCGAAGAGATCCGGGTCGTGGAACCAGAAGCCGAAGGTGCCGAAGAGATCGCTGCTGGACTTGGTCGAGGAGATGACGAGCCAGTAGACGGGCGTGAGGAAGTAGACGGCGGCGACGGCGAGCAGCGAGACGGTGATGACGCGATACCGCAGCGGGGACCGGGCGGCGGCGCCCGGCTGGTTCGGGGGGCTCACCGGTCCTCCCCGCCGTTCCCGCGCTGCCCCACCAGCCGCAGGAAGCCGAAGGACAGCACGCAGGCGACGAGCGCGAGCAGTACCGCCTCGGCCGCGGCGATGTGCTGGTTGTTGCTGGTGAACGCCTCGTTGTAGGCGGCCAGGTTGGGGGTGTAGCCGGAGTCGATCGAGTTGGTGAGCGGTTTGAGCACCTTGGGCTCGGCGAACAGCTGGAGGGTGCCGATGAGGCTGAAGACCGTGGTGAGGACGAGCGCGGGCCGGATCAGGGGGAGCTTGATGTGCAGGGCGATCTGCCAGGCACTCGCGCCGTCGATCCTCGCGGCCTCGTACAGCTCCCCCGGTACGGCCTTGAGCTGGGCTATCAGCACCAGCATGTTGTAGCCGGTGAACTGCCAGGTGACGATGTTGGCGATGGACCACAGCACGGTGGAGCGGCCGAGGAAGTCGACGTCCCAGCCCGCCGAGTGCGCCATCTCCACCAGCGGGCTGATCCCCGGTACGTAGAGGAAGCCCCACAGGATCGAGGCGATCACCCCGGGCACCCCGTACGGCAGGAAGAAGGCGGTACGGAAGAAGCCGACCCAGCGCGCCGACGCCGCCTCCAGCAGCAGCGCGAGCCCGGTGGCGAAGGCGATCATCACCGGGATCTGGACCGCGCCGAAGAGCAGCACCCGGCCGAATCCGGCGGTGAAGTGGCCGTCCTGGAGGGCGTGGGTGTAGTTGGACAGGCCCGCCCAGACGTCCCTGGTCTCCCCGCCGAGGCCGAGCGGCCCGGTGCGCTCGATCTTCAGCAGGCTCTCGTAGAGCGCGAAGCCGATGGGGGCGATGAAGCAGAGGAGGAATAACGCGAGGAACGGCACCAGGAAACCGGCCGCCGCCCGCGCGCCGCGCGCCTCGGCCCGCGTAAGACGGCGTACCCGGCCCGACGCCCCGTCCGGCGCCCGGCCCGGCGCTTGACCCGGCGCCCGGCTCGTCACTCCGCCCGTCATCCGGCCTCCGCCTTGAGGCCCTTTTCCTTGAGGTCGCTGATCGTGTCCCGCTGCACCTTCTTCAGCACGGACCGGAAGGACGACCCGTCGCCGATGGCCGCCGTGAAGGCGTCGCCGAGCCGCTGGTAGAGGGTGTCGGTCGCCGGGCCCCACTTCCAGCTGGTGTCCACGCCCTTGCTCGCGGTCTCGAACACCTTGCTGTACGCCTGGCCGCCGAAGAAGTCCTTGTGGACGTCCAGATCGGAGGTGGCGTAACCGCCCTTGGCGCCGGGGGTGCCGTAGCCGTTCTCGATCAGCAGCTTGATGGACGCGGGGTCGGTGTTGAGCCAGACCGCGAAGTCCAGCGCGTCCTTCGGATACCTGGACTTGGCGAAGACGGCGGTCGTGGAGCCGCCCCAGTTGGCGTACGCCGCCTCCCCCCGCTTCCACTGCGGCATGGGCACGACCCGCCACTTCCCCGCGGTCTTGGGGGCGTTGCCGACCAGCAGCGCGTCGCCCCAGCTGGCGCCGAGCCAGGAGGCCATCGCACCGGTCTGGACGTCCTTGTACCAGGCGTTCTGCCGGTCCGGGATGGTCTTGATCAGCTTCTGCCCGACCAGCGCGTCCCAGTAGTCGGCGACCTGACGGGTCGGCTCGTCGTCGATCGAGACGGTCCAGGTGTCGCCCTCGGCGCCGAACCAGCGGGCTCCGGCCTGCCAGGCGAGGCCCGCGAAGCGGTTGCCGTTGGTCGCCGAGAACGTCTCGATCCAGGCGCCCTTCTTACGGATCGCCCTGGCCGCCGCCTCGTACTCGTCCCAGGTGGCGGGCGGCTCGATTCCCCACTTGTCGAACAGGTCCTGACGGAGGAACAGCCCCATCGGCCCGGACGCCTGCGGTACGGCGTACACGCCCTTGCCGAACACCGACTGCTGCCACTGCCAGCCGACGAACTTGTCCTTGTACCGGTCGATCCCGTACTTCGTCAGGTCGAGCAGCCCGTTGTCGATCAGGAAGCTGGGCACCACCGGGTACTCGATCTGGCCGAGGTCCGGCGGGGTGCCCGCCTTGATCGCGGCGTGCATCTTCGCGTACTGGGCTCCGTCGACCGCCGACACCTTCTCGACCTTGACCCGGACCTCGGGGTTCTCGCTGTTCCACAGGTCCACCGGCTTGTCGATGCCCGGCACCCAGGACCAGAAGGTCAGGGTGATCTTCTGCCCCTTCTTACGGCCCTTGGGCTCGTCGCTCCCGTCGTCGTCCCCGCCGCATCCGGCGAGGGCGAACCCGGCCGCCGCGGCCGCCGCACCGCCGAGGACGGCGCGCCGTCGCGGTTCCCTCATGCCTGACATGCCCATACCAGCTCCTCCACCGGAACACGCCGGAATGTGATGGTCGAGTAGGCGCTGAAGTCGCCGGTCTCGTAGAGCAGTCCGACCGTGCCCTGATCGATCCTGACCAGGTCGGAGTAGGCGGCAGGCAGCCCGTCCACGGTGTGCACCGCCTGCCAGGTGGCCCCGCCGTCGCGGCTCGCCCGCACCGTCATCAGGGCCCGGAAGCCGGGCGCGGCGGGGCCGGAGTACAGCAGGAGATCCGGGTCGTCCAGGTGCAGAACGCACCCCTCGACGACGGGCGTCACCAGCCCGGCCTGCGGCCGGAAGGGGGTGGCCAGGGTCGCGCCGCCGTCGTAGGAGTAGGCGTCGGCGCGGGTGCCGGGTGCGGTCGCGTCGTTACGGGTGTTGAAGTAGACCCGGCCGTCGGGGAGTTCGGCGGCGGTCGTCTCGTTGACGTTGATGTAGCCGTCCGGGCTGTCGTCCACGTACCCGATCCGCCAGGTCTCGCCGCCGTCGTCGCTCAGCAGGTCGTGCCCGCCGTTGTACCGGCCCTCGGTGCCCAGGTCGCCGGGAACCGTCGGGGGGAGCGAGTGGTTGGCCGGTACGACGATCCGGCCCGCGTGGTCGCCGTGGCGTAACCGCAGCGCATGGCCCGGGGTGGTGGCGTACCAGCGCCACTCGGGCCGTTTCGCCTGCTCGGTGATCTCGCAGGCCGCGCTCCAGCTCGCGCCGTCGTCGTCGCTGTACGTCAGCCACACCCGCCGCCCGTCCGCCGCGGACACCTCGCCGCGGCGAATCCGGTCCTCGGTCGCGGAGGCGGCGCTGCGCACGTGCACCAGGACGATCCGGCCCGCGTGCGGGCCGTCCTCCAGCACAACGGGCGCGGGATTCCCCGCCGTTCCGTTCCCGTTGCGGGCGACGACCTGCGACGCGCCCCAGGTCCGGCCCCCGTCGGCGGACCGCTTCAGCACCAGGTCGATGTCCCCGTGATCGGCGGACGACCCCACCCGCCCCTCGGCGAAGGCCAGCAGCGTCCCGGCGGGCGTCACCACCACCGCCGGAATCCGGTAGCTCGCGTATCCCCCGGTCCCGGCCCTGAACGGGACGGAGACCTCGTACGGGCGTGCCATGCGGACCCTCCCGATGCGCCGTTGCAATCGATCGAGTGCTCAGCTGGAAAAATGGGACGTAGGACGTCCCTTGTGTCCGGCGACCATAGGGTTTGCCTCACAGAGCGTCAAGAGTCCGCACAATGAACAGTTGTCGGGCCGACACACCGCGGATGCCCTCAAAGGGGTGAGCGGCCCCCATTCCCCCGACGGCCGCCTCCCGGCAGGGGCAGGATCGGGGTACATGGACGCCGTACGGGTCGGGCTGCTGCGCGAAGTGCTCGCCGGAACCGAGTGGTTGCAGTCCACCCGCCGCTTCGCGGGCTCGCTGCGGGCCTCGGTGGGCTCGCGCGAGGGTGGACTGCTGCTCGTGGGCAGCGAGGAGTACGAGCCCTGGCATCTGGCCGCGCACCTCGACGACGAGGCCGCCTGGTCCGGACTGCCCGAGCTGTCCCCCACCTTGGTCCGCCACCGGGTCCCGTCGGGCCGCGCGGTCCCGGCCCATCTCTCCGTCGGCCTGGGCCGCCTGGAGGCGGCGGGTCGCGGCGAGACCCTCCTCGTCGTCACCCCCGGCGACCCGGGCACCGGGCTGCTGGAGCGCGTCAACGACGCCCGCCGGGGCGGCGCCACGGTCCTCGCCCTCGACGGCGGCGACACCGAACTGCACGCCCTGGCCCACGACGCGCTGTCCGCCCCCGACGGCGCCGACCTGGACCTCGACACGGTCCAGCACCTGGTCAGCGCGGCCGCCGGGGAGAACACCCTGCCCCCACGCCCCGGCCGCCGCCGCATCCGCGACCGCCTGGCCCGCCTGGCCGACCAGCTGACATCCCCGCCCCCACCGGGCTGGTAACACCACTGCTGGGCGCGCGGCAGCACAGGCCACATCGGGTCGGGCCGAATCTGGGCGGGCCGGGGGGTAATTGGGTTGCCGCGCGGGTCGGCGCGGCCGGAACATGTGCGCTCGTGACCTTGACCGGCGAAGACGACCAAACCCCGCCAGAACCCCCGCGGCAGCGGCCCCGCGCGCTGCTGCCGGACCTCGCGCCCTGGCGCTCCTCCCGCGACTTCCGCCTCATGTGGACGGCGGGCCTGGTGACCGCGTTCGGCAGCTTCCTGACGGTGGTGGCGCTGCCGCTGCAGATCAAGGAGCTGACCGGTTCGACGGTTGCGGTGGGGGCGATCGGGGCGGTGGAGCTGGTTCCGCTGATCGTCTTCGGTCTGTACGGCGGGGCGCTCGCCGACGCCGTCGACCGCCGGAAGCTGATCCTCGCCACCGAGGCCGGGCTCGGGCTGCTCTCCGTCCTGCTGCTGGTCAACAGCGTGCTGCCGGACCCCATGCTGTGGCCGCTGTACGTCGTCGCCGCGCTGGCCAGCGCGCTGATGGGGCTCCAGCGCCCGGCCATCGACGCGGTCGTGGTCCGTATCGTCCCGCACGACCAGCTCACCGCGGCGGCCGCGCTGAACTCGATGCGCTGGCAGCTGTCGGCCATCGCGGGCCCCTCGTTCGCCGGTGTGGTCGTCGCGTACGCCGGGGTGCCGCTCGCCTACGGCCTCGACCTGCTGACCTTCCTCGCCTCCCTCCTCCTCGCCCTGGGCCTCACCCCGGCCCCGCCCGCCCATGACGCCGATCCGCCCTCGCTGCGGGCGATCGCGGAGGGCGCGCGGTACGCCTGGCGGCGCAAGGAGCTGCTGGGGACGTACGCGGTGGACATGGCCGCGATGTTCTTCGCCTTCCCGAACGCGATCTTCCCCTTCCTCGCCGACGACCTCGACGCCCCCTGGGCGCTGGGCCTGATGTACGCGGCGGGCTCGGTCGGCTCGGTGGCGGTCAGCGCGACCAGCGGCTGGTCGTCCCGCATCCACCGCCACGGCCGCATGGTGGTCCTGGGCGCGGCGGTCTGGGGCCTGGCGATGACCGCCGCCGGGTGGCTGTCGAACATCTGGCTGGTGCTGCTGTGCCTGACGGTGGCGGGCGGCGGCGACATGGTGAGCGGACTGTTCCGCGCCACGATCTGGAACCAGACCATCCCCGACAAGCTCCGGGGCCGCCTGGCGGGCATCGAGTTGCTCTCGTACGCCACCGGCCCCCAGTTGGGCCAGGTCCGCGCCGGAACCACGGCCGGTCTCGTGGGCGTACGGGCCGCCGTATGGTCGGGCGGCCTGGCCTGCGTGGCCTCGGTAGCCCTGCTGGCGGCGGTACTCCCGCGCCTGATGGCGTACGACGCCCGCACGGACCCCCACGCGAAGGCCGCCCGCACGGCGGCGCCCGGCTAGGGTCTGCCGCCAATGCATGATGTGCCGGTGGCACATCTACCTGTCGACGTGCGTGCATCGCTCCGGTTGTTCGCCTTCTACCTGGCCAATGGCACCCTCGACGTCGACCTGCTGGACGGGATCGACTACCGCCCGACTCTCTTCCAGTTCGGCTCGCCGCTGGAGCAGGTCTTCGCGATCTACAGCAACGTGCTGCAAGTCGACGAGAGCGGACAGGTACTGAACGAAGGCGAGGCGCAATACCGCGCCGCCCAGTGGATACGGGCCCACTGCGACCCGAGCTACCAGGTCGATCCGCCGTTCCGGCCGTGGGAGACGGAACTTCACGGCCCCTGACGGACCGGGCGCCGGCGTCACATGTCACGACTATCCCGACGATGGGTCGGCATAACAGCGACCTGCCGGACGTGGAAAGCCGGGGAAAGCCTTCGACCGGCCGGAGGCCATGCGGCATCCTCCCCAGCATGACCGTGCCGTCCTTCCTCCCCGGGCTGGAGCTGTCCCGCCGCTTCTACCGCGAAGCCGTGCGGCCGTTGCTGGACGAGGCCGCCCCCGGGATCGCGCACTCCGCCGCGCGCCTCGGCAGCGGCTCGGAAGTCCTCGGATTCGACACCGCCCGCTCCGCCGACCACGAGTGGGGACCCCGCCTGCAGATCTTTCTGCGGGCGGGGGACGTCGCGCGCCACGGCGCGGGGATCACGGCACTGCTCGCCGAACGTCTGCCGAAGACCTTCCTCGGCTACCCGACGCACTTCGTCTCCACCGGCGAAGCGGGCATCGGCGTCATGCGGGCAACCGACGGAGCGGTCCACCACCGGGTCGACGTCACGGACCCGGGCGCCTGGTTCACCGGGCAGCTGGGCTTCGACCCGCGTCAGGACATCACCGTGGCGGACTGGCTGGCCACACCCACGCAACGCCTCGCCGAGGTCACGGCCGGTGCCGTCTTCCACGACGGACTCGGCCACCTCGCACCGGCCCGGGCCCGCCTCGGCTGGTACCCCCACGACCTCTGGCTCCACGTGCTCGCCTGCCAGTGGCAGCGCGTCTCCCAGGAGGAAGCCTTCGTCGGCCGCTGCGGCGAAGTGGGCGACGAACTCGGCTCCGCCGTCGTCGCCTCCCGCCTGGTGCGCGACCTGATGCGGCTCTGCCTGCTCATGGAGCGCCGCTATCCGCCGTACGGCAAATGGCTCGGCAGCGCCTTCGCCCGCACCACCCAGGCCCCCGCCCTCACCCCGGACCTCACCGCGGCCCTCACCGCCGCCGACTGGCACACCCGCGAGCACCACTTGGCCCGCGCCTACGAGGCCGTCGCAGCCGCGCACAACGAGCTCGGACTCACCGCCCCCGTCGACCCCGCCACGCGGCCGTACCACACCAGACCCTTTCAGGTCCTGCACGCCGAACGCTTCACCGCGGCGCTGACCGCTCGCATCACCGACCCGGCCATCCGCTCGCTGCCGGTGATCGGCGCCGTCGACCAGTTCGTCGACAGCACCGATGTCCTCAGCGACCCGGAACTGACACGCGCCGCCACCCGCGCGACGGTCCACTCCCGTCCCTCAACTCGGGATTCAGGCGAGCGCCCGGCGTAGCCGCGCCGAGATCCATCGGCGCCGCCCCGCTACGCGCCGCCACCCCCTACGCGCCGCCGCCCGGGCCGCCCGGGGCGTCGTCCTGCCAGCGGGGGTCGTTCTGCCACTCGGCGTTCCGCTCCTGCGCCGTTTCGAGGGCGCGGGCGGCCTCCTCCGGGGTGCCGTACGGGCCCAGGCGGTCCGCCGCCCGGCATTCCGGGCCCTCTTCGACCTTGTGATGCTTCACGCAGTAGTACCACTCGCCCGGCTTTCCGACGGGACCCTTCCTGAACAGCGCCATCCCGGCCTCCGTCTCGATACCTCATGCCGTGGTCTTCCTCGCGGCCATGGTGCCCGATCCCGCGCCGATACACTCGCTGATATGTCTGGCCAGTCACTCCTTGTTCCGGGGAAGCTCTCCCCCACCCGTGCCGTCCCCGCCTCGATCCCGCGCCCCGAGTACGTCGGGAAGGACGGCCCCGCGCCGTATGAGGGGCCCGAGGTGCAGGACGCCGAAACGATCGAGCGGATGCGGATCGCGGGGCGGATCGCCGCGCGGGCGATGGAAGAGGCCGCGAAGCTGATCGCGCCGGGGGTGACGACGGACGAGCTGGACCGGGTGGCGCATGAGTACATGTGCGACCACGGCGCCTACCCGTCCACCCTCGGCTACCGCGGCTTCCCGAAGTCGCTGTGCTCCTCGGTCAACGAGGTCATCTGTCACGGCATCCCGGACACCACCGTCCTCCAGGACGGCGACATCGTGAACCTCGACGTCACCGCCTTCATCCACGGCGTGCACGGCGACAACAACGCCACCTACCTGTGCGGCGACGTGGACGAGGAGTCGCGGCTGCTGGTGGAGCGGACGCGGGAGTCGCTCACCCGCGCGATCAAGGCGGTCAAGCCGGGCCGGAGGATCAACATCGTCGGCCGGGTCATCGAGTCGTACGCCAAGCGCTTCGGCTACGGCGTCGTCCGCGACTTCACCGGCCACGGCGTCAACACCTCGTTCCACTCCGGCCTGATCGTTCCGCACTACGACAGCCCGCACCACACGACCGAGATCAAGCCGGGCATGACGTTCACGATCGAGCCGATGCTGACGCTCGGCACGTACGAGTACGACATGTGGGAGGACGGCTGGACGGTCGTCACCAAGGACCGCAAGCGGACGGCTCAGTTCGAGCACACGCTCGTGGTGACCGACACCGGGGCGGAGATCCTGACGCTTCCCTGAGCGAAGCGTGAGCCAGAGGTTTTGCCGACAGGGCGTCGGGAAAGGGTGAAGTTAGGTCGCCCTAACCCACCCCCGGAGGCCGTCTTGGACGCCACGCCCTTCTCCGCTCTCCTCCGCGCCGCCTCGCACGAGCAGCACACCCAGGTCGCCGGGTCGGCCTTCATGGGCGACCTGCTCGGCGGGCGGCTCGGCGTGGACGCCTACCGGCAGTACACGGAGCAGCTCTGGTTCGTCTACCGGGCCCTGGAGTCGGTCCCCGAGCGGCTCGCCCAGGACCCGGTCGCGGGCCCGTTCGTACGGCTCGGCCTGGCCCGCACCGAGGAGCTGGAGCGCGACCTGGCCCACCTCGGCGGCCCGCACTGGCGCTCCGGCCTGGAGCCGCTGCCCGCCACGGCGGAGTACGCGGACCGCATAGCGGAGTGCGCGCGGGGCTGGCCCGGCGGCCTGGTCGCCCACCACTACACCCGCTACCTCGGCGATCTCTCCGGCGGCCAGATCGTCCGCGGGATGGCCGAGAAGACGTGGGGCTTCGACCGCAAGGGCGACGGGGTGCGCTTCTACGTCTTCGAGTCGATCACCAACCCGGCCGCCTTCAAGCGCGACTACCGCACCCTGCTGGACGCGCTCCCGGTGGACGACCTGGAGAAGCAGCGCGTGGTCGACGAGTGCAAGCGCGCCTACGGCCTCAACACCGCGATCCTCACCGACCTGGGCCGCCGCTTCCCCCTCAGCGCCTGAACGCCGGACCACGACGAGCAGAGGGCCCCCTGTGCACGGGCCCTCTGCTCGCGAAGACGGACGCTCAGCGCTTGGTGGTGCTGTTGAACAGCGAGCGCGACCAGACATAGCCGACCAGGGCGATCCCGGCGCACCAGGCGAGCGAGATCCAGCCGTCGTTGCCGATCTCCGAGCCGGAGAGCAGGCCGCGCAGCGTCTCGGTCATCGGCGTGAACGGCTGATTCTCGGCGAACCAGCGCAGCCCCGGCGCCATCGAGTCGGCGGGCACGAACGCCGAGCCGAGGAACGGCAGGAACTGGATCAGCAGCGGCTTGTTGCTCGCGGACTCGACGGTCTTGGAGATCAGGCCGAGCGCCACGGACAGCCAGGTCACCGCGGAGGCGATGGCCGCGAGGAGACCGGCCGCCGCGAGCCACTCCACCGGGTTCGCGTCGGGCCGGAAGCCGATCGCGAGTGCGACCCCCACGACGAGCACCATGCTCACCATGGTCGTGATGACGCTGCCGATGACATGACCCGTCATGAACGACGAGCGCGTGATGTTCATGGTGCGGAAGCGGTTGATGATGCCCTCGGTCATGTCGGTGCAGACCGCGATCGAGGTCGACATGGAGCCGGCGGCCACTCCCATGATGATGACGCCGGGGGTCAGATACTCCAGATACGCGTCGCGCCCGCCGCCCATCCCGGCGCCGATCGAGTCGCCGAAGGCGTACACGAACAGCAGCAGCATCATGATCGGCATCATGGAGGCGCCCAGCGACACGGCCGGATAGCGCAGCGCGTGCTTGATGTTGCGCCGCAGCATCGTCATCGAGTCGTGCACGGCGTAGGCGAGGGTGCTCATCGCAGGTTCTCCTTGACGTGAAGCGGGGCGTCGGCGGCGCCGTCGCCGGTCAGGGCGAGGAACACGTCGTCCAGGTCGGGGGTGTGCACGGAGAAGTCGGCAGCGCGGATACCGGCGGCGTCGAGCCGGTCGAGCAGGGCGCGCAGCGCGTCGAGCCCGCCGTCGCCCGCCACGCGCAGTGCGAGGTTCTCCTCGTCGCGGGCCGCGCCGGGAAAGACGGCGGCCGCGCGCTCGTACTCGTCGGGCTCGGTGAACCGCAGCCGCACGTGGCTGCCGGGGATCTGCGCCTTGAGCTCGTCGGCGGTGCCCTCGGCGACGATCCGGCCGCCGTCGAGCACGGCGATCCGGTCGGCCAACTGGTCGGCCTCTTCGAGGTACTGGGTGGTGAGGAAGACGGTGGTGCCGCCCGCGACCAGCGAGCGCACGGTCTCCCACATGGTGCGGCGGCTGCGCGGGTCGAGCCCGGTCGTCGGCTCGTCCAGAAAGATCACCTGAGGGTCGCCGACCAGCGTCATCGCGAGGTCGAGCCTGCGCCGCATGCCGCCGGAGAAGGTCGCGGCCCGGTTGCCCGCGACGTCGGCGATGTCGAACCGCTCCAGCAGCTTCCTGGCACGGGACCGCCCTTCGCGCTTGCCGAGGCGCAGCAGGTCGGCCATGAGGAGCAGGTTCTCCTCGGCGGTGAGCAGGTCGTCGAGCGCGGCGAACTGCCCGGTGACGCCGATCGCGGCGCGCACCCTGTCGGGCGAGGTCGCGACGTCGTGACCGGCGACCTGGGCCTGACCGCCGTCGGCGGCGATGAGCGTGGACAGGATCTGCACGGTGGTGGTCTTGCCCGCGCCGTTCGGCCCGAGCAGTGCGAACACGGACCCGGCCGGGATGCGCAGATCGATGCCGTCGAGGACGGTCTTGTCGCCGTACGCCTTGCGCAGGCCGATGGTGGTGACGGCGGCGGGCCCCCGGGGACCGCCGTTCCGACTGGATGTGGGCATGACAGATGAAGCCATGGAGCCCTCCCTTTCGAAGGCTGAAGTGATGGAGGGAGTGACGGAGGGAATCGGGGGGAGTGTGCGGGGCCGTGCTCAGGGCCGGGCGCGGCGCACGTCGATGTTGCCCCAGCGGGTCCGGGCGCGGACCTTGACGGTGTCCTCGGCCGTCTCCGGGGGTGCGGAGTCGGCGAGCGCGTTGTGCACCTGCCCGCGCTCGGAGCTGACGTCGAGCCAGGCCGCGGTGGACTCGCGGATGCCGATCTCGATGAGGCCGTAGGAGGTGTCCAGCTGGACGGTGCCGCGGGCCACTTCGCCCACCCGCAGGGCGCCGTGGGCGGTGGCGGCGGTGACCGAGTCCTCGGCGCGCGCGATATCGACGTCACCGTAGGCGCCGCTCACCCGCAACTCGCCGGTCGCGGCGCCGACGGTCGTGGTGCCATGCGAGTTCTTCAGGACGGCGGTGCCGTCGACGGTGCCGACGCGCAGGCTGCCGGAGCTGGAGGTGATCTCGGCGTTGCCCTCGATCCGGTCCACGATGATCGAACTGTGCGAGGCGGTCAGCTGGAGCGGCCCGGTCGTGTCGAGGCGGACGTCACCGCCCGAGGTCTTCCCCCTGACCTCGCCGAGCCTCCCCTCGCCGAACACCTGGGTCCAGGACCCGGTGATGTCGACGCGCGAGCCCGTGGGCAGGTCGACCGTCACGTCGACCAGACCGGAGGGCCCGATAAAGCGGCGCTCCTTCGTCCTGACGGTCAGGACGCCGTTCGCGTAACTGACCTCGGTCTGCTCGGCGGCCTGCACGTCCTTGTCCCGCTTCGGGTTGCCGGGCCGCACCTCGACGACGGTGTCGAGACGGTCGCTCGCGGTGAACCGGAGGGAACCGGCACCCACGTGGGCGGTGACCGAAATCGCTTCGGGAGTGTCGAAAGTAGGCATGGCTGTCCCGTCCTCTTGGCTCTCAGGGTGAAGTTCCGGATGAATTCGGGCGGGCGCGGGTGCGGTCAGCGCACCCAGCCCGTGAAGCTCTGTCCGACGGCGCGGGCCTTCTGCGTCACACGGGGCCGCGCACCGCCCTCGACCGCGGCCGACACGGCGCGCACCAGCCACGCGTTGACCGACAGGCCCTCGCGGCTCGCGGCCTCCTCGGCGCGCGTCTTGAGGTGGGCCGGGAGACGCAGGTTGACGCGGGCGGTGCCGCCCTCGTCGCCGTCGGCGGGGGCCGGCGCGGCGAGCGGTTCGGCGGGCGCGGCCACCGTTTCCCCGTGCTCGCTGTCGCCGGGCGGCAGCGTCACCACGAAGTCGGGGTCGAGCCCGCGCAGCCGTACGTCGACCGAGCCGGGGGCCAGCTCGCGGGTGATCTCGTCCATCGCGGCGGAGAGCACATTGAGCATGGTCAGACGGCTCGCCGACTCCAACGGAGCGGTGAGCCGCTCGGCCAGCTCGCGGGCGTCTTCTCCGCCCGCCTCGGCGGCCACCGCGAGTTCGCGGCGGAGAGTGTCGACATACGGCGTGAGGTCCATAACGCCATAGTGGCACCACTATGGCGCCATATGCAAGCCCGAGCGACACCCCACACAGGGCGAAGGCGATGACAACCATTCTGACCTGCTGAAATGCAAGCGAGACCACCTGAGCCAGCATGGCGCCACACACACCCACACACCTTGGAGGCGCCGGAATGGCGCCACGTGATGCCACGTGATGCCACGTGATGCCACAAGGGGACGGGGCCACCGCACGCCGGGACACGCCTCCATAACATCCCCATAACGCATATCGGCCACTTGGCCGAGAATTTGCCATGTGCAAGCAGATCCTTGGACTTACTCAGGCGCCACACAGGCAAGGCTCAGTTAAGTTAGGCGCGCCTTACTTTCTGAGTCCTGTCTGCATCCCGTCTGGAGCCCGCATGCGAGCCGCCCGCACCTCCGTCGTCGCCGCCATATCGGCGCTGACGACGCTCACCGCCGTCGCCGGCTGTGCCGAGAAGTCCGACGGCAAGGGGTCCGACGCCGTCCAGGTCACGGCGTCGGACAGCGCGTGCGAGGTCTCGAAAACCTCGTTCCCGGCCGGGCATGTGAAGCTCGCCGTGGAGAACAAGGGCTCCAAGACCACCGAGGTGTACGTCTACGCCCCCGGCGACCGGATCGTCACCGAGCGGGAGAACATCGGGCCGGGCACCAAGGCCGTGGTCAACGCCGAGGTGAAGGCGGGTTCGTACGAGATCGCCTGCAAGCCCGGGATGAAGGGCCACGGCATCCGGCAGAAGGTGTCCGCGACCGGGAAGGGCAAGGCGGCCGAGCGGGACCCGCGGCTGGACAAGGCGGTGGCCGCGTACCGGGCGTACGCGCAAGCGCAGGCCGACGAGACGCTGCCGAAGGCGCAGGCGTTCGCCGACGCGGTCAAGAAGGACGACCTGGCGGCCGCCAAGAAGGCGTACGCGCCCTCCCGCGTCGGCTGGGAGCGCACCGAGCCGGTCGCCGAGTCGTTCGGTGACATCGACCCGAAGGTCGATGTGCGCGCGGACGGGCTGGAGAAGGGGCAGAAGTGGACCGGCTGGCACCGGCTGGAGAAGTCGCTGTGGCAGACGAAGAAGATCACCAAGGCCGACCATGACCTCGCCGACCAGCTGATCAAGGACCTCAAGGACTGGCAGAAGCGGGTCGGCACGGCCGAGATCACCCCCACCGGCATGGCGAACGGCGCCAAGGAGCTGCTGGACGAGGTGCAGACCGGCAAGGTCACCGGCGAGGAAGAGCGCTACAGCCACACCGACCTGGTGGACTTCGAGGGCAACGTCGAGGGCGCCCGGACCTCGTACCAACTGCTCAAGCCCGTGGCGTCCAAGAACGACCCCGCGCTGGCCAAGGAGCTGGACAAGCAGTTCGCCGCGGTGATGAAGCAGCTGGACGAGTACCGCGAGGGCGACGGCTTCGTCTCGTACGACACCGTCTCGGAGACCAAGCGCAAGGAGCTGTCGGACGGGGTCAACGCGCTGGCCGAACCGCTGTCCAAGCTCGCCGCCGCCGTCGTCTCGAAGTGAGGGACGGTTTCATGACCGACGCATCCCCCTCGCGCCGCGCCCTCATCGGCTGGGGCGGTGCCGGGCTCGCGCTCGGCGCCGCGGCCGCCGGAGGCACCGCCGCCGCGCTGAGCGGCGACGACTCCACCGACCCTGTGGACGACGGCGGCGGCGCCGTCCCCTTCCACGGGGCCCACCAGGCGGGCATCGCCACCGCCGTCCAGGACCGGCTGCACTTCGCGGCGTTCGACGTCACCACCGACGACCGCGCCGAGCTGATCGCCCTGCTCAAGGAGTGGACGAAGGCGGCGGCCCGGATGACGCGGGGGCAGTCGGTCGGCGACGGCGCGGTCGGCGACCTCGTCGAGGCGCCGCCGGACGACACCGGCGAGGCGCTGGGCCTCAAACCGTCCCGGCTGACCCTCACCTTCGGCGTCGGGCCCACCCTCTTCCGGGACAAGAAGGGGAAGGACCGGTTCGGGCTCGCGGGGCGCCGCCCCGAGGCACTGGCCGACCTGCCCGCCTTCCCCGGCGACGACCTCGACGCGGCCCGCAGCGACGGCGATCTGTGCGTCCAGGCGTGCGCCGACGACCCGCAGGTGGCCGTGCACGCGATCCGCAACCTGGCCCGCATCGGCATGGGCAAGGTCGCCGTCCGCTGGTCGCAGCTGGGCTTCGGCAAGACGTCCTCGACCACCCCCGACGCCCAGACGCCGCGCAACATGATGGGCTTCAAGGACGGCACCCGGAACATCCCCGGCACCGACGCCGCCGCGCTGACGAAGCACGTATGGGTGAGCGAGAAGGCGGGCCCGGCCTGGCTGGCGGGCGGCTCGTACCTGGTGGCGCGCCGCATCCGCATGCACATCGAGACCTGGGACCGCACCTCCCTCAAGGAGCAGGAGGACGTGTTCGGGCGGGACAAGGGCGAGGGCGCGCCGTACGGCAAGCAGCACGAGCGCGATACGCCCAACCTGAAGGCGATGCTGCCCGACGCCCATGTCCGCCTCGCCCACCCGGACTCCAACGGCGGCATCCGCGTCCTGCGCCGCGGCTACTCCTTCACCGACGGTACGGACGGTCTGGGGCGGCTGGACGCGGGGCTGTTCTTCCTCGCGTACCAGCACGACGTGCGCGAGGGCTTCGTACCGCTGCAGCGGCGGCTGGCGCGCTCCGACGCGCTCAACGAGTACATCCAGCACGTGGGTTCGGCGCTGTTCGCCATCCCGCCGGGCGTCCGGGACGCGGACGACTGGTGGGGCAGGGCGCTGTTCACCTGATCTCCCAAGTGCACTTCAGGACGAGAGAGAGGCGAACCCTGTGTTCGGCAACTATCTGATCGGTCTGCGCGAAGGGCTCGAAGCGAGCCTGATCGTGTGCATTCTGGTCGCCTATCTGGTCAAGACGGATCGCCGGGACGCGCTGCGGCCGGTGTGGCTGGGCATCGGCGCGGCGATCGTGCTGGCCCTGTCGTTCGGCGCGGCACTGGAGTTCGGATCCCAGGAGCTGACGTTCGAGGCGCAGGAGGCGCTGGGCGGTTCGCTGTCCGTCCTCGCGGTCGGCCTGGTGACGTGGATGGTGTTCTGGATGCGGCGCACCGCCCGCCATCTCCGGCACGAGCTGCACGGACGGCTGGACGCGGCGCTCGCCATGGGCACCGGCGCGCTGGTGGCCACGGCGTTCCTGGCGGTGGGCCGGGAGGGCCTGGAGACCGCGCTGTTCGTGTGGGCGGCGGTACGGGCGAGCAACGACGGCTCGGCGGACCCGCTGATCGGGGTGGCCCTGGGGCTGCTCACCGCGGTCCTGCTGGGCTGGCTGTTCTACCGCGGCGCGGTGCGGATCAACCTGGCGAAGTTCTTCACCTGGACGGGTGGCATGCTGGTCGTGGTGGCCGCGGGAGTCCTCGCGTACGGCTTCCACGACCTCCAGGAGGCGAACTGGCTTCCGGGGCTGCACTCCCAGGCGTTCGACATCAGCGCCACTATCGCGCCGGACACCTGGTACGGCACCCTGCTCAAGGGCGTCTTCAACTTCCAGCCGGACCCCACATGGCTCCAGGTCACAGTGTGGCTGCTGTATCTGGTCCCCACGCTGACCTTCTTCTTCGCCCCGGGTAGGGTGGCGCCGTCCCACGCAGCCCCGAAGGAGCCGCAGCCCCATGACACGCAGGTCACCCCGTCGGCCGTCCGTCCTTCCGACCGCAGCGGCGGTGCTGGCGCTGGGGATGACACTGACCGGCTGCATGACGGTGCACGGCGAGCGGGAGAACATACCGTCGGTGGACAAGGCTGAGGCCGCCGAGGCGCTCCGCGACTTCACCAGCACGTACAACAAGGCGTACCAGGAGCTGGACCCGTCGATGGCGAGCCAGGTGGAGACCGGCCCGCTGGAGGCGATCACCACGGCCGACCTGAAGGCGCAGCACGCCAACTCCCCGCAGGGCAACCCGAACTACCCGGCGCTGAAGCTGTCCGACGCGAACTTCCACATCCCCCGGCAGATCGGGTGGCCGAAGTTCTTCGTGGCGGACACCGACAGCAACCGGGACGCCAACCGGTGGCTGGTGGTCTTCACCCGGGAGGGCGCCGATCAGCCGTGGAAGGCCGCGTATCTGTCGATCCTCAGCCAGGACGAGGTACCGGCCTTCGCGACCGACAAGGACGGCTGGGCCAAGCCGGTCAAGGCCGCGGGCCCGTCGCCCCGGCTCGCCGTCCGGCCGGACAAGCTGAGCGGCGACTACACCGACTACCTGATGACGGGCAAGGGCGAGACGTTCGCGGACGGTTCGGCGACGTCGGGGATGCGGGACTCGCGGAGCAAGTTCAACAAGACGCCGAAGTTCTGGACGCAGTACATCGACTCCCCGGCGTCCGGCGGCGGCTCCGAGGCCCCGGTGGGCCTGCGGACGAAGGACGGCGGCGCGATGGTCTTCTTCACCTCGCACCACCGGCAGAAGCAGACCATGGCGAAGGGGTTCCGGCCCAACCCGGACGCGCAGGTCAAGGCGCTGATGACGGGCGAGGCGAAGCGGGCGGTGACGCTGACCCGGGTCGCCGAGTCGGCCGTCCGCGTCCCCGCGAAGGACGCGGCCGACCCGAAGGTCGTCTTCCTGAACCGCCTCGAAGGCGTCACAGGAGCGAAGGGCGAGTGAGCGCGGGGCCCGGGGCCCCGTGCTTACCTCCCTATCGGCCAGGCGGCCGACTCATGCTCGTCGTCCTCCACCGCGGCCAGGCGGCACGCGTCGGTCAGCGCCTCCAGCAGCGTCAGCGGATCGGGCAGCGGCCGCTCCGGCCCGAGGAGCCACGCCACCCGCCCATCCCCCGGCAGCCGGGCGGGCGGCACGAGTACGTAGCTGCCCCGGCAGTGCCACCGCAGCCCCGGATGCTCGTCCATCGTCTCGGGGTGGCAGTCCAGCTCGCACGGCCACCACTCGTCCTCGTCGTCCGGGGTGCCGCGCGTCGTCGTGAAGAACAGCATCCGCCCCTGCCGCAGGTCCCCGCCGCTCGTCACGACCGGCCCCACCTCGACCTCCGCGGCCCCCAGCCGCTCCAGGGCCTGCCGCCCCGCGTCGACGGGTACGTCGAGCACATCGTGGACATGGCCGGTGGCGGTGATGAAGTTGGCCTGCGGGTCGGCGCGCAGCCAGTGGGCGACCTTGTCCGGGTCGGCCGACGCCTGCGTCGACCAGGCGAAGGAGACGGGGTGCCGGGCGGGGGTCGGACAGCCGATGCGGTCGCAGGAACAGCCGTAGCCGGAGGGGTACGCGGCGGGCGCGAGCGGGTATCCCGCGGCGGCCGCGGCCAGGAGCAGGTCCTCGCGGGCGCTCGCGGCGACCGCTCCCGAGCCGCTATCGCCGCCCGTCGCGCTTCTCGGCCGGCGCAGCCACTGGGTGAACCTGCTCATGCGTTCCATCTATCGCCTCGCTTCACCGCCGCGACCGGCGGTACCGCCGGTACCCGATCAATGCTGCCACCATCCTGCTCCCGAGGTGACCGGTGTCCGCATCCGGGGTGATGCCGGGACCCACGACCGGGTGCCGATATCAGGACATAAGCGAACGAGCACCCCTAGCGTTCCCTTTATGATCACCAGGTATTTTCTGACCGGTGTGGCGGTGCTCACCCTTTCCATACCAGCGGCCCTCCTGGCCCACCCCACCGCCCGCCCGCCGGAACGGCACCTCGACGCGGGTCACGACCCGGACCTCGACGCGGGCCTCGGCGATCAGCCCGCCGCCGTCCCCGCGCTCCCGCGGATCATCTACACGGCCCACCGTGGCGGCGCCCTCGAAGTGCCCGAGAACAGCATGGCCGGGCTCACCACCGCCCTGACCCGCAAGGACGCCCAGGTCGTCGACTTCGACATCCGCACCCTGCACGACGGCACGCTCGTCGTGATGCATGACGCGACGCTGGACCGTACGACGTCCCAGGCCGGGCCCGTGAACGCCCTCACCGCGGCCCAGTGGCGCACCGTACGTCTCCGCCCCGCCCCCGCCCTGCGCGGCGCCTGGAAGCCCGAGCGGCCGCCGACGGTGGCCGAGGCGCTGGACCGGCTCGGCGGCCGCACCACGCTCATGGTCGAGACGAAGGACCCGGCCGGGCTGGACCGGCTGGCCCGCATGATCCGCGACCGGGGCCTGACCCGCTCGGTCTACGTGAATTCCAACCACCCGGACGTGGCCCGCGAGGCCCACCGGATGGGGCTGCTGGCCCAGCTGTGGCGGTCCGCCCGGCAGATGCGCCACGACCGGCCCGCCGACTGGCGCGGGATCGTGGACCTGCTGGACGTCGACTACCGGGCCCGGGACGCGGACATCCGGCGGGCCGTCGCCTCCGGCATACCCCATGTGTGGGCGCACACCGTCAACACCCCGGGTCAGCGCGACCGGATGGTGCGGCTGGGGTGCGACGGGATCATCACGGACGCGCCGAGCCTGATGATCACCACCCCGGTGCGGGCGCGGCTCAGCGGGGGCTGAGGCCGCGCAGCGCCATGTCGACCACGGCGTCCGCGTACGCGTGGGAGAGCGGCAGCGTCCGCAGCAGCCAGCGGGCGGTGACCGGGCCGGTCACCAGCTCCAGGGCGATCCGCGGATCGAGGTCCGCCGCGACCTGTCCGGCCCGCTGGGCGGCGCGCAGCCGCTCGACGTAGAGCTGGACCGACGGCTCCATGACCCGGCTCACGAACTCCGCGGCGATCTCCGGGTTGACGATGCCCTCGGCGGCCAGTGCCCGGTAGGGCAGGTCGTACGTGGGCGACCGCAGCTCGTCCACCGTCGCGCGCAGCACGAGCTTGAGGTCGGCCGCCAGGTCGCCGGTATCGGGGAACGCGTACGGGTCGCCGTCTCCCGGCTCCCCCGCCTCCTGTGCCTCCCGCGCGGCCCGCTCGCCGAGCGCGACGAACGCGTCCAGCAGGACGGCCCCCCTGGAGGGCCACCAGCGGTAGATCGTCTGCTTGCCGACCCCGGCCCGGGCGGCGATGGCCTCGATCGTGAGTTTGGGATAACCCACCTCGGCGACGAGTTCGAGCGCGGCATCGAGGATCGCGCGGTGCGAACGTTCACTGCGGCGGGTCGCGTTGGGAGTTGATTTTCCGGCCATGTGGCCAATGTAGCGAAGGCCTCGACTAGACGATACGCATCGTCTCCTGCCACTCGCCCGCCTCTCACCCCGTAGAATCAACGGAATGCACGCCCCGCACGCCGCCCCCACCGCCGAGACGCTGCGCACCGCGCTCGCCGGGCTCCTCGACGGACTGCCGCCCCGCCAAGCGGCCCAGGCGGTCGACCGGTTGATCGCCAACTACCGGGGCCGCACCCCGACCGACACTCCCGTGCTGCGCGACCGCTCCGACGTCGCCGCGTACGCCGCGTACCGGATGCCCGCGACCTTCGAGGCGGTGCACGCCGCCCTCGACGCGCTGCGCGAGCGCGCCCCCGAGTGGACCCCCGCCTCGCACCTCGACATCGGCGGCGGGACCGGCGCGGCGAGCTGGGCCGTGGCCGCCGCCTGGCCGGACGGGGCGCACAGCACCACCGTCATGGACTGGGCCGAACCCGCCCTCGCCCTCGGCCGCGAACTGGCCGGGCGCTCCCCCGCCACCCCGCTGCGCGAAGCCCGCTGGCAGCGCCGGTCGCTCTCCTCCGACCTCGCCCTCCCCGACGCGACGGACCTGGTCACCGTCTCCTACGTGCTGGGCGAACTCACCCCGCCCGACCGCCGCGCGGTCGTCGGCGAGGCGGCCCGGACCGCCCAGGCGGTGGTCCTCGTCGAACCCGGCACCCCGGACGGCTATCTGCGCATCCGCGAGGCCCGCGACCAGCTCGTATCGGGGGGCTTCCAGATCCTGGCCCCGTGCCCGCACAGCGCCGCGTGCCCCATCGAACCGGGCGCCGACTGGTGCCACTTCGCGGCCCGGGTGAGCCGTTCGTCGCTGCACCGCCAGGTGAAGGGGGGCTCGCTGGGGTACGAGGACGAGAAGTTCGCGTACGTCGCGGCGACCCGCTTCCCGGCCTCCGGTGAGGCGGTCGGCGCCTCGCGCGTCACCCGCCACCCCCAGACCCGCAAGGGCCAGGTGCTGCTGGATCTGTGCACCCCCGACGAGGGCCTCACCCGCCGCACCCTCACCAAGCGCCACGGCCCCCTCTACCGCGCCGCCCGCGACACGGCGTGGGGCGACACCTGGCCGCCGCCCGAGCAGTGAGCTAGAGGACGCGGGCCAGAGCCGTGGCCGCCGCCGCGCGAGGTGAACTGTCGCCGGGGCGGCGGCGCGGGTGGACCGTGTTGGCCAGCAGGATCAGATAGCGGTCCCGGGACCGGTCCAGCACCAGGCTGGTGCCCGTGAACCCGGTGTGCCCGGCCGCGCCGCCGCCCGCCAACTCGCCCATGAACCACGGCTGGTCGACCTCGAAGCCCAGCCCCGGGGCCGTCAGCATCAGGTCCACGGAGGCGGGTGAGAGCACCGGCCCGCCGCCCGCGAGCAGCGTGCGGCACAGCACGGCCAGATCGGCGGCGGCCGAGAAGAGCCCGGCGTGGCCCGCGACGCCGCCGAGCGCGTACGCGTTCTCGTCGTGCACCACGCCCCGCAGCATGCCCCGGTCGAGCTTGCCCCAGGGGCGCCGCTGGTCCTCGGTCGCGGCGATGCGCGGCAGCCAGCTCGCGGGCGGGCGGAAGCGGGTGGACGCCATGGCCAGCGGGCCGGTGATCCGGTCGTGGACGAGGCCGTCCAGCGGGCGGCCGGTCACCCGCTCCAGCACGCGCTGGAGCAGCAGCAGGTTGAGGTCGGAGTAGCGGCGGACGGTGCCGGGCGGGGCGCCGGGCGGCTCCGCGTACAGCCGCGCCCAGCGCGCCTCGTCCCCGTCGCAGTCGTACAGCGGCAGCTCCGGGACCAGCCCCGAGCGGTGGGTGAGCAACTGGCGCACCGTGATGCCGTGGTCGGCGGCGGCGGTGCATTCGGGGGCGTACGAGGCGACCGGGGCGTCCAGTGCGAGCTCCCCGCGCTCCAGCGAGGCCACCGCCACGATCGCGGTGAACAGCTTCGTCAGCGAGGCGAGGTCGAAGACCGTATCGGCGCGCATCGGGACCCGTTGCCCGGGCGGCAGCTCACGGTCGTACGCGGCATACCGCACCGCCCAGCCGAAGGCGCCCTCCGCCAGGGGCCCGGCGCCGGTCCCGGCGGCCACCACGGCGCCCGCGCACCAGGGGCGCTCCCCCTCGGGGAGCGCCTCCACGGTGCGCAGAAGCCGGGTCAGGCCACCGTCACGCTCTGCTTCGTGCGTCGCTGCCACGGGCGGCAGAGTCCCATGAAGCAGCCCATGGCGGCCAGCGCGCACACCAGCTGGACGACGGCCATCGGCACGGCCGTGGTCTCGCCCGCGATCCCCACCAGCGGCGAGGCGATGGCCCCGAGCAGGAAGGTGGAGGTGCCGAGCAGCGCGGACGCGGAACCGGCGGCGTGCGGGGTGCGCATCAGCGCCTGCGCGTTGGTGTTGGGCATGACCAGGCCCATCGAGGACATCAGCACGAACAGGCAGGCCGCGACCGGCACCAACCCGACCTCGCCGAAGACCCCGGCGGACAGCGCCAGCAGCGCGGTCGCCGCGACGGTGATCACCATCAGCCCCACGGCCAGCACCTTGTCCATGCTGACGCGGCCGACGAGGATGCGGCCGTTGACCTGGCCCATGCCGATGAGGCCGATCGAGTTGAGCCCGAAGAGCAGGCTGAACGTCTGCGGCGAGGCGCCGTAGATCTCCTGGACGACGAACGACGAACCGGAGACATAGGCGAAGAGGGCCGCGAAGGCGAAGCTGCCCGCGAGCGTGTAGCCGGTGAAGACGCGGTCGCCGAGCAGCCCCCGCACCGTACGGAGCGTCTCGCCGAGCCCGCCGTCGTGGCGGCGCTCCGGCGGCAGGGTCTCGCGCAGGAAGCGCCAGACGACGAACGTGAGCAGCGAGCCGACCACGGTGAGGACGAGGAAGACCCCGCGCCAGTCCGTGAAGCGCAGGATCTGGCCGCCGATGACGGGCGCGGCGATGGGCGCGACACCGGAGATCAGCATCAGGGTGGAGAAGAAGCGGGCCATCGCGATGCCGTCGTACAGATCGCGGACGACGGCGCGGGCGATCACGATCCCGGCCGACCCGGCGAGCCCCTGGAGCAGCCGGAAGCCGATGAGCAGCTCGGCGGAGGGCGCGAACGCGCAGATGGCGGTGGCGATGACGTAGATCACCATGCCGATGAGGAGGGGGCGGCGACGGCCCCACTTGTCACTCATCGGGCCGACGACGAGCTGGCCGAGCGCCATGCCCAGCAGGCAGGCGGTCAGGGTGAGCTGGGCCGTCGCGGCGGTGCTGTGGAGCGCGTCGGTGACCGCCGGCAGGGCCGGCAGGTACATGTCCATCGAGAGGGCGGGGAGAGCGGTGAGCCCGCCGAGGACGAAGGTGACGAGGAGGCTCGTACGGCGCTGCGCGGTCAGTGGAGCGGTGACCTGGGGCGCGGCGGCGGAGGAGGGAGAAGAAGAGGGTTCGGGTCTGTGGGCCCGGTCGGGAGCGGCGGCCGTGAGGCCGGGCTGCTGCATGCTGACCTTCCATGAGTCGTTGAATCGTTCTCTATGCTCTCAGCAGAATCGGTGTGCTCAGGACCGATCAGGCCAAGAGATCGAGGGTGGCAGGGATGTCCGGACCGGAGTCCGAGCGCGTACGGTGGGGCATCCTGGCGACCGGCGGGATCGCCGCGTCCTTCACGGCAGATCTGCTGGACATGCCAGACGCGCAGGTCATGGCGGTGGGCTCGCGCAGCCCGGAGGCGGCGAAACGGTTCGCCGAACGATTCGGAATACCCCGCTCCTACGCTAGCCGGGCCGAGCTGGCCGCCGATGACGAACTCGACGTGATATACGTCGCTACCCCGCACGCCGACCACCGCGCCGCGGCCGGTCTGTGCCTGGAGGCGGGCCGGGCGGTGCTGTGCGAGAAGGCGTTCACCCTGAACGCGCGCGAGGCGAACGAGCTGATCGGCCTCGCCCGGACCCACGACCGCTTCCTGATGGAGGCGATGTGGACGTACTGCGATCCGGTCGTCCGGCGCATGACCGGCCTCGTCCACGACGGCGCGATCGGCGAGATCCGCGCGGTGCACGCCGACTTCGGCCTCCAGGGCCCCTTCGACCCCGCCCACCGCCTGCGCGACCCGGCCCAGGGCGGCGGCGCACTCCTCGACCTCGGCGTGTACCCGGTGTCCTTCGCACAGCTCCTGCTGGGCGAACCGTCGACCGTCCGGGCCCACGCCGAGCTGTCGCCCGAGGGCGTCGACCTGAACACGGGACTGCTGCTGGGCTGGGACAGCGGCGCGATAGCCCTCCTGAGCTGTTCGCTCACCGCCGACACCCCGAGGACGGCGTCGGTGACGGGCACGGCGGGCCGTATCGAGTTCCCCCGCGGCTTCTTCCATCCCGACCACTTCGTACTCCACCGACCGGGCCGCGCCCCCGAGGAGTTCACGGCGGCGGACGGCCTGCGCTCCTACCAGCGCGAGGCGGCGGAGGTGATGCGCTGCCTGCGAGCGGGCGAACGCGAGTCCCCCCTCGTCCCCCTGTCAGGCACCCTGGCGGTCATGCGCACCCTGGACACGGCCCGCTCGGCCATAGGCGTCCGCTACCCCGGCGAGTTGCCCGGCGACGGCTGAGCCCGCGGCGCCCGTTGGGGGTGCCGCGGGCCTTTATCGGTCAGGCCTGCTGGAGGCCGGGGTTTCCGGCTTCGGTGATGAACGACGCCGCCGTGGTGAGCGGTGCGCCCGGGGTCGTGACCGCGGAGACCGTCTTGTAGTCGGCCCGCGCCTGGTGGCCGTCCAGGGTGACCGTCACATAGCCGCGCCGCCCGTTGTAGAACTTCATGTGCGGGTTGGCGGTCGTCATCGTGGACCAGTTGGCCGGTTTGTCGGCACCGTCCTTGCCGCTGGTGATCGACGTGCCGACGAACTCGACGCCCAGGGTCTTGGACGAGGAGTCGTTGAAGTCCTTCTTGATGTCGAGCGCGTAGTGGACGTGGACGTCGCCGGTCAGGACGACGAAGTTCTCCAGGCCCGCCTGCTCGACACCGGCCAGGACGCGGTCGCGCGAGGCGGGGTAGCCGTCCCAGGCGTCCATGGAGAGCTTGGAGCGGTCGGCGGTGGTGTTCTTCCGCTGCGAGAAGGTGACCTGCTGCGGGAGGACGTTCCAGGTGGCGGTGGAGCGCTGGAAGCCGTCCAGGAGCCAGCGCTCCTGGGTGGCGCCGGTGAGCGTGCGGGACGGGTCCTCGGACTCGGGTCCGGGGTACTGCCAGCCGTCGCCGTAAGCCTGGTCGGAGCGGTACTGGCGGGTGTCGAGGATGTCGAACTGGGCGAGCCGGCCGTAGTGGAAGCGCCGGTAGAGCCGCATGTCGGGGCCGTCGGGCTGCTGCGGCATGCGCAGCGGCATGTTCTCCCAGTACGCGCGGTACGCGGCGGCCCGGCGGATCAGGAACTCCTCGGGCGGATCGTTGTTGTCGTCGACGTCGCCCGCGTAGTTGTTCTCGGTCTCGTGGTCGTCCCAGGTGACGAACCAGGGGAAGGCGGCGTGGGCGGCCTGGAGGTCCGGGTCGGTCTTGTAGAGGGCGTAGCGCAGCCGGTAGTCCCCGAGCGTCATGGTCTCGGTGTTGAAGTGCGCCGGGAGGGTGCGGTCGGTGTAGTTGCGGGCGCCGCCGACGGCGCTGACGGCGTACTCGTACTGGTAGTCGCCGACGTGGAAGACGGCGTCCAGGTCCTCGGCGGCGAGGTGCTTCAGGGCCGTGAAGTAGCCGTCGTGGTACGCCTGGCAGGACACCAGGCCGAACCGGACGTCACGGACCCGGGCACCGTGGGATGGGGCCGTGCGGGTGCGGCCGACAGTGCTGGTCCACTTGCCCGCCCGGAAGCGGTACCAGTAGACGCGGTCGGGGTCGAGGCCCTTGGCGTCCACGTGCACGGTGTAGTTGAACTCGGCGTGGGCGGTCGCGGTGCCGCGCCGGGCGACGCGCGCGAAGCGCTCGTCACGGGCGATCTCCCACTCGACGCGGACGGCGCCCTCCTCGGGCAGTCCGTTGCCCGGTTCGTAGGCGCGGGGCGCGAGTCTGGTCCACAGCACGACGGCGTCGGGCAGTGGATCGCCCGATGCCACGCCGAGCGTGAAGGGGTCTTCGGTGAGCGCGTCCGTACGTACCTGCGCGGCCTGGGCGCTGGGCAGGTTGGTGGAGAAGGCCAGTGCGGCGGCTGCTCCGGTGACGGTGAGGAAGCGGCGGCGGCCCAGGTGTGCTGCCGCGGCTCGTATCGCCTGCTGATGTGCGGCGTGTGCCATGTGCTCTCCCCTGGCTCGTGGCGTCAGAGGAATTGGAGTGTCGGGGGGAGGCCGCACGCTTGCCTATACACAACGCACACATGTCGGCTGGGTGAGGTCCGTTTCCGGATAGGACGTTTGGCGCCATACACCCTGCGCACGCTGGGATGTGGCCTGGCGTACGCTGCCGCCCCATGAACGGAAGCGAAGGTGTACCGGTGGTGTCGAAGGTCGCCGTGGTGACGGGCGCGGGCTCCGGGATCGGCCGGGCGGTGGCGCTCGAACTCCACGAGTCGGGCTGGTCGGTGGTGCTCGCGGGGCGCCGCGAGGAGTCCCTGGCGGAGACGGCGCGGCGGGCGGGCGACGGCCCCTCGCTCCTCGCCGTGCCGACGGATGTGAGCAGGCCCGAGCGGGTGGACGCGCTGTTCGCGGCCGTCCGGCAGCGCTTCGGACGGCTCGATCTGCTGTTCAACAACGCGGGCAGCTTCGGCCCCCGCGGAGTGCCGGTGGAAGATCTGAGCCACGAGGACTGGCAGGCGGTCGTGGACACCAATCTGACGGGTGCGTTCCTGTGCGCGCAGGGCGCCTTCCGGCTGATGCGTGATCAGGAGCCGCAGGGCGGACGGATCATCAATAATGGCTCGATTTCCGCCCATGCTCCGCGGCCGCACAGCGTCGCGTACACGGCGACCAAGCACGCTCTGACCGGGCTCACCAAGTCGCTGTCGCTGGACGGGCGGGGGTACTCCATCGCCTGCGGGCAGATCGACATCGGCAACGCGGGGACGGAGATGACCGGGCAGATGCAGACCGGTGTACCCCAGGCGAACGGGCAGGTGGTCGCCGAGCCGGTGATGGACGTGGCGGATGTGGCACGTACCGTGCGGCATATGGCTTCGCTGCCCCTGGAGGCGAACGTGCAGTTCGCGACGGTACTGGCGACGGCGATGCCGTACATCGGTCGCGGCTGACGGGCGATGGGTCATCACCGATCGTAGATAACCCCCGGCTTGATCTAATACTGTGACCGAGCGGAAATTCACCCCAATAGATCAGCCCCGCTCGCAGATCTGACCGCCCCACGATCGAAGAAGACCGCATTGCGTTCTCTCCCGCTCACTCTGGTCGCCCGGCTCCTGCCCGTCGCCGTCCTCGCCGTCGCAGGCGTGGCCATGACCACCTCCGGCTCCGGCGACTCGGACGACACCCGCCCGCAGGCCGCCGACGCCTCCCCGCCGCCGTCCGCCGGTCCGACCGGGGGCGGGGCCGGGCTCACCCCGGACGGGGGCGGCGGAGGGGGCGGAGGGAGCGGCGCGAGTACGGCGGGGCGCTACTCCGAGCCGCCGAACGACGCCTGCGGCGCGATCCCGGACGCCGCGGTCAAGAAGCTGGTGCCGGGCGCGAAGACCAGCGGCGACGCGATGAAGAGCAGCGACCTCTCCCGCCGTTCGGGCTGCTCCTGGCACGCGCTGGAGGGCTTCGACTACCGCTGGCTGGACATCAGCTTCGACGTCACCGGCCGGGCGCCCGGGGGCTCCGGCGACGCGGTGTCAGGGCTCGGCGACAAGGCGACCGTGAGCGACAAGCTCACCAGCGACGACGACCAGCAGGTGCGCGAGGCGGTGGTGACCGTCCGCAAGGACAACGCGACCATAGTCGCCACCTACAACGGCGGCGACTTCGAGAGCCACAAGGCCCCCTCGTCCAAGGTGATACGCGACGGAGCGATCAGCGCCGCGAAGAATGCGCTCTCCGCGCTCGACGAATGACCGCTTTTGCGTATGTCGATGAACATGCGCCGTGCTTCGACAGGACGCTTCGGCGACTGGTTACGATCACCACACCGTAACCAACCTCTGGAGTTCCCCCGTGACCGGACCACGCCTGGGCGTCGCCATCCTGACCATGGGCAATCGGCCCAGAGAGGTGGCCGCCCTGCTGGAGTCGGTCGCGAAACAGGACGTACCGCCCGCCCGTATCGTCGTCGTGGGCAACGGCTCCCCGCTCCCCGAGCTGCCGGACGGCGTCACCCCGGTCGAGCTGGCGGAGAACCTCGGCGTCTCCGGCGGCCGCAACGTCGCCTGGCAGCGGCTGCGCGACTTCGGTGACGTCGATGTCGTGATCGACCTCGACGACGACGGACTGCTCGTCGACGCCGATGTGTTCCGTACGGTGCGCGACCTGTACGCGGACGATCCGCGGCTGGGCATCGTCAGCTTCCGCATCGCCGACGAGACCGGCGAGACCCAGCGCCGCCACGTCCCCCGGCTCCGGGCGGGCGACCCGATGCGCGGCGGCGAGGTGACCACGTTCCTCGGCGGCGGACACGCCCTGGCCGTACCGATGCTGGACCAGGTCGGCGGCTGGCCGGACGAGTTCTTCTTCACCCACGAGGAGACCGACCTCGCGTGGCGGGCGCTCGACGCCGGGTGGAAGGTGCTCTACTCCCCCGAACTGCTGCTCCAGCACCCCCGCACCTCCCCCGCCCGGCACGCGGTCTACTACCGGATGACCGCCCGCAACCGCGTCTGGCTCGCCCGCCGCCACCTTCCGCTGCCCCTGGTCCCCGTCTACCTCGGTACGTGGACCCTCCTCACCCTGGCCCGCACCCGCGCCCTGGACGGGCTGCGGGCCTGGGCGGGCGGCTTCCTGGAGGGCGTCCGCACCCCGTGCGGCACCCGGCGGCCCATGCGGTGGCGCACGGTGTGGCGGATGACGAGGCTGGGCCGCCCGCCGGTGATCTGACCCGGCGTATGGCCTTGCTCGTCCGAGCACGTCCGGCCGTACTCGGACGAGCGTTTGGCCCTACTCGGACGAGCGTCCGGCCCTACTCGGGCCAGCGCGTCCGGCCGTACTCAGACCAGCGCGTCGGCCACCAGGGCGGCGGCCCTGGCCACCAGGGGGTTGTCCGTCGGGCCCTGAGGGTCGTACTTGGTCGAGAGCACCGACAGCACCAGCGGGGTGCGCTTGGGGGGCCAGACGACGCCCACGTCGTTGGCGACCCCGTACTGGGTGCCGCCGCCCGTCTTGTCCGCCAGAATCCAGTCGGCGGGCAACCCCTCGCGGAACCGTTCGACGTTGGTGGTGTTCGCCACCAGCCAGCCGGTCAGCCGTGTGCGGTCCTCGCCGGTGAGCGCACGGCCGAGGACGAGGCGCGCGAACGTCTTCCCGATGGCACCGGGGCTGGTGGTGTCCGTCTCCCGCCAGGGCTCGGCCGAGTTCAGCTCCGGCTCCCAGCGGTCGAGCCGGGTCGTCGCGTCGCCGAGGGAACGGCAGAAGCGGGTGATGGCCGTCGGGCCGCCCAGGTCGCGGAGCAGGAGGTTCGCGGCGGCGTTGTCGCTCTCGCCGACGGCGGCGGCGCACAGCTGCTCGACGGTCAGCCCGCCCGCGATGTTCTCCGGCTTACCCGTGACCGGGGCGTAGCCCGCCTTCCGGACGAAGTCCTCGGTGTAGTGGACGCGCCGGGCGAGGAATTCGCCGTCGCGGTCGAGGTCGCGCAGCACCGCCGCCGCGGCGAGCGCCTTGAAGACGGAGCAGATCGGGAAGCGCTCCTCGGCGCGGTAGGACACCGTCGCCCCGGTGGCCGGGTCGAACGCGAACACGCCCAGCCTGGCCGCGTACTCCTCCTCAAGGGCGCGCAGTTGCCCGGTGATGTCCGCCGCGTGGGCAGTGCCCGGTACGGCCACCAGGGCGGCCAGAGCCGTACCGGCGCCCAGGGCCAGCGCTCGTCTGCGGGACGGAGCGGGTGTGGTGAGGTGCACGGGCGTCCTCTCTTCGTGGTGTGAAGTTGTTCCGGGATCGCACGCCGTCAGTGAAGCCCCCGGCTCACCGCCCTGTCGAATGCGACCGCGGCCGGGGGGTTTTGCCCTCGTTACGCGGGCTCTTCGGGCTCCGGCTCCTCCAGCAGCGCGCCCACCTCCTCGGCGGACGTCTCCCGCAGCTCCTCGCCGACGAGCAGCCAGCGGGTGATGCCGACCGACGCGAGGAACGGCAGGTCGTGACCGGCGATCAGCAGCGCGCCCCGGTACGACGCGAGCGCGCCGGTCAGCTGGCGCACGCTGGCCAGGTCGAGGTTGTTGGTGGGCTCGTCCAGCATCAGCAGCTGCGGGGCCGGGGCGGCGAGCATGGTGGCCGCGAGGGCGGCCCGGAAGCGCTCCCCGCCGGAGAGGGTGCCCGCGGGCTGTTCGGCGCGCGCCCCCTTGAACAGAAACCGGGCGAGCTGGGATCGGATGTGGTTGTCGGTGACGCCGGGCGCCCGGCGGGACACGTTCGCCGCGACGCTCAGGGCGTCGTCCAGCACGTCCAGGCGCTGCGGCAGGAATCGCAGCGGTACGAACGCCCTGGCCTCGCCGGACAGCGGGGCCAGCTCCCCGGCCAGGGTGCGCAGAAGTGTCGTCTTCCCCGACCCGTTGCGGCCGACCAGAGCGACGCGTTCGGGGCCGTGCACCTGAAGGTCGGCGCCGCGCAACCGGCCGAAGCGGGGGCGCAGCGCGCTCAGGCTCAGCACGGTGCGGCCCGCGGGGACGGCGGTGTGGGGCAGGTCCACCCGGATCTCGGCGTCCTCGCGGACCGCCTCGGCGGCCTCCTCGCGCCGCTCGCGCGCCTCCCGCAGCCGGTCCTCGTGCAGTCCGCGCAGCCCCGCCGCCGACTCCTGGGCGGAGCGCTTGCGTTCGCCCGCGACGATGCGCGGGGCCCGCCGCTGGGCGTCCATCTTCTTGCTGTGCCGCTCCCGGCGGGCCACCTTGATCTGGGTGTCCTCCAGTTCGCGCCGCTGCCTGCGGACGTCCGCGTCGGCGGCCCGCAGCGCCCGTCCGGCCGCCTCCTGCTGGACGGTCAGCGCCTCCTGGTACGCGGACCAGCCGCCCCCGTACCAGCCGACCTCCCCGGACCGCAGCTCGGCGATGCGGTCCACCCGCTCCAGCAGGTCACGGTCGTGGCTGACGACGATCAGCACTCCGGAGCGCCAGGAGTCGACGGCCTCGTAGAGCCTGCGGCGCGCGAACAGGTCGAGGTTGTTCGTCGGCTCGTCGAGCAGCAGCACATCGGGGCGCTCCAGCAGCAGCGCCGCCAGCCGCAGCAGCACGGTCTCCCCGCCGGACATCTCGCCCACGGTGCGGTCCAGTCCGAGGCCGCCGAGCCCGAGCGAGCCCAAGGTCGCCAACGCCCGTTCCTCGACGTCCCAGTCGTCGCCGACCGCGTCGAAGTGTTCCGTGCGCACGTCCCCGGCCTCGATGGCCCGCAGCGCGGCCCGCCGCTCGGCGATGCCCAGCGCCCGGTCGACGCGGAGTGCGGTGTCGAGGGTGATGTTCTGCGGCAGATAGGCGAGGCTGCCGCCGATGGTCACCGACCCGCGGGTGGGCCGCAGCTGACCGGCCAACAGCCGCAACAGGGTGGATTTCCCGGTGCCGTTGGCGCCGACCAGCCCGGTACGGCCCCGGCCGACGCTGAGGGACATCCCGTCGAGGAGTGCCGTGCCGTCGGGCCACTGGAAGGACAGGTCGGAGCAGGTCACGGCGGCGCCGGGCGTGGTGGTATCGGGCATGGTGATTCTCGCAGTCGTCAGCGCGTCGGATGGGGGCGTCGTATGCGAGCACCACGCGGCGGCCAAGCCCTGTCGGAGTGAGGGACGGCTCATGCACCGAGGTCGCCACACGCGTACGGCAACGCCGTACCACGCGGTGATCGCGAACCTCAGATGCGCAACGTCCACCTCTATCGGAGACAACAGGACGCGGTCACGATAGCCCAGCCACCTCGCGGCGGCACCGCCATTTTTCGAGGAGCGCTGTCAGGGGCGCTGTCAGGGGCGCCCGGGACCCGCCATCGTGGCGAGGCGGTGGGCCAGGCGGGTGGCGGTTTCGCGTAGCTCCGGGGGGTCCAGGATCTCCGCTTCGAAGGGCAGGCGGGCCACGTGGGCGGCGAGCCAGTCCAGGTCGTCGCCGCCCGCTGTGAGCAGGCACCAGCCGTCGTGGTCGTCCTCGACGCGGCCCACCTGGGGCGGGACCAGCTCGCGGACGCGGTCGGGCGGGGCGTACAGCCGTACCCGGGCGACGTAGCGGTACGGCGCGCCGGTGACGGACTGCTGCACATAGGCGACCGGGTCGGGGTGCTCCCTCGGGCGGAAGCGCCAGGTCGTCGCCGTCACGTCGCGCATGCGGTCCAGCCGGAAGGTGCGCCAGTCGTCGCGGTCGGTGTCCCAGGCCATCAGGTACCAGCGGCGGCCGGTGGTGACCATCCGTACCGGCTCGACCGTGCGCTCGCGCTCGGTGGAGCCGCGGGCGGCGTACCGGAAGCGCACCCGTACGGCGTCGCGGCAGGCCCGCGCGAGGGTCACCAGCAGCTCGGCGTCGATCTCGACGCCGGGGCCGACCAGGGTCTCGGTGGCGCCGTGCACCGCCCGGACCTCGGCGCGCAGCCGGGGCGGCATCACCTGGTCGAGCTTGGCGAGCGCCCGCAGCGCCGCCTCGCCCGCCCCGGCGACCGTGCCGCCGGACGCCAGCCGCAGGGACACCGCGGTCGCGATGGCCTCCTCGTCGTCGAAGAGCAGCGGCGGCAGCCGGGTGCCCGCGCCGAGCTGGTAGCCGCCGCCGACGCCCGCCGTCGCGTGGACGGGGTAGCCGAGCGTGCGCAGCCGCTCCACGTCGCGGCGCACCGAGCGGTCGGTGACGCCCAGCTCGGCGGCGAGTTCGGCGGCGGTCCACGACGCCCGGCGCTGGAGCAGCGCCAGCAGCCGCAGCACCCGTTCGGTCGTGCCCTCGACGGTCATGCCGTCATCCTGACACCCATCACGGAACGCAGCTGTCCGCTATCCGCGCCAAGCTGCCCTCATGACCGATCAGACGTGGAACCAGACGCGGAACCAGACATGGAACCCCCTGCTGCGTGACCAGATCGCCTGGCACTGGACCCATCAGCTGCGCGACCGGCTCGCCGGGCTCACCGACGACGAGTACTTCTGGGAGCCGGTGCCCGACTGCTGGAGCGTGCGCCCGCGCGGCACCGGCACCGCCCCGGTGCGGGCCGGGTCCGGCACGATGACGATCGACTTCGCGATGCCGGAGCCCGACCCGCCGCCGTTCCCGACGATCGCCTGGCGCCTCGGGCATGTGATCGTCGGCGTCCTCGCGATGCGCAACGCCGGGCACTTCGGCCGTACGCCCACCGACTACCAGTCGTATGCATACGCCGCGACGGCTGCCGAGGCGCTGGCCCAGCTCGACGCGGAGTACGCCACCTGGCAGGCGGGGGTCGAGTCCCTCGGCGAATCGGCCCTCGCCCGCCCCTGCGGGGCGGCGGAGGGACCGTACGGCGACCTTCCGATGGGGGCGCTCGTGCTGCACATCAACCGCGAGATGATCCACCATCTGTCCGAGGTGTGCCTGCTGCGCGACCTCTACCTGCACACCCACCGAACCGGACGAGAGACGAGCTGACCATGGCCCGTGACATCCAGATCACCATCGACTGCGCCGACCCGGCCGCGCTGGCCGCGTTCTGGGCCGAGGCACTGGCCTACCGGGTGCAGGACGCGCCCGCGGGCTTCGACTCCTGGGCACAGGCCCTGGAGGCGATGGGCGTGCCGCCCGAGCGGCACAACGACGCCTCGGCGCTGGTCGACCCCGAGGGCGCCGGGCCGCGGCTGTTCTTCCAGCGGGTGCCGGAGGGCAAGCGGGCCAAGAACCGCATGCACCTCGACGTACGGGCCGCCCCCGGGCTCGCGGGCGACGCGCGGATGGCGGCCCTGGAGGCGGAGGCGGAACGCCTCGCCTCCTACGGCGCCACCCGCCTGGCGCGCCACGAGCCCGCTCCCCCGCTCGGCACCGGCCACCTCGTGATGGCCGACCCCGAGGGCAACGAGTTCTGCCTCGACTGACCGGGGGCTCAGATCAGCTCCAGGACCCGTACGCCGTACGCGTCGAGCCCGGCCTCCGTGACGGGTTCGCCCGTCGCGAGGTCGTGCAGACGGCCATCAGCCGACGGGCGCACCGTCAGCGGCTCCGGCGACTGGCTGACCAGCCACACGAACCGCCGCCCGTCCTCGTGGACCAGCACATCGGCGCCGACGTACGGGGTGTCGACCGTCACCGTACGGGCCGCACCGGCGAGGTCGGCGAGGGCCTCGTACAGCCGATGGGTCTGCTCGGGGTTGACGTGGGCGGTGCGCGCCGCCATGTGCTCCAGCGGGTAGGTGGCCAGCACGGTGCGGCCTCGGCCGGTGTCGTGGACCAGGAGCGCGGGCCGTCCGTGGGCGTCGGTGGCGACGACCCTGGCGCCCCGGGGGACGACGGGGAGGTAGGCGCGGGAGTCCTCGTTGCCCGCGACGGGGAACCGCAGGGTCTCCCCGGCGGCCAGCGGGCCGAAGTCCTCGGTGAAGGTCATGACGAGGGTGTCGTCCTCGATCGGCTCCGCCACCCCGTACGACAGCTGGAGCTCGACCCCGAACAGCGCGTCCAGACCGTCGAACCAGGGTCCGCGGGTGCCGGGGTGTTCGCCGGAGCAGAAGGAGAGATACACGGTGGCGCCGTCGCGGGCCCGCCGCTCCAGGACGCGCCGGGTGCGGGCGGTCAGCTGGCGCGTCGAGGGCAGCAGATACAGCGCGGCGTCATCGCCGAGGCCGTCCGTCTCGCGCAGGAGGGCCACCGGCAGGTCGGCGGCGCGCGCGGCGGCGTAGGCCTGGTGGAGCGAGGTGAAGATGAGCGGCCGGTCGGCGGGGCGGCTGTAGGGGTAGTCGCGTTCCAGGAACGCGGGCACCACCAGCGCCGCGTCCGTATCCGCGCGGCGGCACCGCGGAAGGTCGACGCGCCGCAACACCTCCGCGAAGGAGCGGAGTTCGAGCAGCGGGGACTTCGGCGCGCCGGTGGAGTCGGTGATGCCGAAGTGCATCTCGAAGGGGTGGTGGTCGTACGGGGACTGGTCCCACAGGTCGTCGTAGTCGGTGTTGTTCCAGGCGATCCAGCCGGTGGCCCCGCCGAGGAGGGAGTTGTGCAGCGTCTGGCGGTAGTACACGGCGGCGTTCGCGGCGGACACCGTGTCGGTCGACACCCCGAACTCCTCCAGCACGACGGGCGCGCCGGTCACCGCGGCCAGTTCGCATTCGAACGCGGCGCGGTGGTGCTGCCGCACCCGGTCGGTGTCGGAGCGGTAGACGTGCGGGCCGACGAAGTCGACGTACTCGGCGGTGTCGCGCAGCGAGAAGCCGTTGTCCCGGCCGGTCACCTCGATGCCCCACGCGCCGTCCCCGAGCGAGACCGGCTGGGTGCCGCCCGCCGCCCGCACCGCGTTGCACATGGCCTGGGCCCAGGCGGTCACGACGTCACTGGAGGGCGGATCGACCTGGTAGATACGGCCGTAGCCCGGCATCTCATTGGTGATCAGCCAGCCGGTGACCGCCGGATGCCCGGTGAAGCGGCGGGTCATCTGCGAGACGAACCACGCCTGACGGCCGACCATCCACACGTCCTCGTACAGATCACGGCCACCGCGCCACGCCGGGTCCCAGTTCTCCCCGGACATATGGCCGACGATGAAGGTCGGGATGGTCCCCATGCCCGCCTCGGAGTGCGCGTCGAGGAAGTCGCGGTAGCGCGCGCACAACTCCTCGTCGACCCGGTGCGGTTCGGGGTGGAAGTCGGGCCAGTAGAAGAAGGAGCGGGTCATGTTCAGCCCGTGCTCGCGCAGGACCCCCAGCTCCTCGCGGACCGTCTTGGGGTCGTAGTCGCGCCACATCAGGGGCCCGCCGGTGCGGGACCAGAAGTTGGCGCCGAGCCAGGGCAGAACGGCGGGGTGGTGGGTGAGCTGGGCGCTGTGGCGTCGCATGGGCTCTCTATCTGTCGCGTTCGGTTGTACGAGTCGTACGGACGTGGGCGCGGACGTGGTGGATCAGCGAGGTGACGGATCAGCGGGGCGCGGGGCCAGTGGATTCGCGGGCGACGAGACGGGGCCGGCCGTCGAGCCGGGCGTCCCCCGCGTCCTCGCCGCAGCGGGCCAGGAGCAGCCGCGCGGCGGCCGCGCCGACCTGCCGCACCTGCTGGTCGACGGTGGTCAGACGCGGGTGCAGCCAGCGGCCGATCGGCAGGTTGTCGTAGCCGACGACGGACAGGTCGGCCGGGACCCGCAGCCCGGTGCGCTGGGCGGCGCCGATGCCGCACACGGCCATGGAGTCGTTGGCGTAGACGATCGCCGTGGGCGGGTCCGCGGCGTCGAGCAGCGCCTCGGTGGCGGCGATGGCCGCCCCTTCGGAGAAGTCCGTGTGCAGGACGGCGAAGGGACGGTGCCCCGCGGCGCGCAGCCCCTCCTCGAAGCGGCGGCGGCGCAGCCGGGTGTGCTGGAGTTCGGCCGGTCCCGCCACATAGGCGAGGCGCCGGTGGCCCAGCTCCAGCAGATGGCCGACCACCTCGCCCACCCCCGCGCCCTGGTGTCCCAGCCCGACGCCGGGCACGGCCGCGTCGGGGTCGGGCGCGCCGAGCATGACCGCTGGCAGGCCGAGCCGGGTCAGCAGCGCGGGGCGGGGATCGTCGGTCCGCGCGTCGGTGAGGACGGCACCGTCGACGCGGCCCTCCGCCGCCAGGCGTTCGTACAGCGCGCTCTCCTCGTGGACATCGGTGACCAGGTGGAGGAGCAGCCCGTATCCGCGCGGCGCCAACTCGCCCTCGATGCCGGTGATCAGCTCGCTGAAGTGCGGGTCGGCGCCCAGGACGTCGGTGGGGCGGCGTACGACGAGGGCGAGGGTACGGGTGCGGGCGCTGCGCAGCGCGGCGGCCGGGGCGCTCGGCGACCAGCCGAGGTCCACGGCGGCGTCCAGGATGCGGCGCCGGGTGGCTTCGGAGAGCCGTCCCTTGTTGTTGAAGGCCTGGGAGACCGCGGCCGTGGACACCCCCGCGACGGCGGCGACGGCCTTGATCGTCGGCCGGGCACGCCCGCTCCGGATGGGTTGTGCCGGCACCGTTCTCACATCTTCACCGCCCCGCTGATGAGCGCCCGCTGCATGCGCTTCTGCAGCACCGTGTAGACGACCCACACCGGTACGAGGGTGAGGATCGTCCCCGCGGTCAGCACACCGTAATCCGTTCCCGTGATCGCCTTGAGGGTGGGCAGCGCCACCTGGACGGTGCGCTGGGCGGGGTCCGGGCCGATGATGACGAGCGAGTACAGGTACTCGTTCCAGAAGGTCAGGAAGTTCAGCAGCAGCACGGTCGCGATCCCCGGCAGGCACATCGGCATATAGACGTGGCGCAGCACGGCGAAGGTGGAGGCGCCGTCGATACGGGCGGCCTCCTCCATCTCCCCCGGCACGGTCCGCATGAACTGCACCAGGATCACCACCGACAGCGGCATCGCGGTGGCGGGCAGGAACAGCACCATGAAGGTGCGCGTGTGGAACAGACCGGTCGCCGCGGCCAGCAGGAACGTCGGGAAGAGCGCGGCGAAGGTGGGGACGAGGAAGCCGAGCGAGAACACCTTCTCCAGCGCCGAGGCCAGCCGCCCCGTGGACCGGGCCAGCGCGAACGCCGCGGGGATGGCCAGCGCCAGCGTGAGGACCAGCGAAAACCCCGTCACCAGGCCCGAGTTGACGACCGCGAGCCCCAGATCGGCGCGGTGGAAGGCGGTGGAGAAGTTGCCCGGGTCCAGGGACGAGGGCGGCGCGAAGGGACTGGCGAAGATCTCCTCGTTGGTCTTGAAGGCGGAGGAGAGGAAGTAGTAGAGCGGGACGACCAGCAGCACCACATAGGTCCACACCAGGACATGAGCGGGCAGCCAGGACTTGCCGAGCTTCATGGTGAGCGGCTCCGATCAGTGAGTCCGGTCAGTAGGTCTGGCGGAACGAGCGGCGGATGAGCAGGAGCCCCACGAGCCCGGTCAGGAAGAGGAACACCCCAACGGTCTGGCTGTAGCCGAGGTCGGCCGCGATGAACGCCTTCTGGTAGACGAGAAAGGAGAGCGTCGTGGACGAGGCGCCGGGCCCGCCCTGGGTGAGCAGCAGGACGTGCTGGGCGGAGCCGAAGAGGGTCCACAGGAACTGGAGCATCGTCACCACGCCCACGTAGTCGCGGATCACCGGGAAGTGGACGCGCCACATGGTCCGCCAGTGCCCGGCCCCGTCCAACTGCGCGGCCTCGCCGACCTCGTCCGGCACGCTGGAGAGCCGAGCGGCGAACAGGACGGCCGTGAAGCCGATGCCGCTCCACAGGTCCAGGGCGATCAGAGCGCCCAGCGCCGTCGACGGCGAGGCGAGCCACGCGTCGGTCAGCGATCCCAGGCCCACCGCCGTGAGCGCCCCGTTGACCAGGCCGTCCGGGGAGAGCGCGGCGTAGAACACCATCGCCTTGGCGGGGGTCGAGATCAGCCCCGGGACGAACAGCAGATACCGGACGACCCGGTGCCCCGGCGGCCGCTGCGCCACGTAGTAGCCCAGCATGTACGCGCACCCGATCATCACCGGCAGCGCCACGGCCAGCTGCACGGCCGTGTTGCGCACCGCCTCCCAGAACACCGGGTCGTCGAGGACGGTACGGACGTTGCCGAGCCCGGCGAACGTGACCGGCTGCAGCATCCCCGGCCAGTGCAGGGCGGCGACGACAAAGATGGCGGCCAGCGGGCCGACCATGAAGACCAGATACCAGACCAGGGCGGGCACGGCGAGGATCGTGCCGCCCTCGCGCACCCGGCGCGGTGCGGACGGGGACGGGACCGGGCGCCGGGAAGCGGTCCCGCCCCGGGTGGGCGTCAGCGTCGTCATGGGGTGACTCCCGTGGGCTCGGGTGAAGGTCGTCTCATACGGGGCACCTCACGCACCGCGGCCTCACACACCGCGGTACGCGGCTTCGAGGGCGGCGCGCACCTTCGCGGCGCCGGTCCCGCGGGTGAAGGACGTGCTGGTCGCGGTGATGAGCGGCTGGGTCGCGGCGGGCGGGACGTACACGTCCGGCAGCAGCGCCTGGCCGACCCGGCCGCCGAGCCGCTGCGCCGCGGCCACCAGCGGGAAGCCGGTGCTCAGCGTGTCGGTCCGCAGGGCCATGTCCCGGCCGCTCTCCCTGATGAACCGCGACACGGTGTCGGGCCGGTACATGAACCGCACGAACTTCTCGACGGCCTCGATCTTCTTCGTGCCGTTCGGGCTGATCCAGAAGCCGATCAGCGTGTACGTGCGCAGGATCGTGGGCTTGTCGTGGGCCGCTCCCGGCGCGAGCGGCCAGCCGCCCACCTCGGTCCGGCGCGCCACCTTCTCCGGCACCTCGGCCAGCGCCGAGGACATCGCGGATTCGATGGCCGCGGAACCGGTGTTGAACTGGGTGGTCATCGAGTCCGAGGTGAGCCCCTGCGCCTTGTCCACGAAAACCCCGGCGTCGCGCAGCTCCACGAAGTAGTCGATCCCCTGCCGCGCGCCCCGGCTCGCGCCGAAGTCCCCGGTGGCGAAGACGTGCTTGGCCTCGTCCTCGGTCAGGAAGGTCTGGATGATCTGCGCCAGCAGCTTCTGCCCGGTCCAGTCGTTGCCCCCGACGGTCACCGGGCCGATGCCTTTGGCGCGCAGCTTGCGCGCGGCGCCGATGAGCGCGTCACCGGTCCGGGGTATCCCGTCCACACCGGCCCGCTCCAGCAACGCGGTGTTGTAGGCGATCGGCCAGTTGGTGGCGAAGTACGGGAAGGCCCGCAGCCGCCCCTTCCCGTCGGTCCAGGACGTCAGCGCCACCGGCAGGACGCGCTCCCGCAGCCCCCAGTCGTCCAGATAGCCCTTGACGTCGACCGTGGCGCCCACATCCGTCCAGGCCAGGGTCTTGTCGTACAGGTTGACCATGACCACGTCCGGCTCTTTGCGGGCCAGCCGCGAGGTCTCGTAGACCTGGGCGAGATCGTCCCCGTTGACGAGGTTCTTGACCTTCAAACCGGGGTTCTCCGCGCGGAAGCGCCGCAGGGCGGCCAGATAGGTCGGGGAGCCGGGCGCGGTGGTGCCCAGCTGGCTGTGGACCACGAGCGTATGGGGATCGGAGTCCTCGGCGGCCAGCGCGGAGCAGCCGGACAGGGCGGGCAGGACGGTCGCGGCGGCAAGTCCGGACCCGGCGGCGAGAAGGCCGCGCCGACTCAGGGGTGGGCGCACAAGTGATGTCTCCAACCAGGGCGGTTAACGGATTGGTTAATCGATATACCGGGGAGGGTGGGAGGACAGTAAGGTCCGGTCCGGCACCGGTCAAGCCCTCGCGGGGCCCTTTTACAGGGCTCGCGTGGCGGCTCACAGGGCTCGCGTGGCGGCCGCGGTGATCGTCTCGACGGCGTGGGTGAGGACGGGTATCTCCCGGGCCCCGAGGCGGGTGACGGCCATGATGCGGCGGGCCGGGGCGGGTTCGCCGTGCAGCGGGATACGCGCCAGCGCCTCCTCGCTCAGCTGCGCCAGGCGCGGTACGAGGATGACGCCGAACCCGTGGGCGACCAGGGCGGTTCCGGTGCCCCACTCGTCCGCGTGGTGCGCGATGTGGGGCGTGAAGCCCGCGCTCATGCAGGCGGCGAGCACCAACTGGTGGTACGTCGTGCCCGGGTTGCCCACGATCCACGGTTCGCGCGCGGCGTCGGCCAGCGTGACCCGCTGCCGCCGGGTCAGCGGGTGGTCCCGGGGGACGACCAGGTCCAGCGGGTCGTCCAGCAGCGGCCGCTGGTCGAAGCGCCGGTCGGTCATGGGCGGGGAGTCGGCGGTGACGACGAGCAGCGCGAGGTCGGCCTCTTCCGACAGCAGCAGGTCGAAGCAGCGGTCGGGTTCGGCCTCGATGATCCGCACCGTGAGGTGGGGGTGGGCGTCGCGCAGCTCGGCCGCGGCGGGGGGCAGCAGACGGCTGGCGGCGGTGGAGAACCCGCACAGGGTGATCTGCCCGGTGGGTTCGGTGCCCGCGGCGGCGAGTTCGGCCCGGGCGCGTTCCCACTGTTCCTGGAGGCGCTCCGCGTGGCGCAGCACGATGCGGGCCGCGTTCGTCAGGCGGATGCCGCGGCCTTGCTGCACCACCAGGTCCGTTCCGACCTCGGCGGTGAGCTGGCGCAGTTGGTAGGAGACGGCGGAGGGCGTGTAGTGCAGCGCCTGTGCCGCGGCGGTCACCGTGCCGTGCTCGGCGACCATCTGGAGAATCCGGAGCCGAGAGTCAATCATGCAAATAGTTTGCACGGTAAGGCCAAGAACCGTTTGATTTTCTTCGCGTTGGCTCGGTCCCAGACTGGCTGATGTGACTGATCAACGGGCGGACAGGATGGTTCCGGAGCGGGCGGTACGGACCGCCGTACTCCTTGTGGTGATACTGACGGCGGGCGCCTATCTCCCCAGCCCGCTCTACCCCGACTACCAGCGTCTGTTCGGCTACGACGACCTGGTCATGACCCTGCTCTTCGCGACGTTCGCGCTGGTCAGCGGACCGGCGCTACTGCTGTGCGGACCCGCGGCGGACCTCGTCGGAGACCGGCCGGTGCTGCGCCTGAGCGTGCTGCTCGCCGCGGCCGGCTCGGGCTGCTTCCTCCTCGCCGACGGCCCCGGCTGGCTCTTCACCGGCCGGGTCGGCCAGGCGCTGGCCCTGGGCGCCGCGACCGGAGCGGCCCAGGCGCTCATCACCCGGCACCGCAGCCCCACGGCCCGCGTCGCCGGACCGCTGCTCGCGGGCCTCGCCTTCGCGGCGGGCACCGCCCTGGGGCCGGTGGCCTCGGGCATCCTCGCCCAGTACGTCCCCGGCCCGCTGACCACCCCCTATGTGCTGCATCTGGCCCTGCTGGCCTGGGTGTGGCACCGACTGCGCCGGACCGTGCCCGCGCCGATCGCCACCGGCGGGGCACGGGTGCGGCCGCGGTGGCGCCCCGCCCGCCCGCACATCCCACCGGCCCTCCGCACGCTCTTCCTCGTCGCGGGGCTGGGCGGGTTCCTCGCCTGGGCCGTCGTCGGCATCTACCTCGCCCTCCTGCCGACGCTGCTCGCCCAGACCCCGCACGGCGGCCACCCGGCCCTGACCGGCGGAGTGCTGGGCAGCGTCCTGGTCTGGTCGCTGCTGGCCCAGCTCGCCGGCGCGCGCCACACCGCGTACGCCGCCCAGCGATGTGGCCTCGCCGCCCTCGCAGGGAGCCTGTTGCTCCTCGCGTCCACCGGCGCCACCTCGCTCCCCGCCACGCTCGGCTCCGCGGTCCTCGCCGGTATCGGGCACGGGCTCGCCTACAGCGGCGCCGTGCGAGCGGTCGACGCGGGCACCCCGGCCGGGCAGCGCGCGGGGATCGGGGCCGCCCTGTATGTGCTGTTCTACTGGGGCTCCGGGGCGCCCGCGATCGCCGTCGGGGTGCTGACCACCTGGATGCCGCTCACCACGGCGGTGACCTGGCTCAGTTGGGCCGGAGTCGCCCTGACCGCGCTCGCCCTGGCGGCCACGTTCCGGGTCGGCGCGCGGCGTCGTACCGGGACGCGCCCCACGGCCACCTCGGACATCGATCGCCAGGTCCTCCAGCGGCGTTGAGCGGAGAACCCGCCGAGCGCGAGCGGCAGCGCCCCGTGCTCGACCACCACGTGAAATGCCGGAGTGTCGCACCCGCCTGTGAGGATTCCGGCCATGGATCCACGCGGTGGTGCAGTACGACTTCGACGAAATGAGCTTCGATGACGGCGGACCTCGCGAAGTTCTTCGGCGCCCCGGCCCCGGCCCGCACCACGAGGAAACGGACGATGAGGACGACAAAGATGAGGACGAAGACGAAGACGAGGAAGGCGAAGACGAAGACGAAGACGGCGCATCCTTCGGCCTCATCGGTGTGGCGACCTCCGTCTACGATGCGCTGGAGCTCTTCGGCGAAGAACTCCCCGACGAGGAGTGGCTGACCGAACTCGAGCGGAGGAATGGGCGGCGGGGGCGGCCGAGTTCGGCGCGGACGCGGTGGTAGCCCGATCGCGGCCGCCTTCGAGCGGACGGGCTTCCCGCCGGACGAGGCCGAGGCGCGGGCCACCCTTGTGGTCTCGGGCCTGCGCGGCCTGTGCCAGGACCTCCTCGTCACCGACGACGGCGAACGCGTGGAGGCCGCCGCGACAAGGCTCCTGGACGCGGCCGCGAGCTGACGGCCCGCCACCGGTCCGACTGCCGAACATGCGGAAGACGCCTCCAGCAGTTCTCTTGTACGTTCATCAACAGCGCATTGATGTGTACCGGAGATACGGGGGAAATTGTGTCTTTCGAAGAAGAATGGGCGGGCCTGATCAACGACGCGCGCGCCCAGCAGAGCACTTCCACGCAGATCAACAGTGCGGGCGGCGGTGGTGGTGGCGCACAGGGTGGCGGAAAAGGCATCCATGTGACGCCACACGTGCTGCGCTCCTACGCGGGTCGCGCCGAGAAGGTGAGCGAGGACTTCGCGAAGACGGACAACGAGACGATGCGGGAGACCGAGCAGGTGCCCGGCTCCATGAAGGGCTTCGCGAGCGACGAGGCGTTCCAGGACTTCCAGAAGGACTGGCGTGCGCAGATGAAGTACCTGGACGGCCTCTTCACCGGGACCGCCAAGGCACTCCGCGCCGCCGCCACGACCTTCAAGGCGGAGGACGTCCGGGTCAAACAGGACATACAGCGGCTGGACCCGCCGCTGTACGGGCCGTACGTGCCGTACATGCCGCAGGACGGCAGCGGGCTGGGCGCCGACAAGCCCCTGTACGGCCCCTATGTGCCGACGCCCCCGCCCAGCACCGACCCGAAGTCCTAGGGAGCGCACCGATGACCACTCCTGATCTCACCTACACCGCGGTGCGCGAGGTCAACCTCGAACCGCTCCAGCAGGCGGTGAAGAAATGGAAGGACCTCCCGGGCAAGATCGACACCGTCTCCACGACGTTCGGCCGCACCGTCTCGTCCCCGCTGGAGCAGTCCGGCTGGTTCGGCGAGGCGGCGGAGGCGGCGTTCACGAAGTTCCGCAGTGTCCGGCACCAGATGTCCGAGGCCTCCGGCCAGGCCGAGAAGATCGGCACTGTCATGGCCGAGGCGCTCAAGGCATTCGAGTCCGCGAAGAAGGTCCTGCAGGACGTCGAGACCGCGGTGAGCACTCCGCCGGAGGAGGGCGACGGCAAGGTCTATCTGAAGGTCAACAAGGAGGACGGCGTCGTCTATCTCGACCCGCCGGCCGATGTGAAGGACACCGCAGGCCTTCAGAAGGCGTACCACGAGTCGATCGTCCACTACAACAACAGGATTCGTGAGGCGATCCGCAGCGCGAGCGACGCGGACCACGACCTGAAGACGGCCCTCCAGATCGACCCACCGGGCAAGGGCTTCAACGACAACATCGCGGGACACCTCAAGGACGTCGACGCCGAGACCAAGAAGGACGTCGACACCCTCATGAAGCTGGCGAGCGCGGAGGACTTCAAGAAGGACCCCAAGCTCCTGTCCCAGTTCAACGGCCTCCTCGCCAAGAACGGCCGGAATTCCGACTTCGCCGAGCAGTTCGCCTCCCGCAAGGGCGCGAAGTGGGTCCTGGACTTCTGGTACCAGTCGGCCAAGCCGGAGTATGAGGACGGCCCATCGGGCGAGGCCAAGAAGCGCCCGGACGGAGTGACGAAGCAGCTCGCGGCGCTCCAGGACAACCTGGGCAACACCCTGGGCCTCGCCAGCCGCTCCGACTCGCCGGAGATGACGAAGTGGAAAAAGGACGTGATCGCCCTCGGCTACAAGCGCCTGCCGGGTGAGCACGGGACCTACGCCGCCGAACCGCCGTACGGCTTCCAGGTGATGAGCAATCTGATGCGCACCGGGGACTGGGACAGGCAGTTCCTGAACGAGTACGGCGACAAGCTCGTCGAGGCGGACAAGAAGCCCTTCGACGGGCCCGGCGGACGCGAGGACGATCAAACGCAGCGGAAATGGTCCGCCCACGGCCAGCAGCCGCCGGACTTCCTCAACTTCGGCGGGAAGAACGACAAGGGCGAGGACCCCTTCACCGGATACTTCGAGGCGCTGGGCCACAACGGCGACGCGTCAACGGACTTCTTCAAGGACAAGGAGCACTTCGACCACGTACTCCGTGAGCGCCAGTGGCTGTCGGACAGCGGTGGCGTCGACCTCGGTGACAAGGTGCCCCTCGGTTCCCGGGTGGCCCTCGGCCACGCGCTGGGCTCCGCGACCACCGGTCACGACTGGGACGCACCGGCGAATGTCCCGGCGGAGCACACCAAGGACCAGGCGGAGCTCATGTCCAAGCTCATCAAGGGCACGGGGACGATCGAAGAGGGCGGGAAAGCGGACATCCCGTTGGCCTTGGGCATGCAACAGGGCCTGGGGAACGCCGCGTCCGAGTACGTACCGGACTTCTTCCGCGCCATGAAGGAAGGCGGGGAGGACGACAAGCTGTTCCCCATGTCCGGGTCACAGGCCGATGTGGAACACCGCGACGTGACGAAATTCCTCGTGCAGCTGGGGCAGGACCCCGACGCGAATGCGGCGATCACCGCCGGGCAGAAGCTCTACACCGCCGAGGTGCTCGACCATCACCTGGGCGGGGACGTCCCCGCGGACCAGAAGTACAACGCACCCCCGCGGGACATCGTGAACGAGGTCCTCAAGGCATCGGGAGAGACCGCGGGCACGCTGGCCTCCGGCGCCCAGGAGGGCATCATCGGCCCGGCGGTGAAGGAGGAGAAGGATTACGACAGCGCCACGCTCAGCAACCGCATGTGGGGCAACACCGCCTTCGGCAGCGTGGCGACGGGCGCCAGCATGCTGCAGCCCTTCACCGCGCATCCCATCGGAGCCGCGGTCGCCGCGAGCCTGATCATCGGGGCTGAGGGCGCCGCCCTCAGCGACGCGGACGCCGGGAGCTGGGACATCAACAAGTCCGCCCCGGCGGCGGACAAGGCGGGTGCGGTCTACGACGAGATGGCCGGGCGTGATGTGCGGCAGAACGAGGCGATACTGAAGGCCATCGAGAAGGAACACGGCCTCAAGCTGTCGAACAGCTGGGCAGAGCTGTACTCCGACCAGGGTTTCAGCGAGGGATACTCCAGGGTCGGGTCCACGGCGCCCTTCCTCACCTCCATCGAGCAGGTAAAACAAATGGCCACAGAACGCTAATGGGACGCACACACATGAACCGTCCGCTCCGCATCACCCTGCTCACCGTCCTCGCCGTGGCCCTGGTCGCGGCGGGGGCGGTGGGTGGCTTCCTCTTCGGAGGCGGGGACAGCAAGGCCCCGAAGAAGTTCTCCGAAGTGCTGACAGACACCTGTCCGACGGCCCTGCGGCGGGTGCCCTCGTCGCTGCTGGACAGGGTCGTCCCCGCATCCCACAACGCGGGCGGCGAACAGAGGACGACGTACGCGAAACTCGCGGTCAACGCCCATTGCGGCATCACCGTGGACGGCAAGGAGGTGCTGCGGGTCGACATCGAGCAGCACAACTCGGCACACAAGCCCCGCCGGGCGGGCACGGGCCCGGGACACGGCAAGACCAAGGGCATCCCCGGCTACGAACAGAGCTGGTCCTCCCAAGACGCCGCCGGCCTCTCCGTCCCCTGCACCAAGAACACGGGTGACGGCGACGCCACCAGCGTGTACGTCAAGGCGCAGGCGTGGCGGGAGCAGTACGGGGGCCTGCGCGAGGACCTGGTGCGCATGGCCGAGCAGGCCGCCGAAACCGGCCGCGACCTGGCGTGCGCGGCCGGCTCCCCGGTGCCCGACTGAACACTCCGGGGCGTTACGCGCGTTACGCGGCCAGGGAGGCCAGGTAGTCGTCCAGGAGCTCGACTTGCCGCCGTGGCGGGAACGCCGCCGGGTCGAACAGCGCCTGGACCACCAGGCCGAGGATGAAGGACTGGGCCCCGGCCGCGATGTGCGTGGGGTCGCGGGGCGGCAGTTCGCCGAGCTCCTGGGCCGCGGCCACCCGCTCGCTCAGCCTGTCGCGGCTTTGGCTGTACTTGCGGGCGTAGCCGGTGCTCAGGTCGGGGCCGGAGAGCGCGGCGTCCCAGGAGGAGACCCAGATCCGGTTGCTGTCGGTGGCCGAGCGGCTCAGCATGACGCTGGAGGGTGTGCGACGCGAGGCATGGCCGTACCAGGGCGTGCGCTGCGACAAGCAGCTCCGGGCGATCCGCGCTCCCGAATGGCGGCCCCTGGGTCGATGACCGCGCGGACGTGCCCGCGCGGGCGGCATGAGGGCCGGATGTGCGGCTCCCCGCTGGAACTCCCCTCACAGCTCCCTCGGGGGTGAAACGGAAGCGCTCCCCGCCCGGTTTGACCAGGTGGGGAGCGAGAGCGGCGGACGAGTCGGCCTGTACGCCGGGTTCTGTCTCCCGTGGGCCTTACGGCCCGCGGGGAGGCGGCCATCCATCTAGGGCCGGCGTTGCCACCGGCCTCGTGCGGTCTACCCGCGGACTCGGGCGGGCAGCCCTCGATCATCCGCGCAGAGCCGCCTTGCGGTGGCTCCTCTTGACCTTGCTCCGGGTGGGGTTTACCTAGCTGCCCAGGTCGCCCTGGGCACTGGTGGTCTCTTACACCACCGTTTCACCCTTACCGGGTGCCTTGCGGCCCCGGCGGTCTGTTTTCTGTGGCACTGTCCCGCGGGTCACCCCGGGTGGCCGTTAGCCACCACCCTGCCGTGTGGAGCCCGGACGTTCCTCGGCGGGACCCCGAAGGACCCCGACGCGACCGCCCGGCCGGCTCGTCCGCCGTGGTGACCATGGTACCGGTCCGGGTGGGGCGGCTCAGACGAAGTCCGTCGTCTCCAGCGAGAAGGAGAAGGGAGCGGGCAGGTCGAGCTGCTTGCCGAAGGGGACCGTGACGTGCTGGCGGTAGTCGCCGTTCTCCGGGTCGCTGAAGAGCGTCACGTCGCTGTTGTCCCGGTCGACGAGGAGGTAGAGGGGGATGTCACCGCGCGCGTAGCAGTGGCGCTTGGCCTTGCGGTCCCGGTCCGGCTTGGTCGAGGTGACCTCGACGACCATGGACACGCCGTCGCACGGCATCCACGGCTCGGCACCCCGGAAGAGCCGCAGCTCGGTGGGGACGAAGGTGGAGTCCGGGATCACGTGGTTGCTCACACGCAAGTCCCCGCGCGGGACCTTGAGGCCCTTGTTCCCGGAGAAGTCCATGTCCGTGACGGACTTCCTGATCACTTCAGTCACGATGAGGCAGAGGTGGTCCTCGTGGTCTCCGTCGGGAGGCGGAGTGATCACGATCTCGTCCTCGATCAGCTCGGCCCGGAAGCCTTCCGGTGTCTCCAGGGCCAGGAAACCCTCAAGCACCACTTCCGCGTGGGAGGGCAGTTCGCACACCATTCCACCAGCCTAGGGACGGAGCGAGTCGGTACCTCGCGGAAAGGATCTTCCTCACTCGATCGTGGCATCGGCCCGTCGCGGCAACGGCTCTCTCGACACCGCCCACCCCGGCCCGGGACACTGCTTCGACGGCTGGGCACCAACGCCGACACCATGAGCGAGGACAGCGTGAGCAAAGACCCCGTGAACAGCGACTGGTGGCGGCAGGCCGTCATCTATCAGGTCTATCCCCGCAGCTTCGCCGACTCCGACGGCGACGGCATCGGCGATCTGCCCGGGGTCACCAGTCGGCTGCCGCACCTCGCCCGGCTCGGGGTCGACGCCGTCTGGCTGAGCCCGTTCTATCCGTCCGCGCTCGCCGACGGCGGCTACGACGTGGCGGACTACCGCGACGTCGATCCGCGTCTCGGGACGCTGGACGACTTCGACCGCATGGTCGCGGAGGCGGACCGGCTCGGGCTCAAGGTGATGGTGGACATCGTCCCCAACCACACCTCGAACGACCACGCGTGGTTCCGGGAAGCCCTGCGCGCGGGCCCCGGCGATGCGGCCCGCGAGCGGTACGTCTTCCGGGAGGGGCGAGGGCCGGGCGGGGAGCGGCCGCCGACCGACTGGGTCTCGTGCTTCGGCGGGCCCGCGTGGACCCGGCTGCCCGACGGACAGTGGTATCTGCATCTCTTCGCCCCCGAGCAGCCCGATCTCAACTGGGACCACCCGGAGGTGCGCGCCGACTTCCTCACCACGCTGCGCTTCTGGTCCGACCGGGGCGTGGCCGGTTTCCGGGTGGACGTCGCGCACGGGCTGGCCAAGGACCTGGCCGAGCCGCTGCGCGACATCGGCGACGTGCCCGGCTACGAGCCGGAGGACCTGCCCGAGGACGGCAGCCATCCGCTGTGGGACCGCGACGAGGTGCACGGGATCTTCCGCGAGTGGCGCAGGGTGTTCGACGAGTACGACCCGCCACGGATCGCGGTCGCCGAGGCGTGGGTGCGTAACTCCCGCCGGGTGTCGTACGCCCGCGCCGACGAGCTGGGCCAGGCGTTCAACTTCGACTTCCTCGACGCCCCGCTGACCGCCCCCGCCCTGCACGCCGTCATCGACGGCGCGCTGTCCGCAGCCCGGGAGGCGGGGGCCTCGGCCACCTGGGTGCTGTCCAACCACGATGTGATCCGGCACCGCAGTCGGCTCGCCCTGCCGGACGATCTGACGGGCGCGGGGCGGGACGCCTGGCTGCTGGCGGACGGCCGGGACCCGGAGATCGACCGCGCGCTGGGGCTGCGGCGGGCCCGTGCCGCGACGCTGCTGATGCTGGCCCTGCCCGGTTCGTCGTATCTCTACCAGGGCGAGGAACTGGGGCTTCCCGAGGTCGCCGACCTGCCCGTGGACGCGCTCCAGGACCCGACCTGGGAGCGCAGCGGCCACCGGGTCAAGGGCCGGGACGGCTGCCGGGTGCCGCTGCCGTGGACCCGTACCGGCCCGTCGTACGGGTTCGGCGCGGGCGGCGCGTGGCTGCCGCAGCCGGAGTGGTTCGGGGAGCTGTCGGTCGAGGCGCAGGACGGGGAGCCCGGTTCGACGCTGGAGCTGTACCGGGAGGCGCTGCGGCTGCGGCGGGAGCTGCGAGGGGATGAGACCGTCGAGTGGCTGGGCTCGGTCGCGGAGCTGAGCGCCGGGCTGCTGCACTTCCGCCGCTCCGGGGGCTGGCACAGCGTCACCAACCTGTCGTCGGCGGCCGTGCCGTTGCCCGCCGTGGGCGAGGTGGTGCTGAGCAGCGGGCCAGAGGCGGCGGCCGGTGCCCAGTTGGCGCCGTACGCCACGGTCTGGCTGCGGGAAGCGGGCGCGTAGGCCGTAGGCTGCGGGGCTGGGGTGGCGCCATCGGCACCGCCCCAGCCCCGTGCCGTACCGCCGCCGAAGCCTCCGAGGAGAACCCGTGCTCGTCCTGCTGCCGCCGTCCGAGGGAAAGGCCACGGGAGGCTCCCGGTCCCCGCTGGACCTGGGATCGCTGTCGCTGCCGGGGCTGGGCGAGGCCCGCGCCCGGGTCCTGGACGAGCTGGTCACGCTGTGCTCGGGCGACGAGGCGAAGGCGGCCGAGGTGCTGGGGCTGAGCGCGGGGCTGCGCGGCGAGGTCGGCAAGAACGCGGCGCTCCGGTCGGCCGGGACCCGGCCCGCCGGGGAGATCTACACCGGTGTGCTGTACGACGCGCTCGGCCTCGCCACCCTCCCCGCCCCTGCCCGGCGCCGCGCCGAACGCTCGCTGCTGGTCTTCTCGGGCCTGTGGGGCGCGGTACGGATCGACGACCGCATCCCCTCCTACCGCTGCTCGATGGGCGTCAAGCTGCCGGGCCTCGGCGCGCTCGGCGCCTTCTGGCGCACGCCGATGGCCACCGCGCTCCCGGAGGCCGCCGGGACCGGGCTGGTCCTGGACCTGCGGTCGGCGGCGTACGCGACGGCGTGGAAGCCGAAGGGGGAGGTCGCGGAGCGCACGGCGACGGTACGGGTGCTCCAGTCGAAGATCGTGGACGGCGTGGAGAAGCGGTCCGTGGTGAGCCACTTCAACAAGGCCACGAAGGGCCGGATGGTGCGCGACCTCCTGACTGCCGGGACCGAACCAGCGGGTCCCGCGGAGCTGGTGGAGGCGCTGCGAGGGTTCGGGTACGCGGTGGAGGCGAAGGCTCCGGAGCGGGCGGGGCGGCCGTGGGCCCTGGATGTGGTGGTGACGGAGCTTTAGCCCTGGTCCGGGCCGGAGCCGCGGAGTCGGGGGCGCGTCCGGGCGAACGCGGCCCGCGGCCCGGCCCCCGATCGCCGGAACGCGCCCGCCCCGGCGTTCGCGCTGACGGGCCTCCGCGACGTCACGGGAGCCGGGCCCCGCACGCCCGCCAAGGGCGCGGGTGGCCGGGATGCCGCAGCGTACGCGTCGGGCCGGACCGGACCGGCCGCGGCGGCGGCGGGCGGCGCCGCGCAGAGCGCGGCCACCGTCCGCCCGCAGCGCGCGTCATTGCACCCTCCGCAACGTGCGTTGCGGGTCGTGCCACCCGCCCGCAGAATGGTCCCGTGACTGACGACAACGCGCCCTCCCCCTCCCTGCTCGACCTCGCCCCCGTCATCCCCGTCGTCGTCATCGACGACGCGGCGGACGCGGTTCCGATGGCCCGTGCCCTGGTCGCGGGGGGACTCCCCGCGATCGAGGTCACCTTCCGCACCCCGGCCGCCGCCGACGCCATCCGCGCGATCGCGGCCGAGGTGCCGGACGCGGTCGTCGGCGCGGGCACGGTGCTCACCCCCGGCCATGTGGACACCGCCGTCGCGGCCGGGTCCCGCTTCCTGGTCAGCCCGGGGTGGACGGACCGGCTGCTGGGCGCCATGCGCGACTCCGGCATTCCGTCGCTGCCGGGGGTCTCGACGACGTCGGAGGTCGTGGCGCTGCTGGAGCGCGGGGTGACCGAGATGAAGTTCTTCCCGGCGGAGGCGGCCGGCGGTACGGCCTACCTCAGCTCCCTCGCCTCCCCGCTCCCGGACGCCCGCTTCTGCCCCACCGGCGGCGTCAACGCCACCCGCGCCCCCGGCTACCTCGCCCTCCCCAACGTGGGCTGCGTGGGCGGCACCTGGATGCTGCCCGCGGACGCGGTGGCGGCGGGCGACTGGACCCGCGTGGAGTCCCTGGCCCGGGAAGCGGCCGCCCTGCGGTAAGGGCGGGCGCCTACCGCAGGTGGGACGTGTCGTTCAGGAGGCGGACGGAGGCGTTGCCGTCGGTGTAGTAGGCCACCGCCGACAGGGATGCCGCCGAGAGTTCCATGCGGAAGAGGGACTCCGGCGGGGCGCCGAGGGCCAGGCGGGTCAGGGTTTTGATCGGGGTGACATGGGTGACGAGGAGCACCGTGCGGCCCGCGTGGCGCGCGATCAGCTTGTCGCGGGAGAGGGCGACGCGGCGGGCGACCGTCGCGAAGGATTCGCCGCCGCCCGTGGGGGCGGCCTTGGCGGAGGCGAGCCAGGCGTCGAGGTCGTCCGGGTGGCGGTCGCGCACCTCGGCGAAGGTCAGGCCCTCCCAGGCGCCGAAGTCCGTCTCGCGCAGCCCCTCGTCGACGCGGACGTCGAGGCCGAGGCGGGCGGCCACCGCGTCGGCGGTCTCGCGGCAGCGCTTCAGGGGCGAGGTGACGATGGCCTGGATGGTGCCGCGCGCGGCGAGGGAGGCCGCGACGAGTTCGGCCTGACGGTGGCCGACGGGCGAGAGGCCGGGGTCGGTGCCGCCGCTGCCGGAGAAGCGCTTCTCCGGGGTGAGCGGCGTCTCGCCGTGCCGGAGCAGGACGAACGTGGTGGGCGCGCCGAGGTCGGCGGAGCCCCAGCCCCTGACGGGGGCCACCGCGGCCGACGGAGCGTCGGGGGTGGCTGGCTCGGCGAGGGCGTCGTCGGCGGGGGCCTCGGGGGCGGCCGTCGCAAGGGTGCCGCCCGGCGGCACCTTGGGCTGCCACTGCTCGCCCCGGCCGCCCGCGTCCATGGCCTCGTTGGCGAGCCGGTCCGCGTGCTTGTTCTTCTCGCGCGGAATCCAGCCGTACGTCACCTGGCCGGGCGGCAGCAGCCCCTTGGCCTCGGCGGCGAGCGGTCGCATGTCCGGGTGCTTGATCTTCCAGCGGCCGGACATCTGCTCGACGACCAGCTTGGAGTCCATGCGGACCTGGACGTCCGCCTCCGGGTCGAGGGCGTGGGCGGCCCGCAGACCGGCGATCAGGCCCTTGTACTCGGCGACGTTGTTGGTGGCGGTGCCGATGTACTCGGCGACCTCGGCGAGCGGTTCGCCGGTCACCGCGTCGAGGACGACGGCGCCGTACCCGGCGGGCCCCGGGTTGCCCCGGGAGCCGCCGTCGGCCTCGATGATGAAGCGGCGCCGTGTCATCGTCCTACAGCCCCGACTCGGGCGTACGGATCAGGATGCGGTGGCAGTTCTCGCACCGGACCACGGTGTCCGGGGCGGCCGCCCGGACCTCGTGCAGCTCGGTGATGGCCAGTTCCTGGCGGCAGCCGTCGCAGGCCCGCTGGTAGAGCCGGGCGGCGCCGACGCCGCCCTGCTGCTCGCGCAGCTTGTCGTACAGCTTGAGCAGGTCGGCGGGGATGGTCCCGGCGATGACCGCGCGCTCCTTGGTGATGGTCGCGATCTCGGCGTCGATCCCCTCGGCCGCCGCGTCGCGCCGCGCCGTGGCGTCGGTGATCTTGCCCTGGACGGACTCCACCCGGCCGGTCAGCTCGGTGCCCCGCTCCTGGGCGGCCTCGCGGCGCTCCATGACCTCCAGGACGACATCCTCCAGGTCGCTCTGGCGCCGGGCCAGGGAGGCGATCTCGTGCTGGAGGTTCTCCAGGTCCTTGGGCGAGGTGACGGCCCCGGAGTCCAGGCGCTTCTGGTCGCGGGCGGCGCGCTGGCGCACCTGGTCCACGTCCTGCTCCGCCTTCTTCTGCTCGCGGGCGGTGTCGCTCTCCTCGGTCTGCGAGGCGACGAGGAGGTCGCGCAGCTGGGTGTGATCGGCGATCAGGGTGTCGAGTTCGGCGTGCTCGGGCAGCGTCCTGCGCTTGTGCGCGAGCTGCGAGAGCCGTACGTCGAGGCCCTGGACGTCGAGCAGGCGGATCTGGTCTGCGGGCGCGGCGTTCAGCGGGGGGCTCCAGGGGTGGTCGTAGGGGACGGAAGAGGCGGGCCTCAGGCCGGTGAGGCCGAGGCGGGGTCGGGCGCGAAGGCCCGGAACGGGGCGGCGGCCGCTGCGTGGGCCGTCCAGGGGTCGGTGACCTTACGGGAGACATGCGTGCGCAGGTCCCAGCCGTGCCGGTCGGAGATCTCGTCGAGCTGCGCCGCGGCCAGCTCGGTCCAGGGCCACTCGGTGGCCCAGTGCGCGGCGTCCACCAGCGCGAGGCCGCCGTGTTCGCGGGCCTCGGAGGCCGGGTGGTGGCGCAGGTCGGCGGTGAGGTACGCGTCGACTCCGGCCGCCCGTGCCTCGGCGAACAGCCCGTCCCCGGAGCCGCCGCAGACGGCGACGGTACGGATCGCACGGTCCGGGTCGCCCGAGGCGCGGATGCCCTGCGCGGTGGCGGGCAGCCGGGCGGCGGCGCGCTCGGTGAACTCGCGCAGCGACTCGGGGCGGTCGAGTTCGCAGATCCGGCCGAGCCCCTGGCGTCCGGCGGGGTCTGCCGGGTCCGGCACCAGCGGGCGGACGGTGCGCAGGTCGAGCGCGCCCGCGAGGGCGTCGGAGACGCCGGGGTCGGCGCGGTCGGCGTTGGTGTGCGCGACGTGCAGCGCGATGTCGTGCTTGATCAGGGTGTGCACCACCCGCCCCTTGAAGGTGGAAGCGGCGACCGTGGTCGTGCCCCGCAGATAGAGCGGGTGGTGGGTGATCAGCAGATCGGCGCCGAGCGCCACCGCCTCGTCGGCGACCGCCTGGACGGGATCGACGGCGAACAGGACACGACCGACCTGGGCATCGGGGTCCCCGCACACCGTTCCGACGGCGTCCCACTGCTCCGCCCGCTCGGGCGGCCAGAGGGCGTCGAGGGCGGCGAGGACATCGGTGAGAGCGGGCACGGGGGCAAGGCTACCTCCCAGATCACCGGGAAGCCTTGCCCCCGCCTTCACTCAGCGCGACCGCCGCACCATGGGCGACCTGAAGGGGGATCAGCGGGCCAGATAGCCGCGGAGGTCGTCCAGCACCCGGTCGGCGGCGGTGACGCCGAGGCCCAGGTACCAGGTCTCGTCCGGGACGTTCTCGGCGTGGCCCGCCTTGACCGCCTTGAGCTTCTTCCACAGCGGGTTGGACTCCGCCTGGTCCCGCTTGGTGGCCTTGGCGTCGCCGTAGACCCCGGTGAAGATCCAGTCGGCGTCGGCCTCGTTGATCCGCTCCGGGCCGATCTCCGTGGCCAGGTCCTCGACCTGCTGGTTCTTGGGGCGGGGCAGGCCGACGTCCTGGAGGATCGTGCCGATGAAGGACGCCTTGGCGTAGAGCCGGGTGAACTCCGGCATGAAGCGCAGCATGGTGACCGTCGGCTTCTTCGGGCCGATGTCCTCGCCCAGCTTCTCCGCCTTCGCCTCGTACGCGTCGAGCTCGCGCTCGGCCGCGGCGGTGCGGTCCAGGGCCGCCGCGTTGAGGCGGTAGTTCTCCTTCCAGGTGAAGCCGGGGCGGATGGAGAAGACGGTCGGGGCGATCTGCTTCAGCTCGTCGTACAGCGGCTCGGCGCGCAGCTTGCTGCCGAGGATCAGATCGGGGTGGAGGGCGTTGATGGCCTCCAGGTTGAGGTTGTTGATGGTGCCGACGTTCTTCGGGTTCCCGGCCTCCTTCTTGAGGTAGCCGGGGAGGGCCTGATCGCCCTCGGAGGGCGCGTAGCCGACCGGCTTTAGCCCGAGCGAGACGACGTTGTCCAGCTCGCCGACGTCGAGCACCACGACCCGCTTCGGCTTGCTCTTGATCTCCGTCTTCCCCATGGCCTGGGTGATGGTGCGCGGGAACTGGCCGGGCTTCGCGTCGGTGCCCAGCTTCGCGGTCTGCTCGGCGGCCTCGCCGAAGTCCTTGCCGCCCTGCGCGACGGACTTGCCCCCGCCGCCCTTCCCCTTGTCGCCGTCCTCGCCGCTGCCGGACGCGCCGCAGGCGGCGAGGGAGAGGGCGCCGGCCAGGGCGAGGGCGAGGGCGGCGCTGCCGCGGCGGTGTACGGACATCCGGTGCTCCAGGGTCGTGCGGGCGGGACAAGGCACTTAGGTGTGCCTTACTTTAATCGCACTCCGGATCGACTCCTTACAGCACATTCATCCGCGACCTCTCAGGCGAATCGGTCAACGGCCACACGTAAGGGTGGAGCCGACCCCTTATCGGCCACCGCAAGGGGGTAGGGAACCTACGTTCAGTGGCCGGAGGTGACTGAACGATGACCGCCTGTGCCATCGACGCCGCCCTCACCACGGGAGCCAGCGCCCGGCCACGAGAAAGGTCCACGGATTTCACCATCACCCCGGACCGTTCGTACGGCGCGCGGCTCGCGCTCAGCGGCGACACCGGCTGCTGGTTCCCCGAGCGCTGGACGCTGGACGGACCCGAGCCGTACGCCGTGCCGCTGCCGGGCGCCCAGCCCGAGGAGCCGGACAGCGAAGTGCTGCCGCTCTCCGACGGGCAGGTGCTGATCCACCGCCGGGTGGCCGGGCACCACGCCTTCTCGCTGCTCTACCCCACCGGCCCGGGGACGGGCGAGCGGGTGCTCGGCGGCATCGACCGCGCCGACGTCTCGCTGCTGCCGCCCGCCCCCGGCGGCACCTGCGCGTACGCCCTGGGGCGCGGCCCGCGGTCGACCTCCGTCTGGCTGATCCGCGGCGGCCCCCGCGGGCTCCAGCACCTGGCCGAGGTGCCGGGCCGCTGCACGGGCGGCGCGTGGCTGGACCGCATGGGGCGGCTGCTCGCCCTCGACCGCGAGCTGGAGGGCCGTACGAAGACCATCGTCGTCGACCTCGGGCGCGGCGGTGAGACCAGCCCGCTGCTCCAGATCACCGAGCGCAGCAACGACCGGCTGCTGCTCGCCGACCCCGACAGCGGTCTGCTGCTCGTACGGTCCGACGCGCCCGGTGACGAGCGGCTGGGGTGGGGCCTCCTGGGCAGCACCCTCCCGGTCCGCTTCCCGGACTGCCTGCGCGCGCCCGCCCAGGCGGCGGCCGTCCCCTTCGCGATCCAGCCGGGGCAGATGCTGACACCGGAGGCGTGCGCGGTGGCGTTCCGCATCGACACCGCGGCGGGCGGGCGGCCGTGGGTGGGCGTGTGGCGCCCGTCCGAGCGGCGGTTGCGCCAGTTCTCGGCGCCGGAGGGCTGGCTGGCCGGGTCCGGTCTGTGGAGCCGGGACGGTGAGCTGTGGCTGCCGTACGCGACCCGGCAGGTGCCGTGCGGGCTGGCCCGGGTGTGGCTGCCGGAGCCCGCCCCCCGGGCGTCCGCCGGATCACCCGCGGGGCAGCGGGTGATCCGCCGAGCCCCCCGCCCCGCCGCCCGCCCGGCGGAGGTGTCCGGGATCACGCCGTGGCGCCAGGTGAGCGGGCTCGGCGCGGACGCGGACGCGATCACCCACGCGGGCAGGAGCGCGGACGCGCTCACGCAGGCGGGCGCGAGCGCGCACCCGGGCGCGAGCTTGGCTACGGGCGCGGGCTTCGCCGCGAGCCCGGACCCCGGCGCGGGCAGGAGCTTGGGCCCGGGCGCGGGCACGACCTTGATCGCCGGGGCGAGCTACGGCGCGGGCAGGGGACCCGGCGCGGGCGCGAGCATGAGCGCGGGCGCACGCGCGGGCAGGGGTGCGGGCACGGACCCGGGCGCGGGCGCGCCCTTGGCTGCGGACACAGGCTTCGGTGCCAGCACGGGCCCCGGCGCGGGCGGGGGCGCAGGTGTGGGCTTCGGTGCGGGGGTGGACCCGGGTGCGGGATTGGGGGCGGGGGCCAGCTTGAGTGTGCGCGTGAGCACGGGCCCCGGGGCGGGCTCAGGCGTGAGTCTGGGCTCGGGCTTGGGGGCGGGCGTTGCCACGCACGCGGGCGCGCGGGCGCATCCGGGCGTCGAGTCCGGGGTGGAGCCGTGGGTGGGGACGGGGTGCTGGCCCGGGGTCGAGCAGGAGACCGGCCAGGACTCCGGGCTGACCGTCGTCGCCCCACGGCCCGTTCCGCTCCAGCAGGCGCCTCTCGCCAGGTCGGCGGAGCCCCGCCCACCCCGCTGGGTCCGCGATCACCGCCCTGGTTAGACTCGGTCGCTGGGCTGCGCAGCCGGGTTGGCACAGCGCGTATCGACGTTGTGGCGGGCCCCTCGCGCAGAGTACGGAGCGAACTTACCGGGGTGACTTCCCACATGTCCGAAGCCCGAACCGACATGACCCAGGCGCGCGCGCAAGAGGCCGCCGCCGAGGCCGATGCCGCCTCAAGCCAGGGCAAGCATCGGGGTCAGCAGGCCCCGTCCGAGGAGCCGCAGGCTCCGGTGCACGGCCGCCACCGCCGCCCGAGCGAGAACGCCTCGTAGGGCGATCGGGAGCGAGCGCGTCCCCCACCCCTCCATTTCGGAGGGGTGGGCCACGTCACCCCCGCCACATCGCACCCCGCCGCGTCACCCCCGCTTCAGGCTCAGCACCTCCACCGCCGCGAACCCCTCCCCGCGCCGCTCGCCGAAGTACGGCGTGAGCAGGCCGTCCAGCTCCGCGAAGCCGAAGACGTCCCCCGCCGCGTCCAGCTTCGCGGCCACCCGGGGCCGCTCCACGATCGCCACCATGCCCCCGTGCACCACGAACACCTGGCCGTTCACCCCCGTCGCCTGCGGGGAGGCGAGGTAGCCGACGAGCGGAGCCACGTGTTCCGGGGACAGCGGGTCGGGGCGGCCGTCCGCCGTGAACTCGGCGTCGGGGAAGACGTCCTCGGTCATCCGGGTGCGCGCCCGAGGGCAGATGACGTTCGCCGTCACGCCGTACTTGGCGAGCGCGCCCGCCGTGGAGAGGGTCAGGCCGACGATGCCGCCCTTGGCGGCCGCGTAGTTGGGCTGGCCGGGCGATCCGGCGAGGAAGGCCTCGGACGAGGTGTTCACGACACGGCCGTGCACCGGCCCGCCCCCGGCGGCTTTGGAGCGTTCGCGCCAGTGCGCGGCGGCGAAACGGGTGGTGTTGAAGTGGCCCTTGAGGTGGACGCGGATGACCGAGTCCCATTCGTCCTCGGACATCGAGAAGACCATCCGGTCGCGCAGGATGCCCGCGTTGTTGACCAGGATGTCCAGCGCGCCGTACGTGTCGACCGCGAGCCGGACCAGTCCGCGCGCCGTGTCGAAGTCGGCCACGTCGCCCACGTGGGCGGTGGCCCGGCCGCCCGCCGTACGGATCTCCTCGGCCACCTCCTTGGCGGGGCCGTGGGACGCCTCGCCGGAGCCGTCGCGGCCGCCCTGCCCGTAGTCGTTGACGACGACGGCGGCGCCCAGGCGGCCCAGCTCCAGCGCCTCGGCGCGGCCGAGCCCGCGCCCGGCGCCGGTGACGATCGCGGTCTTGCCCGCCAAGGGACGCGTCAGATCTCGATGCATGTGCGCAGCGCCTCCCCCGTCCGCATCTGGTCGAGCGCGTCGTTGATCTCGCCGAGCCGCACCCGGTGGGTGATGAGTCCGGCGAGGTCGATGCGGCCCGCCCGCCACAGCGCGATGGTGCGTTCGTACGAGCGCAGCACATCGCCCCCGCCGTACAGGGACGGCAGTATCCGCTTCTCGTCGAAGAACAGCTCGAACATGCTGAGCTGGAGGAAGTCGTCCAGCGCGCCTGCCCCGACGACGCACAGCGTGCCGCCGCGCCGCGTGGTCTCGTACGCGCGGCGGGCGGTGGCGGACTTGCCGACGACCTCGAAGACGTAGTCGAAGCCCTCGCCCGCCGTGACGCTGTTCTTGGCGTCGTCGAGCCCGTCCGGGGCGACGGCCTCGGTGGCGCCGAAGCGCAGCGCGGCCTCGCGCCGCGAGGGGACGGGGTCGACGGCGACGATATGGGCCGCGCCCGCCGCCCGCGCGCCCTGCACCACGCTGATGCCGACACCGCCGCAGCCGATGACGGCGACCGACGAACCGGCCTCCACCCGCGCCGTGTTGAGGGCCGCGCCGAGACCGGTGGTCACGCCGCAGCCGATGAGGGCGGCGATGTCGTACGGGACGTCGTCGGGGATGGGCACGGCGCAGGGCGCGGGGAGGACGACCTCCTCGGCGAAGGTCCCGGTCCCGGCCATGCCGAAGACCTGGTCGGCGCCGTCGCCCGCGCGCTTGAAGTTAGGCGTTCCGGCGTTCATGAACCCGGACAGACACAGCTGGGACTGACCGCGTTTGCAGGACGGACAGCCGCCGCACGCGGGCAGCCAGCACACCAGCACCCGGTCGCCGGGGCTCAGCCCGGTCACCCCGTCGCCGACCTCCACGATCTCGCCCGCACCCTCGTGGCCGGGGACGAAGGGGACGGGCTGCGGCAGGACGCCGCCCATCGCGGAGAGGTCGGAGTGGCACAGCCCGGTGGCCCGGATACGCAGCCGGACCTTGCCGGGGCCGAAGCCCACCGCCTCGATGTCGTCGAGGACTTCGAGCTTGTCCTGTCCCGTCTCGTGCAGTACGGCTGCGCGCACAGCGGCTCCTCTTGGATAAGTGGGATAGCAAGGTCAGACGTGCTCGACGACCGTGTCGCCGAGCACGGGCGCGTCGTCCCGCTCGACGGCGCTCGCCGTCACCTGGACGCGCCCCTCGTCCCGCCACATCCGGACGCGCAGCGTCTCGCCCGGGTAGACCACCCCGGCGAAGCGCGTGGTGTACGAGCGCACCCGGGCGACGTCGCCGCCCAGCTCGGTGTCCACGACCGCCTTGAGGACCATGCCGTACGAGCACAGCCCGTGCAGGATCGGCTTCTCGAACCCGGCGACCTTGGCGAACCCGGGGTCGGCATGCAACGGGTTCCAGTCCCCGGAGAGCCGGTACAGCAGCGCCTGGTCCTCCCGGATGGCCCGTTCCACCGTGCGGTCGGGCTCCCGGGCGGGGGTCTCCAGCCGCTCGGAGGGGCCGCGCTCGCCGCCGAAGCCGCCCTCGCCGCGGACGAAGATACGGCTGTCGCAGGTCCACAGCGGGCCGTCCGCGTCGGCCGCCTCGGTGCGCAGCACGATGACCGCGGCCTTGCCCTTGTCGTACACCGCCGCGACCCGGGACGTCTGGGTGGCGTCCCCGGCGACGGGGATCGGCCGGTGGAGTTCGACGGTCTGGCCGCCGTGCAGGACGGCCGCGAGGTCGACGTCGATCCCCGGGCCGTTCAGCCCTCCGGCGAGCGCCATGCGGCCGCCCGCGACGGTGGCGAAGCTGGGCAGGACGTGCAGCTGGTTCTCCAGGGTGTAGCGCAGCTCATCGGGGTCGGTGGCCGGGATTCCGGCGCCGATGCCCAGGTGGTAGAGCTGGATGTCCTTGTGTCCCCAGGCGAGGGCGGTGGTCCGGGGCTCGGCCGAGACGGCCGTGGCGGCGTCGATGGGCATAGGGCGGCAGCACTCCTTGGCCTTGACGGGAGAGGCGGGAAGACCCCGGCCCGCCCGTCCGCACCGTCGGCCGCGCCGGGGTCGTCACTGGTCGGCAGGGCCGCGCCGCGTTTAGAACGCGTTCTAGCCGATGGCACCTGTATAGCCCAATCCCCCTGGAGGGGGAAGACTGCTGACAGGGCGTCAGTTCCGGTTGCCCGGCGGTCCCCGCACGCCCGGCCGGTGCGTACGTACGCCCTCGTACGCGCCCGTCGGGGCCGTTCGTCACCGCACCCGGGACAAATGTCACGGCCATCCCCGGACATCCGCATCTGCCCGGCTCATACCGGCGTCCGTAAGGTCGGTCCCATGTACGCCACTGCTGTGGACATCGAGCGGCTCAAGCCGCCGGGCCGCCGGGCCTTCCTGCCCTGGCTGTTCCTGCTCACCCCCGACGCGAGGCACCTCGTCGGGGGCGGGACGCCGCTGCCCTGGCTCGGCGGCCTCGGTCTGGCGGCCTTCGTGGGGTTCTACGTGGCCACCGTCTACACCGGCCTCGACCCACGGCGCCGCGCCACCCGGGCCCCAGTCCTGGCCCTCGCCGGACTGGCCGCAGTTGCCTTCGCCCTGGGCATCGGCTACGCCAGGAACTGGCTGCTGTGCTTCCCGCTGCTGTCCCTGGCCACCGGGATCGTGCTCCGGGGACGCAGGTTTCTGGGGCCCGTCATCCTCACATTCGCCGGTTCCGCCGGGGTCATCGCGAGTGTGCGCGGCGGGCCCTCGGACTCGTTGACGGTCGGCTACGGCACCGTCCTGTCCGGTCTGGTGACGGCGGCCGTCCTGTCCCTCTTCGAGACCGTCGCCCAGCTCCGCGCCACCCGCCAGGAGCTGGCCCGTACGGCGGTGGAGAAGGAGCGGCTGCGCTTCTCCCGCGATCTGCACGACCTCCTCGGGCACACCATGTCGGTCGTGGTGGTCAAGGCGGAGGCCGTGCGCCGGCTCGCCCCGCGCGATCTGGAGGCCGCTTTGGGCCAGGCCGCGGACATCGAGGCGGTCGGCCGCCAGGCGCTGACCGAGATCCGCGAGGCCGTCACCGGCTACCGCGAGGGCAGCCTGGACACCGAGCTGGACCGGGCCCGCTCGGTGCTCGACGCCTCCGGTATCGAGGCCAACGTCCACCGCTCCGGACCGCCGCTGTCGCCCCAGGCGGAAGCGCTGCTGGGCTGGGTGGTGCGGGAGGGCGTCACCAATGTGGTGCGGCACAGCGGGGCGGCCCGCTGCGAGATCGACATCCGCGGTGGCATCGACCGGGTACGGCTGGTGATCACCGACAACGGGCACAGCGTAGGCTCCCGTCCGGCCGACAAGGGCGAGGGCGAGGACAGCAGCGGCGGGACGGGCCTCAAGGGGCTGGCCGAGCGGCTGGCCGCGGCGGGCGGCTCGCTGGAGTCCGGCCCCGACGGGCGCCGGGGCTTCCGGCTCGTCGCCGAACTGCCGGTGGATACGGAGGACTCGATGGAGATGAGGGAGCCCGGGCAAGGCCCGCAGGCCAAGGGGGTCCGCACGGCGTGATCAAGCTGCTGCTCGCCGAGGACCAGGGAATGATGCGGGGCGCGCTGGCTCTACTGCTCGGCCTGGAAGAGGACTTCGAGATCGTCGCGCAGGTCGGCGACGGCGACGAGATCGTGCCGCGCGCGCTGGAGACCGGACCCGATGTCGCGCTGCTGGACATCGAGCTGCCGGGCCGCAGCGGACTGGACGCCGCCGCCGCGCTGCGCCAGGCGCTGCCGGACTGCCAGGTGCTGATCCTCACCACTTTCGGCCGCCCCGGCTATCTGCGCCGGGCGATGGAGGCGGGGGCCGCCGGGTTCCTGGTCAAGGACGGGCCGGTGGAGGAGTTGGCGGTCGCGATCCGCCGGGTGCTGGCGGGTGAGCGCGTGATCGACCCGGGCCTGGCCGCGGCCGCGCTCAGCGCGGGCCCCAATCCGCTCACCCAGCGCGAGCGCGATGTGCTGTCGGCGGCGGTGGACGGCGCGACGGTGGCCGACATCGCGGCCAAGGTGCACCTCTCCCCCGCCACCGTGCGCAACTATCTCTCCTCGGCGATCGGCAAGACCCAGACCCGTAACCGCATGGAGGCGGTCCGGGCGGCCCGCCAGAACGGCTGGCTGTAACAGGTTCCTGGACGGCGTCTTGCTCAGGCGTCCGCGCGGGTCGCGGCCGGGGTGCGTGGCAGGGCCACGGCCATCAGCACCACCGCCGCCGCGATGATCCCCGTGGCCACGACGAACGCATGGCCGTACCCGGCGGCAAGCGCCTCCGGCCCGCCCCCGCCGCGGGCCGTGATCCGCTCGGCCGCGACCGTCGCCAGCACCGTCAGGCCGAGCGCTCCGCCGATCTGCCGCGAGGTGTTGACCAGCCCCGACACCAACCCCGCCTCGGACGGGGCCGCGCCCGAGGTCGCGGCGGCGGCGAGCGGGGTCATCATCAGCCCGGACCCGAGGGACATCACGATCGCGGGGCCCAGCACCGTACCGGCGAAGGTGCCGTCCGCGTCCATCCGGCTCTGCCACGCGTAGCCGACGACGGCCAGCGAACCGCCCGCGATCGCCAGCAGCTTTCCGTCCAGCCGGGTCATCAGCCGGGGCGCGAGCTTCGAGCCGAGGATGATCGACAAGGTGTGCGGAAGGAAGGCGAGACCGGCCTTGACCGGGCTGTAGTGCAACACGTTCTGCAAGTAGAGCGACATGAAGTACCACATCGCGAACATGCCGCCGCCGCACACCACCATCACCGCGTTCGCTGCCGTGACCGCCCGGATGCGGAACAGCCGCAGCGGCATCAGCGGTTCCTCGGTGCGCGCCTCGACGGCCACGAACACCGCGAGCAGCGCCAGCCCGGCGAGCAGCGGGCCCAGCGAGGCGGCGGCGCCCCATCCGTACGGCTCGGTCTGCACGATGCCGTACGCGAGCGCCGCGACGCCCGCCGTGACCAGCACCGCGCCGGGGACGTCGAGCCGTCGTACCGCCCCGGTGCGGCCCTCGGTCAGCCACACCACCGCGGCCACCAGCACCACCACGCCCACCGGCACGTTGACCAGCAGCACCCAGCGCCAGGACAGATACTCGGTGAGCACCCCGCCGACCAGCCCGCCCGCCGCTCCCCCGCCCGCGCCGACCGCCGTCCAGGTGCCGATGGCGCGGGTGCGGGCCGCGCCGTGCGGGAAGGCGGTGGTGAGGATGGTGAGCGTGGCCGGTGAGAGCACGGCCGCGCCCAGGCCCTGGAGGGTGCGGGCCGCGATCAGTTGCCAGGGCTGCTGGGCGACGCCACCGGCCAGGCTGGCGGCGGTGAACAGACCGAGCCCGGTGAGGAAGACCCGCTTGCGACCGAAGAGGTCGGCCGCGCGCCCGCCGAGCAGCAGGAATCCGGCGAAGGCCAGCGCGTAGGCGTTGACCACCCACTGCAGCGCGGTCTCGCCGAGCCCCAGGTCCGTGCGGATGGACGGCAGGGCGACGTTGACCACCGATACGTCGAGGACCACCAGGAACTGTCCGGCACAGGCGGCCAGCAGCACCGCCCACACCGGCGGCGCGGCGCGCGGCGGGCGTATCGCGGGGGCGGGTGGGGAGGAAATGGCATGCGGAGGGGGAGTTGGGGTGGACATGCCGGTGATGCTCGCATCGCACCACGATCCAACGCATCCGCATTTCTGCGCATTTGCGGACGACGCGGGTCCTAGGACCAGGGGCAGACGGTCGTCGGGTGGTCGTAGGCGGTCATCAGGCGGTCGTCATCCGGTCGGCGACGGGTCGCGGGGCAGGCCGAGCAGCCGTTCCGCGACGACGTTCAGCTGCACCTGGGTCGTACCGCCCGCGATGGTCAGACAGCGTGACATCAGAAAGCCGTGCAGGGCCCGCTCCCCCGCGCCCTCGCGCACCGCGCCGCCGGGTCCCAGCAGCTCCAAGGCGAGTTCGGCGACCTTCTGCTGGTGGGCGGTCTGGACGAGCTTGCGGACACTCGCGCCCGCGCCCGGCTCCACCCCGGACACCTGACGCAGCGTGGTGCGCAGCCCGATGCAGGCGAGGGCGTGGGCCTCGGCCAGGAGCCCGCCGACGCGCTCGCGCTCCGGGCCGGTATCCGGAACGGATGCGATCAGCGCCTCCAGGCCGGTGTCGAAGGTCAGCTGGTCGGCCATGTGGACGCGTTCGTTGCCGAGGGTGTTCCGGGCGACCGCCCAGCCCGCGTCCGCCTCGCCCACCACCGCGTCCGGCGGGAGCAGCGCGTCGTCCAGGTACACCTCGTTGAAGAGGGATTCCCCGGTGATCTCGCGCAGGGGGCGGATGGTGATTCCGGCGGTCCGCTTCATGTCGACCAGGAAGTAGCCGAGCCCCTTGTGCTTGGGCGCCGCCGGGTTCGTACGGGCCAGCAGGATGCCGTAGTCCGCCGTCCGCGCCCCCGACGTCCACACCTTCTGCCCGCTGACCCGCCACCCGCCCTCCGCCGTCCGCTCGGCCCGGGTGCGCAGCGCGGCGAGGTCGGAGCCCGCGTCGGGCTCGGAGAACAGCTGGCACCAGCGCAGTTCGCCACGGAGCGTCGGCAGCAGGAAGCGTTCGCGCTGGGCGTCCGTGCCGTACGCGATGAGCGAGGGCACCACCCAGGTGGCGACGCCCAGATCGCTGAGGACCACGCCCGCCTCGCGCAGCTCGCGCTCGATGACGAGCTGGTGCAGGGGGCCCGCGCCGAGGCCGTACGGGGGTGGCAGATGCGGTGCGGCGTACCCGGTGGACGCGAGGGCGCGCCGGGCGGCGCCCGGGTCCAGCCCGCGCGCCGTCGCGATGACGGCGCGGGCGCTGCGGCGGTGGGTCTCGGCCTCGGGCGGGAGGTCGAGCCGCAGTTCACGGCGGGCGCCGGTGGCGGCGAGGCGGGCGGCGCGTAATCGGTGGTGTGCGCCGGTGCCGAGCAGGGCGCGGGCCGTGGTGGCGCGGCGCAGATGGAGGTGGGCGTCGTGTTCCCAGGTGAAGCCGAGGCCGCCGAGGATCTGGACGCAGTCCTTGGCGCAGCCGTACGCGGCGTCCAGCGCGGTGGCGGCGGCGAGCGCGGCGGTGAGCCCGCGGACGGCTGGGGGCTCGTCCTGCGTCCTGGCCGCGTCCCAGGTGAGGGCGCGGGCCTGCTCGACGCGGACGAGCATGTCGGCGCACAGGTGCTTCACGGCCTGGAACTGCCCGATCGGCCGCCCGAACTGCTCCCGCACCCGGGCGTGCCCGACCGCCGTCTCCAGCGCCCAGCCCGCCGTGCCGCACGCCTCGGCGGCGAACAGGACGGCCGCCAGGTCGGTGACGAGCGCCGGGTCGACGTCCAGCACCCGGCCCTCGGGGACGGCCACGGCGGAGGCGCGTACCTCGGCGGTCGGGCGGGTGGGGTCGGCGCTGTCCTGGACGCGGACGGTGAGGTCGGCGCGGTCCACGGCCAGCCATATGGTCACCGTGTGGTGTATCGCCGCGGCGAGGACGATCACGTCGGCGTCCCCCGCGCCCAGGACGGGCGGTGCGCAGCCGTCGAGGACCAGCTCGCCGTCCGGGCCGGGTACGGCGGTGAGCGACCCGGGGCCGAACGCGACGGCCGCGGTGCGGGTGCCGTCGGCGAGGCCCGCGACGAGTTCGTCCTGTCCGGCGCGGTGCAGTACGGCGGAGGCCAGCACGGTGGGCAGATACGGCCCGGGCAGCGCGGCCCGCCCCGTCTCCTCCAGGACGACGGCGAGGTCCGTCAGCCCTCCGCCGCCTCCGCCCCGCTCCTCCGGCAGATGCGGCCCGAGCAGGCCTTGGGCGGCCAGCCCTGGCCAGTACGGGGGCCTGCCGCCGTCGCCGGGCGCGACGTCGAGCGCCTTCCGCACCGCCTCGGGCGGCGCGGCCCTCTTCAGCCACCCCCGTACCGCTCGCGCCAGTTCCCCTTGGTCTCCCGTGACGGCGATGCCCATGGCGCGATACTAGAACCGGTTCCCCTCTGACGGAAGGTCAGCTACGGCGGGCGGCGCCGGGGCCTCTCCCCCACCCCGCCCCTTCCCGAACCTGGGGCCCCGCCCCAGACCCCGACCTCTGCCGGTTCGCGGCCACTGGGTCTCGCCCGGTTCACGGACACCACACCCTGGCGGTTTAGCGGGCACCGCGCCCGCCGCCGGTTTGTGGTGCCGGGGCATTTCCCCCACCCCGCCCCTTCCCGAAACTGGGGCTCCGCCCCAGACCCCGACCCGGCCCGGCCGGTTCACGACCACCGGCCCCCGCCCGGTTTTGCCGGTTCGCGGGCACCGAACCCGCCGGTTTTGGTGGGCACCAAACCCCGCCCGGTTCGTGAGCGCCAGACCCGCCAGTTCGCTGGCCCCACACCCCGCCCGGTTCAGGGCACCAGACCCACCGGTTCGTGAACACCAGCACCCGCCGGTTTTCGTGGGCACCCGCCGGTTCGTTGGCACCGCACCCCGCCCAGTTCGCGGGCACCGGACCCACCGGTTCGTGAACACCAGCACCCGCCAGCTCATGGGCACCGAACCCCACCGGTTTGTGGGCAATCGTTCCGCGGGGCGGAACGGGTGGGCACAAACCGGCCACCGGGCCGCACCCGGCAGCGAAACCCCGGCCCCGCACAGCCCCAGCCGGGCCGCACCCGGGAGCGGAAGCCCGGCCCCCCATGCGGCAGGATGGGCGCGTGACTCAGCCTGCCACCGCCGTTCTCGACGCGTTCGAGCGAGCCAAGGGCTTCATGCCCACCGACGAGGGCCTCGCCCTCTACGCGGCCGCCGCCGACGCCGCCGCCCGGCTCGGCGGGCTGCCGCTGCTCGAAGTGGGGACGTACTGCGGCCGCTCCACCCTCCTCCTCGCCGACGCCGCCCGCGCAACGGGCACCGTAGCCATCACGGTGGATCACCACCGCGGCTCCGAGGAGCAGCAGCCCGGCTGGGAGTACCACGACCCCGACGTCGTCGACCCCGAGGTCGGCCGGATGGACACGCTGCCCACCTTCCGCCGCACCCTGCACGCCGCGGGGCTCGAAGACCACGTCATCGCCGCCGTCGGGCGCTCCCCTCGGGTCGCCGAGGTGTGGGGAAAGCCACTGGCGCTCGTCTTCATCGACGGCGGGCACACCGACGAGCACGCGGCCGCCGACTACGAGGGCTGGGCGCCCCACGTCGCGCCCGACGGGCTCCTCGTCATCCACGACGTGTTCCCCGACCCGGCCGACGGCGGGCAGGCCCCGTACCGGATCTACCGCCGCGCCCTCGCCTCCGGCGCGTTCACCGAGGTCTCCGCGACCCGCTCGCTGCGCGTACTGCGCCGTACCGGGACGACCCCACCCGTCTGACCCGCAGCCGCTACCATCGCCGACGTGTCGAACGGCAGCTTCTTCTCCGCCCCCGGCCGCCGCGGCGGCACCCTCGCCCTCGTCCTGGCCGCCCTGGCGCCCCTCGGCCTCGGCGGCTGGCTGCTGTGGGACAACCTGGGGCAGGGCGACGACGACGGCGGCACACCCGCCTCCTCCCTCCCGACCGTCTCGTCGACCTCCTCGCCGCTGCCCGCTCAGCCCCCGCAATCACCTTCAGACTCACCCAAGAGCGACGGCAAACCGCTCACCGGCAAGGTCGTCGTCCTCGACCCCGGCCACAATCCGAACAACCGCGATCACACGTCCGAGATCGCCCGCCGCGTCGACATCGGCACCAACGAGAAGGAGTGCGACACCACCGGCACGGCCACCGAATCCGGCTACGCCGAGGCGTCCTTCACGCTCGATGTCTCCCGCCGCGCCCGCGCCCTCCTCGAAGCGCGCGGCGCGACCGTGAAGTTCACGCAGGACGACGACCGCCCGTACGGGCCGTGCGTGGACGAACGCGCCCGCATCGGGAACAGCGCGCACGCCGACGCCGTGGTGTCCGTCCACGCGGACGGCGCCCCCGCCGGGGACCGCGGCTTCCACGTCATCCTGCCCAAGTCCGTGCGCGGCGGCGGCGCCGACACCTCCGAGATCGCAGCGCCCTCCCGCCGACTCGGCGAACAGGTGCGGAGCGAATTCATGGATGCCACCGGCAGTGCGCCCGCCGACTACATCGGCGACGGCAGCGGGTTGAATGTGCGCGGAGATCTTGGCGGCCTCAATCTCTCCACCGTTCCGAAAGTGTTCATCGAGTGCGGCAATATGCGCGACTCCAAAGACGCCGGGGAACTGACCGATCCGAAGTGGCGTGAGCGTGCCGCCCTCGGGATCGCGCAGGGCATTACGGACTTCTTGAACAGGTAAGTCTCCGACAACCGAACGCGAGGTCACGACCGGGATACCGATGCCCTACCCCCGGTCTCATCAGGTTGATTCCCCCGTACGATGGGTCCACCCCCGACGCCTTCGCGCCAACCGCGCCTGGCGGCCAGCGTCCGTACACGAGAAAACAACAAAGGACTCACGTTGAACATCCGCTCCCTCACTCGAGGCGACGGCGTGGTGATCGGAGCAGCGGTGTTGCTCTTCATCGCCTCCTTCCTCGACTTCTACTCGGCCGATTGTGACGGCCCGTACTGCACCGACATGCCGAATGGCTGGGACACGGACCTACTCCTGGTCGTCCTTCCGTCGGTGTTCCTGATCGGGCTGATCGGCGCGGGGCTGGTCATCGCTGGGCGGTTCCAGCCCGAGAGCCGTAAGGTCAGCGGACTCACCCTCGACCAGTGGGGCTCCGGCTTCGTCGTGGTCGCCGCCTGGGACTCGCTGTGGTCGCTCATGGTGACGCCGGACAAGGGCACCCCGGGTGTCGGCGCCATCCTCGCGCTGGTGGCGACCCTCGCCATGGCCGCGGCGGTCATCGCGACCCCGCGCGTCCCGGCCCTCAAGGCGCCGCTGATGCCCGCGCCCGCCCCGCAGGCCCCGTCCCCGTACGGCATGCAGGCCCCGTACGGCGCACCGGCCCCGCAGCCGGGCTACGGCTACCCGGGCCCGGGCGGCGCCCAGCCCGGTCAGCCGCACGGCGGCCAGCCGGGTCAGCCCTCCTTCGGCGGTCAGCCGGGCCAGCCCGGCCCGGCCGCTCCGGCCCCGGCGGCGGGCGGCTCCGACTTCACGCCGTTCTGGTTCGCGGTGCCGGTGGCCCGGCCGCTGTTCGCCGAGGACGGCTCGTCGAGCGCCATCGCCGAACTGGCCCCCGGCACCTGGTACCTGGCGGTCGAGCAGCGCGGTCAGGCGCTCGTCGCACAGACGCAGGACGGGCGGCGCGGCGTGCTCCAGGACACCACGGGCATCCAGCGCGGCTGACGCGGCACAGCCGACACGGCCCCTCTCCCGGTCCGGGCGAGGGGCCGTTGCCATGTACACAGCCCGCCCGTACAGTCCAGCGACAACGCGGGCCTGACGCGACGTCAGAGGCGGCGGAGGCATCGGGGAGGGGTTGTCATGCGGCTCGGCCTGGCGCTCGGCTACTGGGGCCGCGGCCCCGACCCCCGCCATCTGGAACTCGCCCGGCAGGCCGAGGAGCTGGGCTATCACTCCGTCTGGACCGCCGAGTCCTGGGGCTCGGACGCCTTCACCCCGCTCACCTGGATCGCCGCCCACACCTCCCGCGTCAAGCTCGGCACCGCGATCGCGCAGATGGCCGCCCGCACCCCCACCGCCACCGCGATGCAGGCGCTCACCCTCGACCACCTCTCCGGCGGGCGCATGATGCTCGGCCTCGGCCTGTCGGGGCCGCAGGTCGTGGAGGGCTGGTACGGACGGCCGTTCCCGAAGAGCCCGCTCACCGCCACCCGGGAGTACGTCGACGTCATCCGGCAGGTACTGCGCCGGGAGGCGCCCGTACGGCTCGACGGGCGCTACCACGCGCATCCGTACGCCGGGCCGGACGCCACCGGGCTCGGCAAACCGCTCAGGCCCATCGTCCACCCGCTCCGCCCCCATCTGCCGGTGCTGCTCGGCGCCGAGGGGCCCAAGAACATCGCCCAGACCGTGCGCATCGCCGACGGCTGGCTGCCGCTGTACTGGTCGCCGCGGCGGACCCCGCTGTACGAGGCGGCCCTCGCCGAGGCGCCCGACGGCTTCATGGTGGCGCCGATGGCCCAGGCGCGGGTGTGCGACGACATCGCGGAGGGGCTGCTTCCGGTGAAGGCGATGCTCGGCTTCTACATCGGCGGCATGGGCCACGCGACCCGCAACTTCCACGCCGATCTGATGGCCCGCATGGGCTACGAGGACGAGGCGCGCCGGGTGCGGGACCTCTTCCTCGCGGGCCGCCGCGACGAGGCCATCGCGGCCGTCCCGGACGCCTTCGCCGACGAGGTCTCCCTCATCGGCCCGCGCGGGCGCATCGCCGAGCGGCTGGAGCTGTGGCGCACGGGCCCGGTGACGGACCTGCTGGTGATCGCCCCGGACCCGGCGACGCTGCGGGTGCTCGCGGAATTGAACACCTGAGTGGTTTCATCGCGCCCGCCGGGGCAACACGTCCGGCATGTCCCGAACTTATCGCTACGGAAACAACCAGGCGGCGACCGTCGTGATGGTCGTCGCGGACATCACCGCCGTGATCCTCGGTCTGTGGATCGTCTTCGCCCTTCTGGACGCCAACCCCGCCAACGACCTCGTGACCGTGGTCCGCGACGCGGCGGGCTGGCTCGCGGGCTGGTCCCACGACCTGTTCACGATGGATACGGACTGGGTGCGGACGGTCCTCAACTACGGTCTGCCCGCGGTGGTCTACCTGTTCATCGGCCACGCCGTGGCGGGCCGCATCCGCCGCGGCTGACGCGCACGTCTACCCGCAGCAGTCCGAGTCCAGCCCCCGCGGCAGGTGCTCGCCGCTGAAGACGGCCGTGGTCGCCTCGTCCCCGCCCAGTGCGGCCACGGCCAGCAGCAGGGAGCCCGCGGTCCAGGTGGTGCGCTCCTCGGGCCAGACGGCGTCGTCCTCGTAGACGTACCCCGTCCAGTACATCCCGTCGTCCGCGCGCAGCCGCCGCTGAATCCAGCGCAGGATCTCCACCGAGCGGTCGGACTCGCCGATCACCCACAGGGCCAGGGCGAGTTCGCAGCTCTCGCCGCCGGTCACCCACGGGTTGGGCGATACGCAGCGGATGCCCAGGCCCGGGACGACGAAGCGGTCCCAGCCCGCCTCGATGCGGGCGGTGGCGGCGGGGCCGGTGAGGGCGCCGGCGAGGATCGGGTAGTACCAGTCCATCGAGTACTGGTTCTTGTCCAGGAAGCGCTCGGGGTGGTGGCGTATCGCGTGCCCGAGCAGCCCCGCCGACAGCTCCCAGTCCGGCTGCGGGTCCTCGCGGTGTTCGGCGATGGCCAGCGCGCAGCGCAGCGCCTGGTAGATGGAGGAGGAGCCGGTGAGCAGGGCGTCCGTGTCGATGGTGCCGTCGGACTTGCGCCGCCAGCCGATCTGGCCGCCGCTCTGCTGCAGCTTCAGCACGAACTCGACGGCGGCGAAGACGGTCGGCCACAGCCGGTCGAGGAACGTGTCGTCGCCGGTGGCCAGATAGTGGTGCCAGACGCCGACGGCGACGTACGCGCAGAAGTTGGTCTCGCGGCCGCGGTCGGTGGGGGCGTCGGCGGCCACCCCGGACGGGGTGTCGGGGTAGGCGGCGTACCAGGAGCCGTCGGGGTTCTGGTGGTCGGCAAGCCAGCGGTAGGCGGCCTCGGCGCGCCGGTGTTCACCCGCCGCGTCCAGCGCCATCGCGGCCTCGACGTGGTCCCACGGGTCGAGGTGGTGGCCCCGGAACCACGGTATGGCGCCGTCCGCGCGCTGGACCGCGGCGATGCCCTCGACGGTGCGCAGGGCCTCGTCGGCGGTGAGGACGCCGGGCAGGGTGAGCCGTTCGGTACGGGGGCCGGGGCGCGGGCCGCGCGCCGTCACGCCTGGGCCTCACGGGAGGTGTGGGCCTCGCTGGACACGTGAGCCTCGCTGGACACGTCGGGCTTGGTCTCGTGGGGCTTGGTCGCGTACGCCACGAAGCTCTTGCCGATCAGCGGGTTCAGCGCCTGTTCGGCGAGCCGCGTGGCCATCGGCTTCTTCATGATGTCCCAGACCAGCAGCTTGTGGTACGCGCGCACCGGCAGCGCCTGGTCGTTGTCCACCCCGAACGCGCACTTGAGCCACCAGTACGGGCTGTGCAGCCCGTGCGCGTGATGGGTGCCGTACGGCCGCAGCCCGGCCTCGCGCATCCGCTCCAGGAGTTCGTCGCCGCGGTAGATGCGGATGTGGCCGCCCTCCACCTCGTGGTACGCGTCCGACAGCGCCCAGCACACCTTCTCGGGCCCGTAGCGCGGCACGGTGACGGCGATCCGGCCGCCGGGGCGCAGCACCCGCACCATCTCGGCGAGCACCCCCTTGTCGTCGGGTATGTGCTCCATCACCTCGGAGATGATGACGACGTCGAAGCTGTCGTCCGGGAACGGCAGGGCCAGCGCGTCGCCCTCCATCGCGGTGGCGGTGGCCCCGGCGGGGGCCTCACCGGCCTCCTCCATGGCGGCGAACCACTTCGCGACCTCGCGTATCTCGTCGCCGTTGCGGTCGAGCGCGACGACCCGCGCGCCGCGCCGGTAGCACTCGAAGGCGTGGCGTCCGGCGCCACAGCCCAGGTCGAGGACGCGATCGCCGGCGGCGAGCGGGAAGCGGGAGAAATCGACGGTCAGCACGGGGGGTCTGCTTTCGTCAGGCGGGGTCGTGGGGTCGGGTGGAAGCGAAGGGGGGCGGTCAGCGCGCGGCGCGGGTGCGTACGGCGCGGGCGGCACGGGCCTGCGCGCCGATCGCCGCGCGGTACTGCTCGACGGTGCCGCGGGCGGCCTGCTCCCAGGTGAAGCGGCGCAGCACCCGCTCCCGTCCGGCGGCGCCGAGGCGCCCGCGCAGGGCGTCGTCGGCCAGCAGCCGGTTGAGGGCGGCGGCGAGCGCGCCCGCGTCGCCGGGCGGTACGGCGAGGCAGGTCTCGCCGTCGGCGCCCGCGACCTCGGGGATGGCGCCGCCGGTGGTGGCGACCAGCGGGGTGCCGGTGGCCATGGCCTCGGCGGCGGGCAGCGAGAACCCCTCGTACAGCGAGGGCACACAGGCGATCTGGGCACCGCGGATGAGGTCGACGAGTTCGGGGTCGCTGATGCCCTTGACGAACTCGACGGCGCCCTGGAGCCCGTAGCGGGCCATGGCGGCGGCCACCGGCCCCTCTTCGGGGCGCTTGCCGACGACCACGAGGTGGGCGGCGGGGTTCTCGGCCCGGACCTTGGCGAGCGCCTCGACCAGGTGGACCAGGCCCTTGAGCGGTACGTCGGCGCTGGAGGTGGTCACGATCCGCCCGGGGACGACCGGCACGGCGGGGTCGGGCGAGAACAGTCCGGTGTCCGCGCCGATGTGGACGACGTGCACCCGCCCCGGCCGGACGCCGAGGTGCTGGACGATCTCCCGGCGCGAGGAGCCGGAGACGGTGAGCACCGAGGGCAGCTGCCGGGCCACCCGCTTCTGCATGCGGGTGAAGCCGTACCAGCGCCGCACGGAGAGGCGGCGCTTCCAGCCGTCCGCGGCGTCCAGCTCCAACTGGCGGTCCACGGTGATCGGATGGTGGATGGTGGTCACCAGCGGGAAGCCGGTGCGCTCCATGCCCAGCAGCCCGTAGCCGAGGGTCTGGTTGTCGTGGACGACGTCGAAAGCACCGCGCCGGGCGGCCAGATGGCGGCGGGCGCGCAGGCTGAAGGTGAGCGGCTCGGGGAAGCCGCCGGTCCACATGGTGGCGACCTCCAGGGCGTCGACCCAGTCCCGGTACTCCCCGAGCCCGGGGTTGCGGAACGGATCGGGCTGGCGGTAGAGGTCGAGGCTGGGCAGCTGGGTGAGGGTGACGCCGTCCTCGGCGTCGAGCACCGGGTACGGCTGCGCGCCGATCACCTCGACGGTGTGGCCGAGCCGGGCGAGTTCGCGGGAGAGATGACGTACGTAGACGCCCTGGCCTCCGCAGAACGGGTTCCCCTTATAGCTCAGCAGCGCGATGCGCAGCGGCCGGTCACCCCCCTGGGCCCGGCCCTCCGCGGGGGCGGGGGGCCCGGTCCGAAGCGGGTCGACTCCGGTCTCCTGCGCGGCCTCTGCGGTCACTCGCGCCCCCTCCTTGATGCACGTCAGCGGGAGCGTAGCCGCTCACGATTATCTAGAACAAGTTTCACTAACAGATAGCCAACAGATAGCCGGAGAAGTCTCGAAGATACCTGGCGAACCCATCGCCGCCGGAGCCGGATCAGGTGATCCCTACCACTCGGTAGCCTCTTGCGCGAGGTGCGTTCTTCTGGGGACAGGACCAAATCGGCGCGAGCGGGACAAACGCCCTTCTTCTGGCCGGCCGTCGGACTCAAGCGACACGCGACCCTAGAACGAGTTTCACTGACTCGCGCCCCTAGGCCGACCCTGCCATCATGCACGGTGTCCGTTTGTCAACCGCAGCGCAGACACTATGCACCCGAAGTGAGACAAATGACCGCAGAAGTCAAGCCGGCCTCCCTGCAGCTGACCGAGCGGCAGGAGGCGCGTCGTCGGCGCATCCTGCACGCCAGTGCCCGGCTGGCCAGCCGCGGCGGCTTCGACGCGGTCCAGATGCGCGAGGTGGCCGAAAACTCCAGCGTGGCGCTCGGCACCCTCTACCGCTACTTCCCCTCCAAGGTCCATCTGCTGGTGGCCACCATGCAGGACCAGTTGCAGCACATGCACGAGACGCTGCGCAAGCGCCCGCCGACCGAGGACGACCCGGCCACCCGCGTCGCCCAGACCCTGATGCGCGCCTTCCGCGCGCTCCAGCGCGAACCCCACCTGGCGGACGCGATGGTACGGGCCCTCACCTTCGCCGACCGTTCGGTGAGCCCCGAGGTGGACATGGTCTCCCGGCTCACCACCGCGATCATCCTCGACGCGATGGGCCTGGAGGGCCCGCCGACGGCCGAGCAGCTGTCCGCCGTACGGGTCATCGAGCACACCTGGCATTCGGCGCTGATCACCTGGCTGTCGGGGCGGGCCTCGATCGCCCAGGTCAAAATCGACATCGAGACGGTCTGCCGACTGATCGACCTGACGGCGCCGACCGAGCGCGTCTGATCTCTCTCCTCCGCTCCCTCCACACTTCCCCCCTCCCCCCGCAGGCCGTCCGTACGGCGAAGCGCGACAGGGGCGCATACAGCGCACGATGCGCCCCCAGGGGCGCGCGTCGACAGCAAGATGTGCGCCTGCACGCCCCCCTTTGGCTCAAATTTCGCGTTCAGGGTCCGGGCAATCCCGGTATTCATGAACGGCGCGCGACAGAGCGACGACGGCGTGCGACGGCTCAACATCTACAGGGGGTGAAGAACTCCGTGATTCGGGTTCTTCTGGTACATGATTCATACCTGCTGCGGTCCGCGTTGGCCGCACTGATACAAGCCGAACCTGAGTTCGAAGTGGCGTGTGCCGCATGGCGCGACGCGCGTAGCAGAGCCCGCTCCTTACAACCGCACGTCTGCGTCGTCGACACGGACTGCCCCGGCTCCGACAAGGCCGCGCGCAAGGGCGAGTTGGGCAAGCTCATGGCCGAGGCCCCGGCGGCGGAGAGCGGCCCCGAGTCCGGACTGCTCGTCCTGGCCAACGCCGGGCGCCCCGGCCAGCTGCGCCGCGCGCACAAGGCCCGGGCCCTCGGGTACATCGACAAGAACGCCCCGCCACAGCGGCTGCTGGAGGGCATCCGGCATGTGGCGAAGCAGGAGCGCTTCATCGACGACTCGCTGGGCTACGGCTTCCTCAAGGCGGCGGAGATCCCCTTGACCGAGCGCGAGTTGGGCGTCCTGTCGCTGGCGGCCGACGGCGCCTCCATCGCGGAGATCGCCCGCACCCTGCATCTGTCCAACGGGACGATACGCAACTACCTGGCCGCGATCACCCGGAAGACCGGGGCGCGCAACCGGGTGGACGCCATCCGCATCTCCCGGTGCGAGGGCTGGGTCTGATCGCCCTCACGCGCAGGGATCGTCGCGCGGATGGTGGAGGTTCGCGCAGACGCATGCCCGAGAAGGGCTACGCCTTTTGAGGGGCAAGCCGTCCCGACGGCAGGCGGGGCCCCGTCGTTCCACGGGAACGACGGGGCCGTGCCTGTACCCGAGTGGGCATGACGGCCTTACCGACCGCGTGACGGCCTTACTGGTCGCGTGACGGCCTTACTGGTCGTCGGAGGGAAAGACCTGTTCACCGCTTGCGAGCAGCCGGATCGCGATGGCCTCCACCGGGCATCCCTCGGCCGCCACCAGCACCGCCTCGGACGCGTCCGCCTCCGGCTCGACCGGCTGCGCCTGCCGCGCCGCGTCCAGCCGGAATCCGCCGGGGGCGCTGCTCACGCAGAACGCCGAGCCGACGCATACGCCGTGGTCGACCTCGATCCGCCAGCGGTCCCCCATCAGCCCTGCTCCCCGTCCCACCCCTGCGGCAGGTGGATCATCTTGTGCTCCAGATACGACGACAGCCCCTCGGGGCCGAACTCCCGCCCCAGGCCGGAGTTCTTGTAGCCGCCGAACGGCCCGAGCATGTCGAGGCTGAAGGTGTTCACGGAGTACGTACCGGTGCGGATGCGCCGCGCGAAGTCGATGCCGTGCGCCACGTCCGCCGTCCATACGCTGCCGGACAGCCCGTAGTCGGAGTCATTGGCGATCCGGGCCGCCTCCTCCTCGTCCCCGTACGGCAGCAGGCAGATGACCGGGCCGAAGATCTCCTCGCGGGCGATGCGCATCGTATTGGCGACGTCCCCGAACAGCGTCGGCTCCACATACCACCCCGTCTCCTGCGCCTCGGGGCGTCCGCCGCCCGTCAGCACCTTGGCGCCCTCGCGCTGCCCGAGCGCGATGTAGTCCAGCGAGCGGCGCTGCTGCCGTCGCGCCACCAGCGGGCCGACCTGGGTCGCCGGGTCCAGCGGATCGCCGACGACCAGGGCCGAGGCGGCGGCGGTGAAGCGCTCGGCCAGCTCGTCGTAGTGGGCGCGCGGGGCGAGGATGCGGGTCTGGGCGACGCACGCCTGACCGTTGTTCATCCACGCGTTGGGCACGATGCCCGCGACCGCCGCCTCCAGATCCGCGTCCGGCAGGATCACCGCGGCCGACTTGCCGCCCAGCTCCAGCGTCACCCGGGTCAGCCGTCGCGAGGCCACCTCCATCACACGCTTGCCCGCCGTCACCGACCCCGTGAACGACACCTTGTCGACCCCCGGGTGCCCGACCAGGTACTCGCTGACGTCCCGGTCCGCCGGAAGGATCGACAGCACCCCCTCCGGCAGCCCCGCCTCGGTCGCGATCTCCGCCAGCAGATACGCGTCCAGCGGCGTCTCCGGCGACGGCTTGAGGATCACCGAACACCCCGCCAGCAGCGCCGGTGCCAGCTTCGCCGCCGCCACGAACTGCGGCACGTTCCACGGCACGACGGCCGCCACCACCCCGACCGGCTCCCGCCGCACCAGCAGCGGCCCGAGGACCCCGGCCCGCCGCTCCTCGAACGTGAAGTCGCGCGCCACCGTGATCGCCGAGTCCCACACCATCATCGCGCCGAGCGCCTGGGCGAGGACGCTCCAGGAGTACGGCGAGCCGTTCTGCGCGCTGATGACCTTCGCGATCTCCTCATGCCGCACGGCGACCGCGTCCTTGATCCGCGTGACGACGGCGATCCGCTCCTCCAGCGAGGTACGCGGCCACTCCCCCTGGTCGAACGCCCGCCGCGCCGCCGCGACCGCCCGGTCCACATCGGCCCGCGCGGCGTGCGGCACCCGCCCGATGACCTGTTCCGTATGCGGCGAGACGACCTCGATGGTCTCCGCCCCGGCCGGATCGACCAGCGCCCCGCCGATGAAGAGCTGCCCGTACTCGATGAGGTCGCCCATCGCTGATGCCTCCTGCCGAAGCCCGCCCGTGCACCGAGAATCTGACGATGCATCAGAACTGATACCAGTTCCCGTTATAGTCGGCAATGCATGCGCTGCTGCGGCCCGGCCGCACACGCGGAAAGGGGAACCCCGTGCCAGAGGCGACCGGCGTCACCGACCACGGCGGCGGGGTGTGGAGCATCCCCGTCCCCATCCCCGACAACCCGCTCGGCCATACCCTCGTCCACCTCCTCGACACCGGCCGCGGACCGGTCCTCATCGACACCGGCTGGGACGATCCGACCGCCTGGGACACCCTCACCGCCGGGCTCGCCGCCTGCGGCACCGCCGTCTCCGAGATCCACGGCATCCTCGTCACCCACCACCACCCCGACCACCACGGCCTCTCCGGCCAGGTGCGGGAGGCCTCCGGGGCGTGGATCGCGATGCACGGCGCCGACGCCCACGTCGTACGCCGCACCCGCCAGGCCGACCCCGGCCAATGGCTCGACTACCTCGACGAAAAGCTGGCCGCCGCCGGAGCCCCCGAGGACCACCTCGCCCCGCTGCGCGCCGCCCGCGCCGAGGGCCGTACGCACCTCCCGGGGCAACGGGCCGCCCTGCCCGACCGCGAGATCGCCCCCGGTGAACTCCTCGACCTCCCGGGCCGCCGGCTCCGCGCCCTCTGGACCCCGGGCCACACCCCCGGCCATATCTGCCTCCACCTGGAGGAAGCCCATCCCGCGGCCCTCCCAGGCCATGGGCGGCTCTTCTCCGGCGACCATCTCCTCCCCGAGATCAGCCCGCACATAGGCCTGTACGAGGACCCGGCCGACGCCACCCGCACCGACCCGCTCGGCGACTACCTCGACTCCCTGACGCGCGTCGCCGCCCTCGACCCGGCCGAAGTCCTCCCGGCCCACCAGCACGCGTTCACCGACGCCCCCGCCCGCGTCCGCGCCCTCCTCGACCACCACGAGGCCCGCCTCGCCGACCTCCGCGCGCTGCTCGCCACCCCGCTCACCCCCTGGCAGCTCGCCGAGCGCATGGAGTGGAACCGCCCCTGGCCCGACATCCCCTACGGCTCCCGCAACATCGCCGTATCGGAGGCCGAGGCCCACCTCCGCCGCCTGGTCACCCTCCACCGGGCCGAACCCGTCCCCGGCACCGACCCGGTCACATACCGGGCCCTCTGAGGGCGCGCCCGGGAGCGCGGCGATGAGTTCCGGCCGGGCCGGGAGTCTGTTTCTGGTGAGCGTCGTTGAACGTCGTACGGCGCCGCCCAGAGACACCACGGAGGACACCATGACGCCCACCCCCGGCCACGAGAGCAGCGGCCTCCCCGGCAAGCCGCCCGTCGTCGACCTGGCCACCTGGCAGGCGGCGCGCGAGGAGCTGCTGCTCCGCGAGAAGGCGCACACCCGCGAGGGCGACGCGATCGCCGCGGCCCGGCGGCGGCTGCCGATGGTCGAGCTCGACGGCACGGTCGAGGTCACCGGCGCCGACGGGCCGGTCCCGTTCCTCGACCTGTTCCAGGGCCGCGACGAGCTCGTCGTCTACCAGCACATGTGGTACGACGGCGCGCCGCACCAAGGGCAGTGCGAGGGCTGCACCACCACGGCCTGGCACCTGAACGACGCCGCCTACCTCAACGCCCGGGGCGTCTCGTTCGCCGTCCTGACCTCCGGCCCGTGGGACGAGGTGGCCCGCTACGTCGCGTTCATGGGTTACACCCAGCCCTGGTACTCGGTGCGGGGCGTGGAGGCGCCGATCGGCGGGCAAATGGGGCACCTCATCTCCTTCCTGCGCGACGGCGACCGCGTGTTCCTCGCCTACTCCACGACGGGCCGTGGCAACGAGCCGGTCAACGGGTCCCTCGCCCTGCTCGACATGACGCCCCACGGCCGCGGCGAGGCATGGGAGGACCACCCCGAGTGGCACCCGTCCGAGGGCCGCCAGGCCTGCTGGTACTGGCGTACGGACGCGGAGGGGAACGCCACCTGGGGCGCGACCAGCCGCCCCGTTCCCCAGTGGACCCGCCCCGGCGCGCCCCCCGTGGAAACCCTCGGCCGCCACGGCGCCCACCACTGACGCGCCGCCGCACCGGCTATGTTCGCCCCATGTACACCACGAGCGTCACCGGGCATGTGCGGGCCTCGCGTGCGGACGTCTACCGGGCGCGGCGCCCGCGGCCCGCGACGAGGCCGGCGGCGGCGTGCCGGGGTGAGGCCGACGGCAGACCGACGAACGGGAGGATCATGGACGGATGTCGCGCTATCACGAGATCAAGCACCGGGCGGTCACAGCGTTCCAGCGGCGCATCGGCAACCCGATCCTCTCCCGGCTCCCGTTCCAGACCCTCCTGGAGACCACCGGCCGCACATCCGGACTGCCCCGGCGCACCCCCGTCGGCGGACGCCGTATCGGCAACGCGTTCTGGTTCGTCTCAGAGTTCGGCGACAAGTCGCAGTACGTACGGAACCTCCGGGCCGACCCCAGGGTCCGGGTCCGCATCAAGGGCACCTGGCACACCGGTACCGCCCACCCCCTGCCCGAGGACGACGCCCGCGCCCGCCTCAAGGCCCTCCCCCGCTACAACAGCACCGCGGTCCGCGCCCTCGGCACCGACCTGCTGACGGTGCGCGTGGACCTCAGCAACTGATCACAGCGATCGCATCATGACGTCGTACACCGGGGAGTCGGGGAACGGCTGCTGCGTTCCGATCTGTCCGTACCCCCACCCCTCGTACACCGCCTTGAGCTTGCCGTCTCCGTGCTTCGGATTGACCAGAAGGGCAACTCGCTCCTCGGCCCGGCCGGAGATCAGCTCGTCATGGATGCGCCGGGCGATACCCGTGCCGCGCCATGGCTTGCGCACCAGAATCTCGTTGAGGGCCAGGGTGCGGGTGCCGGTCTCCATGGTGAAGTCCTCCGGAAGCGGGTTGGCCATGGAGGCCCACCACCGGGTGGTGGGGGCGAGAGGGACGCCGAAGGCATATCCGACCGCCTCTCCTTTCACGTGACCGAGGACGGCTTCCCAGCCGGGCCGTGCGGCGTAGCCGCTCAGGCGCTCGTTGAAGCGGTCCACGTGCTGGAACGGCTGGGCCAGGAGGCCGAAGTCACCTCGCACCTCGACGTGCACATCGAGCAGGAGCTGACGCACCTGCTCGACATCCGTGACGCGGCGGAAGTCAAGGGAAGCGGATTCCGTCATGCTGTGGTCCTCCTGAGGCTGCGGATGTGATCTGCCCAGGCACGGGCTTCGGGGGTGTGCGGCGCCACGGCCTCCAGACGGCTGCCGAATCCGTCGAGGAGCCCACGGAGGCGCCCACTGCTCCGGGCCATATCAGTGGGGATCGCCAATGCGGTGGCAACGGCGGATTCCACGGCCCCGCCTTTGAGCTGAGCGCGGGCGAGCTGTGCGCCCACCATGGCGCGGTTGCGGACCAGATGAGGGCGGAGGAGAGCCAGACCCCGATGGGCGTGCGCCTCAGCCTCGGCCCATCGGCCGAGCCCGAGGTGAACCGTCACGGCCAGGGATTCCCATTCGGCCTGATCGTAGAAGTCCAACCACGGCGGCCGGGGCAACGCCGGGTCAGCACGGTTCAGCGCGTCCTGGGCGTGACCGAGGCTGCGTAAAGCGGTTGTGGCCTCGCCCGCATCCGCGTGCGCGACGGCAACCCGCGCGTGCGCGAGGGAGAGATACAGCGGGTCGCGGCGGGCGATGCTGGTGGAACGCGCCGCTTCTCCGGCGGCTTCGGCATCGGTGGGACGCCCCAAGTGCCGATACAGGATGCCCGCGTGGCTCCAGATGCGGAACTGAGCAGCGGGGTCTCCGGAGAGCCCCGCCAAGGTGACGGCGCGATACAGATGCTCCTGTGCGCTGTCCAGTCGCCGACCGTCGATCGCGGCCCACATCGCGCTGGATGTGAACGCGGCCGCCGTCGCGTAGAGATGGCCTCGTACGCGCTGACTGGCGGCGCCGTGGCGTTGAATCTCCAGGGTCTGCCGGGCCAGGTCGACTGCCCGCTGCTCGTGTGCGGCCGTGCCACCATGCCGGTTGTCTGCCGTCACAAGGTTGGTCAACTCGGTGTTCAGGCACGCCACATCGGCCATGCCCACCCTTCGGGGTGGGCCCTCCCCCGGGCTGGTGGCGGACACTCCGGCGGCCGTCGCCGCCGCGAGGAAGGCACGTCGGTACACGGGGTCCTCCTCCGGGGACACCGGGGCCGGGCCGGGTTGCCGGGCCCTCGGTCGGAAACCCAGTTGAAGCGATGTTCGACCGGTGACCCGCTCCAGCGCAACGCGTTGGCGCGCATGCGGCGAGGTGATCTCGCCCGAAAGCCACCGGAACACGCCTCGTTCCGTGCAGGTGCCATAGGAGCCCGTGAATTCGGCGATCGCGGAGTTCACCCGGTCCGCGAGCTCGTTGGCGGTGACCTGGTGCTCAAGCATCCAGGCGGCAAGCGCCTCGTTCCGTGTTCGCTCCATGACAGGAAGTTAAGGCATCGGTCCGACGCGCGGGGAACACGAAAGGGTCAAAACGACACCCCGGGCCTCATGAGCCTTTGCCGGAAGCGGCATGCCCGACCCGTTGCCCCCACCGGTTATCTGGTTGCGCACGGCAGCGGCGGCCCACCGCGCGCCCCCGCACCGCTCCGCCAGGAAGGACCCACGATGCCCCCGCAGCCCGCTCATCGCGTACGCCCCACCGCGACCGGTCGGCCCGCCTACAGCCAGACCATGCCGTGCGAGGCCGCGTCGGCGATAGGCGCCCGGCGGCTGGTTCGTGCGGCGTGCGGCACCTGGGGTCTGTCCGATCTCACCGCCTCCGCGGAGCTGATCGTGTCAGAGCTGGTCGCCAACGCGGTGGTGCACAGCGTCAGCCACTGTCTGCGCGTCACCGTGAGCCGTCCCGGCTCGCGCTGGGTACGGATCGCCGTCATCGACAAGTCCCGCACGCTCCCGGTACGACGCGCAGCGGACGCCGACGACGAGAGCGGACGCGGCCTCGGCATCGTCGAGGCCGTCTCCGACCGCTGGGGCACCGACCGGCTGCCCTGGGGGAAGCGCGTCTGGGCCGAACTGCGCCTTGAGCACAAGCCGTGATTACCGCCCACGAACGCATCCGATACGAAGGAGACCCAACATGTTCAACCACTCCGACCGCCTTCCGACCGGCACACCCTTACCGAGCGGCGCCCTCACCCCGGCGCCGTGGGGTCTACGGCGCATGGCTCCCTATCCGGCGTTCGCGCCCGGTTACGCCCGTGTCGAACTGAACCCCGTGACCCAGACGGCCCGGTACTTCGACGCCGACGACCAGGTGATGGAGATGCCGAATCACGGCACCAGCACCGGCACCAACCCCGCCACGAACACCGGTAACCCCTCCGACGGCGCGGGGCCGGGCGGCGCCGGCGGCGGGGACCAGGACACCGGAAACGACAGCGATCAGTGACCGACTCCCGCCCGGTGCTGATCGTCACCAACCTGGACGACCCCACGACCGACCTGGTGGTCGAAGAGCTGTACGGCCGAGGTGTCCCGGTCGTACGCTTCGACTCCGGCGACTTCCCTGCCACGTTGTCCGTAGCGGCCACCGTCACCTCCGATGGCATCGAGGGGACCCTGACCACGCCCTCCAGAACTGCCGATCTGGCCCGCGTACGGTCCCTCTACTACCGCAGGCCGTCAGGTTTCGCCTTCCCGCATCTGGACGAGCAGACCGCCCGCTTCGCCGTCACCCAGGCCCGCTACGGGCTGGGCGGGGTCCTTGCCGCTCTGCCCGGATGCCGGTACGTCAACCACCCACACCGCATCGGCGACGCGGAGTTCAAGCCCGCCGGATTGGCTGCCGCCGTCGAGGTGGGGTTCCAGGTCCCGCCGACGCTGGTGACCTCCGCTCCGGATGCGGCGCGGGCATTCGTCAGGCGCTACGGCCCAGTGATCTACAAGCCGCTGTCCGCACCGCTGTACCGGATCGACGGAGTTTCGTGCACCGTGCAGGTCGCCGAGATCACGGCCCATGAGATCGACGAGGAGGTGGCCGGGACCGCCCATCTGTTCCAGCAGCGCGTGGAAAAGGTGGCCGACATCCGTGTGACTGTCATGGGCGAGCGGGTGTTCTGTGTCCGTATTGATTCCGATCTGCTGGACTGGCGCACCGACTACAGAGGGCTGACGTACTCCGTCATCCAACCGCCGGACGGGATCGCCACGACGCTGTTCGCCTATCTCGACCGCTTCCGGCTGCTCTTCGGCGCTTTCGACTTCGCCGTGGACCGAGAGGGCCGATGGTGGTTCCTGGAATGCAACCCCTCCGGCCAGTGGGCGTGGCTGGAGCCCGAGACCGGGCTGCCGATGGTGGCGGCCATGGCCGACCTGCTGGAAAGGAATCCGCGGTGACGGACGACACGCAGCTCCGGGCGCGGCTCGCCGACCGCGTGGCCGAGAGTGGCCACCTGCGCACACAGGCGTGGCGGGAGGCGGTGGAAGCCGTTCCGCGTCATGAGTTTCTTCGGGACGGTTTCTTCGAGCGGGTGGACGGCCTGGGGCCCACCGGCTGGCAGCCGGTCATGCCGGACGACGCGGAGTGGCTGGACCGAGTCTACGAGGACGAGTCGCTGGTGACCCAGATCGCGGGTACGGTCGTGCCGCGCGACATCTGTGGGGCGATCATGCGAGCCCCCACCTCCTCCAGCACGATGCCGAGCCTGGTCGTACGGATGCTGGAAAAGCTGCGCGTCGAAGACGGCGACCGAGTGCTGGAGGTCGGCACCGGCACCGGCTACTCCACCGCGCTGCTGTGCCATCGCCTCGGCGACGACCGCGTCACCTCGGTGGAAGTCGACCCGGAGGTGGCGGGGCGGGCCCGGGCCGCGCTCGGCGGCTGCGGCTGGACGCCGGAGCTGGTGGTCGGTGACGGCCTGGCCGGGCACCGGGCCGGGGCCCCGTACGACAGGGTGATCGCCACTTGCGGCGCCCTCACCGTCCCCCAAGCGTGGATCGACCAGACCCGGCCGGGCGGGACCGTCCTCGCCACGGTGTGCGGCTGGCTGTACGCCTCCGAGCTGGCCCGGCTCACCGTCCACGGGGACGGTACGGCCTCCGGGAGGCTGCTGGGCGAGCAGGTCTCCTTCATGCTGGCCCGCCCCCAACTCCCGCCCCCGTTCGGCTTGCTGCCCGACCTCGGCGGCGGGGAGGAGCGCCGGACGGTTCTGGGTGCCGACGCGCTCACCGAGGACTGGAACACCCGCTTCGTCGCCCAGCTCGCGGCACCTCGCGCGCAACGGTTCACGATGACGCAGGGGGGACGCGCGGAACACATCCTCATCGACGTGGAGTCCGGCGCCTGGGCAGCGCTGTGCGAAACCGACGGCCGCTGGACCGTGCGGCAGGGCGGGCCCGAGCCGATCTGGGACGCGGTGGAAGAGCACGTAGGCCGATGGCGTGCGGAAGGGGCGCCCGGGCTGGAGAGGTTCGTAATCACGGTGACTCCGGAGGGGCAGACCATCACCTGGCCCGCTCGGAGTCGCGGCCGGTGAGCAGGATGCACTACGCGACGCCGGTCTCCGGGCGTGTGCGTGAAAGCCGGTGGCTTATGAGCACCAAACCCACCGAGAGGGATACCTCCGTAACATCCACACTATGCCGAATATTCGAGCGAATTCCGGCGTCCCGGAGACCGTGCTGGCGGGGAGAGGCACCTCGGCCCGTTTCGACGGGTCGCGCCTGCTGATAGTCCGGGGCCGGACGACATGGACTGCGCCAGTCGAGGCCCTGGCCTCCGCGGAGTTGATCTATGGGCACACCGTACGGATCGACATCAGCGGGGAGGGGGATGCGGCCGGAGCGGCCCAAGGGCTCGGGCGGACCGTGGAGTTACGGGCGCCCAACGCGCAGGCCGCGCAGGCGTTCCACGGGCAGGTGTCGGCCGCCATGGCGCGGACCAGTCGCGCGGCGGACGGTCTTGCGCTGGTCCGGGTGGACCGGGGAGCGGGCCGGTCATTCAGGCTGAGCCCGGGTGCGCGGCGCGCCGCGGTGATCTCGGCCGGTGTCACGGTGTACGCCGTGCTGCTGGCCGTACTCGGCGTGGCGGGCCCGCTGGGCGCCGGGCTCGCCGTGGCGTCCCTCGCCCCGGGTGGGGTGGCCGGACTGGCGGGCGGGGGCATCCTGTGGCGGGTGGGGCGCCGTGTGCGCTCGCTGTGGCTGCTGCGCAGGCGCGGTATCGGAGTGGTGGGCAAGGTAACCGGCCATGTGAAGATCTGGAGCAAGGGGGGACATCTCTGGGTGTTCTCGACGATGACATTCACCACTGTCGACAAGCGGCGCATGCCCGACGTTCCGTCGGTCGTCACCATCTGGGGTTTCAAAGAGGGCGCGCTGTCCGGGCAGCCGGTCGAGCTGATCTACGATCCGGAGCACCCGACCCGCGCCAGCCGGCCGCCCACCGTGGGATTCGCCGTGCGTACGCTCGTGCTGGCCCTGCCGGGGGTGCTCCTGGTGGCGGGCTGGGCGATCTGCGTCTTGATCAATCTGCCGGGGTGACGGGGCGCTATGTTCGCCCCATGTACACCACGAGCGTCACCGGGCATGTGCGGGCCTCGCGTGCGGCCGTCTACCGGGCGCTGGTGGACGGGCGCGCGGTGGCGGCGTGGCGGGTGCCGGACGGGATGAGCGGCCGGGTGCGCGAGTTCGAGGGGCGCGAGGGCGGGAGGTTCCGCGTCTCGCTCACCTATGACGCCCCGACCGGCACCGGCAAGTCGGGCCCGCGCACCGATACGTACCACGGCCGTTTCGTGGAGCTCGTACCCGACGAGCGGGTGGTGGAGGCGATCGAGTTCGAGGCCGCCGACCCCGCGCTGCGCGGCACGATGACGATGACGACCACGCTCACCGATGCGGGCGGGGGCACCGATGTCCTCGTCGTGCACGAAGGGGTTCCCGACGCCGTGCCCGCCGCCGACAACGAGACGGGCATGCGGATGGCGCTCGCGAAGCTCGCCCGGTTCGTCGAGGCGAGCGAGGCGGGCGGTGGCTCCGGCGCGGGGGGTTGAAGCGTCCAGTTAAAGTGGGCGGGAGAACTTCATCCGCGTCCGATCAGGGGAAGTCGGTGCAAATCCGGCGCTGACCCGCAACCGTGAGCACGCGCCCGGCGGGCCGTGCGAGCCGGAGTACCTGGGCGGGCGCGACGCAGGAGGCTCCCGCCGTCCGGGTGTCCGGCGGCGGCACCGTCGTGGGATGCGGAGCTGAGCCCGGTGCCACCGCGTGGCGGAGTGTTCCGCGCGTGGGTGGGCGGCCGTGGGTGGCTGCGTAACGCCCCTGATCGAGAGGCACCCCAGCCATGAACGTACGCCGCAGCGCCGCGGCCCTGGCCATCTCCGCCGCCCTGTGCGCGACCGCCGTGGCCACCGCGCCCGCCGCGTTCGCCGACGACGCCAAGCGTCCGGAGGGGCTGTACGGCACCAAGGACCCCACGTTCGACGGGGTGTGGCGGCAGTCGCTCGCGCTGCTCGCCCAGGACGCGACGGGGGTGAAACCGGCCAAGTCGGCCATCGACTGGCTCGCCGGGCAGCAGTGCGCGGACGGCGGCTTCGCCGCGTACCGGGCCGACACCCAGAAGGCGTGCGACCCGAAGAAGGGCGAGTTCACGGACGCGACCTCGGCCGCGATACAGGCCCTCGCCTCGGTGGGCGGCCGGTCGGCGGCGGTGGAGAAGGGCATCGGCTGGCTCAAGCACAGCCAGAACGACGACGGCGGCTGGTCCATGAACCCCGGCGGCACCAGCGACGCCAACTCCACCTCGGCCGCGGTCGGCGCCTTCGCCACGGCCGGAATCGATCCGGTGGAGGTCGCGGCCGCGGCCAGCGGCAAGACCCCGTACGACGCGCTGCTCGGGCTCCAGCTGGACTGCTCGGCGAAGGCGGGGCAGCGGGGGGCGTTCGCGTACACGTCGGGCAAGGGCACGCCCGCCGCCAACGATCTGGCCACCGTGAGCGCGGCGCTGGCCACCCGGGGCTCGGGCTTCGTCTTCGACCCCGTCGGCAAGGACGGCCACAAGAGCCCCAAGCCGCTGAAGTGCGAGGGCAACGACGGGAACGGCGGTGCGGACCGTGCGCCGGAGGACGCCTCCGAGGCCGCGCTCGCCTACCTCTCCACCACCATGTCCGACAACGGCATGCACCTGAAGTCCGCGACGCCCGGCGCCGCCAAGGCCCAGCCCGACTTCGGCGCCACCGCCGACGCGATCATGGCGCTCGCCGCGGGTGAGCACAGCGCGGCCGCGGCCAGGCCGTTGCAGTGGCTGCAGGGCAAGGACAGCGGCGCGGCGGCCTGGGCGAAGGGCGACCCGGGCGCGCTGGCCAAGCTGGTGCTCGCGGCGCACGCGGCCGGTGCCGATCCGCGGCACTTCGGCGACGCCGACCTCGTAGAGCAGCTCAACGCCACCGGACCGGCCCCCGTCGAGCAGCAGGCGTCGGAGAAAAAGAGCGAGAAGGACGACGACGGCGGGAGGGGCAGCGTCTGGTGGATCGTCGGGAGCTGCGCGGTGGCCGGTATGGGCATCGGTTTCCTGTTCAGCGGCCGTAAGCGGCAGCGGGTTTGATGGTCGGCCGTGCGGTGATCCGGCTGCTGCCCGTCCTCGTGCTGCCGCTCGTGGCCGTGCTCGCCGGTGCCGCGCCCGCGCACGCCGAGGGGTACCGCTACTGGTCGTTCTGGCAGCGCGGCGGGGACGGCGGCGGCTGGACGTACGCGGCGCAGGGCCCCTCCGCGGTCCGCCCCGGCGACGGCGGCATGATCGGCTTCCGCTTCGCCGTCAGCGAGGATTCCCGCGACGCCGCCCGCCCCCGTGACACGGCCCGCTTCGGCGCGGTCTGCGACGCGGAGACGCCCGCCAAGGGCGGCACGAAGCGGATCGCGGTCGTCCTCGACTTCGGCACCGCCCAAGACGCGCCGGACGGCCGTACACCACCGAAGTCCCGTACGGCGTGCGCCCGGGTCGGCGCGGACGCGACCGCCGGGGAGGCGCTGGCGGCGGTGGCGAAGCCGCTGCGCTACAACTCCTCCGCCCTGCTGTGCGCCATCGCGGGCTACCCGAGGTGGGGCTGCGGGGAGTCGGTGGCGTCCCACCCGAGCTCAGGGGACGAAGACGGCGGCCCATCGGCGGGCCTGATCGGCGGCGCGGCAGCCGTGGCCGTACTCGCCACCGCGGCGGTCTGGCAAACCCGCCGCCGCCGGAGGTGACCACGATGGGGCCACGGGGCGCGCTGCACGCCGGGGCGTGGTGGGTGTGGGCGCTGGGGTTGGGGACGGCCGCGTCCCGCACCGGCAATCCACTGCTGCTCGGGCTGATCGTCGCGGTCGCGGGGTACGTGGTGGCGGTGCGCCGTACCGATGCGCCGTGGGCGCGTTCGTACGGCGCGTTTCTGAAGCTCGGGCTGGTCGTGCTCGCGATCCGGCTCGTCTTCGCGTTGTTCTTCGGCTCGCCGATTCCGAGTACCCGGGTGCTGTTCACGCTGCCCGAAGTGCCGCTGCCCGGCTGGGCGCAGGGGGTGCGGATCGGGGGGCGGGTCACGGCCGAGGGGCTGGTGTTCGCGCTGTACGAGGGGCTGCGGCTGGCCACGCTGCTGGTCTGCGTCGGCGCGGCGAACGCGCTGGCCAGCCCGGCGCGGCTGCTCAAGTCGCTGCCGGGCGCGCTGTACGAGGCGGGCGTGGCGGTGGTCGTGGCGATGACCTTCGCGCCCCATCTGGTGGCGGACGTCCAGCGGCTGCGTGCGGCGCGGCGGCTGCGCGGGCGCCCCGATCGCGGGGTGAAGGCGCTGCTCCAGGTGGGGCTTCCGGTGCTGGAGGGCGCGTTGGAGCGGTCCGTGGCGCTGGCGGCGGCGATGGACGCGCGCGGTTACGGCCGCACCGCGCGGGTCCCGCCCGCGGTGCGCCGTACGACGGCCGCGCTGACGCTGGGCGGGCTGCTCGGCGTCTGCTGCGGTACGTACGGGCTGCTCTCGTCGCAGGGCGCGGGGTACGGGATCCCGCTGCTGCTGGCCGGGCTCGCCGCCGCGCTGGGCGGGCTGTGGCTGGGCGGGCGCCGGTCGGTCCGCAGCCGTTACCGGCCGGACCGGTGGGGGGTGCGGGCCTGGCTGGTGTCGGGGTCGGGGGCGGCGGTCGCGGCGCTGATGATCTGGGCCGCCTCGTACGCACCGGAGGCCCTGAATCCGCCCGCCGTGCCGCTCGCCGCACCGGACTTGCCGCTGTGGCCCGCGGCGGGCGTCCTGCTGGGGCTGCTCCCGGCGTTCGTCGCCCCAGCACCGGCACAGGCACAGGCACCGGCACCCGCACCAGACCGCAACCCCGAGGAGGTCACCCCGTGATCCGCTTCGAGCAGGTGTCCGTCACCTACGACGGCGCCGCCCGGCCCGCCCTCCACGGGGTGGAACTCACCGTTCCGGAGGGCGAGCTGGCGCTGCTCGTCGGCCCCTCCGGAGTCGGCAAGTCGACACTGCTGGGCGCCGTCTCCGGGCTGGTGCCGCACTTCAGCGGGGGCACCCTGCGCGGCCGGGTCACGGTCGCGGGGCGGGACACCCGTACCCACAAGCCCCGCGAACTGGCCGACGCCGTCGGCACCGTGGGCCAGGACCCCCTGGCTCACTTCGTCACCGACACCGTCGAGGACGAACTGGCCTACGGGATGGAGTCGCTGGGCCTGCCGCCCGACACGATGCGCCGCCGCGTCGAAGAGACCCTCGACCTCCTCGGCCTCGCCGAGCTGCGCGACCGGCCCCTGGCGACCCTCTCCGGCGGGCAGCGGCAGCGGGTCGCGATCGGGTCGGTGCTCACCCCGCACCCCCGGGTCCTGGTGCTGGACGAGCCCACCTCGGCCCTCGACCCCGCCGCCGCGGAAGAGGTGCTGGCCGTGCTGCAGCGGCTGGTGCACGACCTGGGCACGACCGTGCTGATGGCCGAACACCGGCTGGAGCGGGTGGTGCAGTACGCGGACCAGGTGATCCTGCTGCCCGCCCCCGGCGCGGCCCCGGTCGTCGGCGAACCGGCCGAGATCATGCCGGTCTCGCCCGTGCAGCCGCCGGTCGTGGCGCTGGGCGGCCTCGCGGGGTGGACGGCCCCGGTCCCGCTGTCCGTACGGGACGCGCGCCGCAAGGCGGGGCCGCTGCGGGAACGGCTGGCTCCCCTCGCACCGCCCGCGCCGCACGAAGCCCCCGATGGCGCACCGGCCGGGCAGGCCGAGCGGCTGTCCGTACGGCACGGGCGCGTCGAGGCGCTGCGCGACGTCGGCCTCTCGGTGCGGCCCGGTGAGACGGTGGCGCTGATGGGCCGCAACGGGGCCGGAAAATCGACGCTGCTCTCCGCGTTCGTCGGGATGCGCGAACCGGCCGCCGGAACCCTGCGCGTCGGCGCCGAGCGCCTCGTACCGCACCGCACCCGCCCTGCCGAACTCCTGCGCCACGTGGGCCTCGTACCGCAGGAGCCGCGCGATCTGCTGTACGCGGACACGGTGGCGGCCGAGTGCGCGGCCGCCGACGAGGACGCGGGGGCGGCGCCCGGCACCTGCCGGAAGCTGGTCACGGAGCTGCTGCCCGAGGTGGCGGACGACGCCCATCCGCGCGATCTGTCCGAGGGGCAGCGGCTCGCGCTCGCGCTGTCCGTCATCCTCACGGCCCGCCCGCCGCTCCTGCTGCTGGACGAGCCGACGCGCGGACTGGACTACGCGGCGAAGGCACGGCTGACCCGGGTGCTGCGCGGACTGGCGGCGGACGGCCATGCCATCGTGCTGGCCACGCACGACGTGGAGCTGGCGGCCGAACTCGCCCACCGGGTCGTCATCCTGGCCGACGGCGAGGTGGTCGCGGACGGGCCGACGGCGGAGGTCGTGATGTCCTCCCCCGCGTTCGCCCCGCAGGTCGCGAAGATCCTCGCGCCGCTGCCGTGGCTGACCGTGCCACAGGTGCGCGAGGCGCTGGAGCGGGCGCGATGAACGAACCCCACCCATCCCGCATACGGGCCATCCGGCTCGGGCCGCGCTCGATCGTCGCCCTCGCCCTCGTCTCCGCGGTCGGCGTCGCCGCGTTCACGTGGCCGCTTCTCGCGCCCGCCCACTCCGGCGTCGCCGCCCACGCCGCCGACGCGCCCTGGCTGTTCGCCGCGCTGCTGCCGCTGCTGCTGGCGGTGGTCGTGGCGACGATCGCCGACACCGGGCTGGACGCGAAGGCCATCGCGATGATCGGCGTACTGGCGGCCGCGGGCGCGGCGCTGCGGCCGCTGGGCGCGGGCACGGCGGGCATCGAGCCGATGTTCTTCCTGATGGTGCTCTCGGGGCGGGTGCTGGGCCCCGGTTTCGGGCTGGTGCTCGGCGCGGTGACGATGTTCGCGTCGGCGCTGCTCACGGGCGGTGTCGGGCCCTGGATGCCGTACCAGATGCTGGCGATGGGGTGGGTCGCGCTGGGCGCGGGGCTGCTGCCCGGCGCCGGGCGGCCGCACGGCCGCGGCGAGCTGGCGCTGCTGGCGGGGTACGGGGCTCTCGCGTCGGTGGCGTACGGGACGGCGATGAACCTCCAGGGCTGGACGCTGACGCAGGGGATGTCCTCGTGGATCAGCTATGTGCCGGGCGATCCGGTCGCCGCGAACCTGGCCCGCTTCGTCGCGTACTGCCTGGCGACCTCGCTCGGCTGGGACCTGCCGCGCGCGGTGGTGACGGTGGTGCTGACCCTCACCCTCGGCGGGCCGATCCTGCGGGCGCTGCGGCGCGCCACACGGCGGGCGGCGTTCGAGGCGCCGGTGACGTTCGAGCGCGCCTGATCGCGGATGACGAGCGGATGACGAAGCGGGCCCGGTGCGCGGTACGCACCGGGCCCGCTCGTCACTACCCGCTTACTGGTGGAACACGTTCACGTTCCACTGCGCGACCCATCGGCCGTCACCGAACTGGAGGTTGGCCGTGCACTTGTAGGTATCGCCGTCACAGTTCAGGGCCGTCACCGGGACCGGCGCCTGCACCGACTTCACGGACTTCACGGACGCGCTACGGGCCGCGCTCTGGTGGAAGACCCGCGCGTCCCACTGCGCGACCCACCGGCCGTCACCGAACTGGAGGTTGGCCGTGCACTTGTAGGTATCGCCGTCACAGTTCAGGGCCGTCACCGGGACCGGCGCCTGCACCGACTTGGCGGAAGCGCTCCGGGCCGCGCTCTGGTGGAACACGTTCGCGTTCCAGTCCGCGGCCCACCGGCCGTCACCGAACCGCAGCCCGGCCGTGCACTTGTAGGTGTCACCATCGCAATTGAGGGTGGTCACGGGGACGGGCGCGGCGGTGGCGGCCGGGGCGACCGCGGTCGAGACCATGAGCAGGGCTCCCAGCCCCAGGAACGTACCGGTGAGCATTCGGCGAGCAGACATGTCGTCGCTTCCCTTTCGACTCCGGCCACACAAAAGGTGATATCAAAGCAAATCACCCCAATAGGCCGATCTGATGACATGTCAGAGGCTAGCTTCACACCGGTCGTGGATCGCTTGAGCGCTAAAGCCGCTGAATGATCGTCCCCGTCGCCAGCGCCCCGCCCGCGCACATCGTGATCAGCGCGAACTCCTTGTCCGCCCGCTCCAGTTCATGCAGCGCCGTGGTGATCAGCCGCGCCCCCGTCGCCCCCACCGGGTGCCCGAGCGCGATGGCGCCGCCGTTGACGTTCACCTTCTCCATGTCCTGCTCGAAGACCCGCGCCCAGGACAGCACGACCGACGCGAACGCCTCGTTGATCTCGATCACGTCGATGTCCTGGAGCGTCATCCCGGCCTTCCCCAGCACGGCCCGGGTCGCGTCGACCGGACCGTCCAGGTGGTAGTGCGGATCGGTGCCGACCAGGGCCTGGGCCACGATCCGGGCGCGCGGCCGCAGCTTCAGCGCGCGGGCCATCCGCTTGGACGCCCACAGCACCGCGCACGCGCCGTCCGAGATCTGGGAGGAGTTGCCCGCCGTGTGCAGGGCGGTCGGCATGACGGGCTTGAGCCCGCCGAGCGCCTCCATGCTGGTGTCGCGCAGCCCCTCGTCCCGGTCGACGGCCCGCCACATGCCCTCTCCGGCCGCCTGTTCCTCCTCGGTGGTGGGCACCTGCACCGCGAAGGTCTCGCGCTTGAACCGCTCCTCGGCCCAGGCCCGGGCCGCGCGCTCCTGGGACATCAGGCCGAGGGCGTCGACGTCCTCCCGGGTGAGCCCGCGCCGCCGGGCGATCCGCTCTGCGGCCTGGAACTGGTTGGGGAGGTCGACGTTCCACTCGTCGGGGAACGGTTTGCCCGGCCCGTGCTTGGAGCCGCTGCCGAGCGGCACCCGCGACATGGCCTCGACGCCGCAGCCGATGCCGACGTCGATGACGCCGGTGGCGACCATGGTGGCCACCATGTGGTTGGCCTGCTGGGACGATCCGCACTGGCAGTCCACGGTCGTCGCCGCCGTCTCGTACGGAAGGCCCATGGCCAGCCAGGCGGTGCGCGTGGGGTTCATGGACTGCTCCCCCGCGTGGGTGACCGTGCCGCCGACAATTTGTTCGACGCAGTCGGGCTGGATGCCGGTGCGGGCGAGGAGTTCGCGGTAGGTTTCACCGAGGAGATAGGCGGGGTGGAGATTGGCGAGCGCGCCTCCGCGCTTCCCGATGGGGGTGCGTACGGCTTCGACGATGACGGGTTCCGCGGCCATGACTCGTCCTCTTCTCCATCGCGTCCGCGGGGGCTCCCGGCAGCGCCGCCCGCGCCAGAACTAGTACGCGTTCTAGTTCTTCGCTCAGTCTGCTGAGGCCCGGCCTGACGGCGCAAGGGTTGTGCACAGGGCGAGTTGGAGCCTCTGCCGCCAAGAAGCCCCGCCATGGCCCTTGCTAGTTATAGAACCCGTTACTACCTTCTGGACACTTTCTGATAGGCCGTCAGATCTGGAGTGGCCGATGTCCTGTCCAGCGCTCCCCGAAGGCTTTGACTTCACCGACCCCGACCTCCATCAGCACCGGGTGCCACTCCCCGAGTTCGCCCAGCTGCGGCAGACGGCCCCCGTGTCGTGGATTCCGCAGCGGCACGGCATCGCGGGCTTCGACGACGACGGCTACTGGGCCGTCACCCGGCACACCGACGTCAAGGAGGTCTCGACCCGGCCCGAGATCTTCTCCTCGCACCGCAACACCGCGATCATCCGCTTCAACGAGCACATCCAGCGCGAGCAGATCGAGGTCCAGAAGCTGATCATGCTCAACATGGACCCGCCCGAGCACACCCGGGTCCGTCAAATCGTCCAGCGCGGTTTCACCCCGCGCGCGATCCGCTCCCTGGAGGACGCCCTCCACGACCGCGCGACCCGCATCGTGGCCAGTGCGAAGGAGAACGGCACCGGCGATTTCGTCACCGACATCGCCTGCGAACTCCCCCTCCAGGCCATCGCCGAGCTGATCGGCATCCCCCAGCTGGACCGGTCCAAGATCTTCGACTGGTCCAACAAGATGGTCGCGTACGACGACCCGGAGCTGGCCATCACCGAGGAGATCGGCGCCGAGTCGGCCATGGAGCTGATCTCGTACGCCATGAACCTGGCCACCGACCGCAAGCAGTGCCCCGCCAAGGACATCGTCAGCGCGCTGGTCGCCGCGGAGGACCAGGGCAACCTGGGCTCCGACGAGTTCGGCTTCTTCGTCCTGCTGCTGGCCGTCGCGGGCAACGAGACCACCCGCAACGCCATCAGCCACGGCATGCACGCCTTCCTCACCCACCCCGACCAGTGGGAGCTGTTCAAGCGCGAGCGCCCGGCCACCGCCCCCGACGAGATCGTCCGGTGGGCCACCCCCGTGATGTCCTTCCAGCGCACCGCCACCCAGGACACCACGCTCGGCGGCCAGAGCATCGGGGCGGGCCAGCGCGTCGGGGTGTTCTACTCCTCCGCCAACAACGACCCCGAGGTCTTCGACCGCCCCGAGGTCTTCGACATCAGCCGCGACCCCAACCCCCACCTCGGCTTCGGCGGCGGCGGGCCGCACTTCTGCCTCGGCAAGAGCCTCGCCGAACTGGAGATCCGGCTGATCTTCAACGCGATCGCGGACACCCTCCCCGGCATCCGCCTCACCGGCGCCCCGCGGCGGCTGCGGTCGGCCTGGCTGAACGGGATCAAGGAGCTGCGGGTGAGCTACGCGTAGCCCACCCGCAGCCCATGACCACCGTCGCTCGCTACTTCCCTACTTGAACGGCACGTTGATGCAGGCCACCCGGTTCCCGGCCATGCCCGCCCGCCCCGACTGCGTGGCGGTGCCATGCTCGTGGATCACCACCGAGCGCGCCTCACCGGCCCTGAAGTGCCACTTCACCAGGGACTTGGCGCGGCCGTCGCCACTGCTGTTGGTGGTGAGGTCGAGCCACATCTCATTGCGCGGGTTGGCGTACTTGGGGTTCGTGGACGGCTGCTTCGGGTCCTTCATGTTCTGGTAGTGCGGGCCGGATGAATCGGGCCGGGTACCGCACGGCTTGGTGTGCACGTGTATCCCGAAGTGGTGGTCCGGTTGGACCCCGCGCAGGGCCAGGAAGACGAACGTGCCGTGCTTCCCGTGCATGCCGTTCATCCCGTGCTCTCGCATCTCGTGGTTCCGCATCTGGTGGTCCCCCATCCCGTGCGGAATCCGCGCCTCCACGACGAGCACCACGGCGGTCGTGGGCACGAGCGCCTTGTCGTACGTCACCGCGCCATGGGTGCCCTGGGCCTGCGAGGCGGGCCGGAACCGCTCCAGGACGAACGCCGTGGGATTCGGCGAAGGGTGGCCCGTGCCGCTCGGCGCGGCGACCGCGGGTGAAATGACGGCCATCGATGCGGCCACCGCTGCGGCGGCCGCGGTTACCAGGGACATTCTCAGATCCCTCCTCGGTCGGGACCCCCGAGATTTCCTGGCGTTTATACCGCTTTTCCTCACGCTAGACCGGTGCACCGGACCCTTCAACGCGAGGCGTCGGCCGGTTCGGCGTCCTCCCTCTCCTGGGGGACCCCCGCCACCTGGGACGTTTCCCCCGGCTCCCCGGCGCGTGGCCTCCGTACCAGCGCCCGGGTGCGCTCCCGTACGCCCCGGGCGCCCGCCGACAGCATCTCGGTGACCGAGCCGTTGGCCGCCTCGGACGGCTTCCTGCCGACCCCGAGCAGCACGTACTGCAGACCGAATCCGGCCGCGACGACGGCCGCCCCGCCGACCGCGTCCAGCACATAGTGGTTCGCCGTGCCGACGATCACCGCGACCGTGAGCAGCGGGTACAGCATGCCGAGGATCTTCATCCACAGGTACGGCGCCACCAGCGCGATGACCACACCGCACCACAGCGACCAGCCCACGTGCAGCGACGGCATGGCCGCGTACTGGTTGGACAGCTTGGTGAGCGCGCCGAAGTCCGGGTTGTTCAGGTCCTGCGGGCCGTGCGCCGTGTCGACGTACCCCAGGCCCATCAGCCGCGGCGGGGCCAGCGGGTAGAGCCAGAAGCCGACCAGCGCGAGCATCGTCGCGAACGCGAGCGGGGTGCGGGCCCAGCGGTAGGTCGCGGGCCGGCGCAGATAGAGCCAGCCCAGCAGGGACAGCGGGATCAGGAAGTGGAAGGTGCTGTAGTACCAGTTCATGCCGTCCCTCAGCCACGGGGTGTCCGCGACGAGGAGGTTGAACCAGTGTTCGATGTCGATGTGCAGGAAGCGCTCGATGGACAGCACCTGGTGGCCGTGGCCCTCGGCGACGCCGCGTTCGTCGGGCGCGTGGGCGCGCACCCATGAGTACCCGAAGTAGCCGACGCGGATGAACATCAGCTCCAGCAGCAGGTTCGGCCGGGACAGCGGCCGCCGCACGAAGCGCAGCAGCGGCACCCAGGCGAAGCGGCTCCGGACCGGCTCCTGGACCGGCGTCGGCTCCGGACTGTCCCACCGGGGGGAGGTCCGGGAGACGAACGGCACCAGGCAGGCCGCGGCGAGCGCGGCCAGCAGCGGCGCGTTGTAGCCGATGTGCCCGGCGATCTCGATGTCGGGCAGCAGCGCGGTCCGGCTCAGCGACATCACCAGCACCACCAGCACCGGCCACACCAGCCGGTCGGCGGACCGGCGGCCCACCCGGCCGACGACCGCGAGCAGAATCCACAGCTGCTGGTACTGCCAGGAGGTGGGCGAGACCGCCAGCGCCACACAGCCGGTGATCGCGGCGGCCAGCAGCAGCTGCCCGTCCCGCGCGTACCGCACCGCGCGCCGCAGGCCGACGACCGCGACCGCCACCGCCAGGACCGCGAGCAGCGCCAGCTCGGCCGGGCCCTCCAGACCGATGCGCAGCAGCAGCCCGTGCAGCGACTGGTTGGCCAGGCTGTCGGCGGGCTCGCCGAGCCCGGCGCCGCCGAGGTGGTGGACCCAGTACGTCAACGAGTCGCGCGGCATGGCCGCCCAGGCCAGCACCGTGCACGCGGCGAACGTCGCACCCGCGAGCCCCGCTCCGCGCCGCCGCCCGGTGAGCCACATGACGACGGCGAACAGCAGCAGCGCGGGCTGCAGTGCGGCGGCCACGCCGATGAGGACGCCCGCCTGCCGTCCGGAGGTGCGGGGCAGCACGGTGAGCACGACGAGCAGCACCGGAATGATGCTCGTCTGGCCGAGGGTGAAGGTGTTGCGGACCGGCAGGGACAGCGTCAGCAGGCAGAGCGCCACCGGCGCGGCCAGCAGCGCGGTGCGGCGCGAGACCGGCCCCGGCAGGGCGCGCGCGGCCGTCAGCCCGAGGACGACGACGAGCAGCAGGGTGCCGAACGTCCAGGCGACGCCCAGACTCTGCTCGGCGGCCCGGGTCAGCGGCTTGAGCACCAGCCCGGAGAACGGGGTGCCGGTGAACGCGTCCCCGTCGTAGAGCGAACCGCCCACATGGAGGACGCCCTGTTCGCCGATCCAGGTCTCCAGATCGGTCAACCGCTCGTCCGGGGGCAGCCGCAGCACCGCCGCCGCCTGCCGGACGGCGAGCAGGGCGGCCAGCACCCAGAGGGCGCCGAGCCCCATCATCGTCCGTGACGTCCGAGCCCCGAGGGCACCCGAACCCGCCCCCGTGCCCGGGGTACTGCGCAGTCCGCTTCGCTCCACGTTCGACACGCCCTGCCGCTCCCCCACTCGCCCTGTTTTGTTCGGAATATTTGAGACCCTACTGAGCCCATTACTCAGACGCGTCACACCCCCTCTTCACCTGACCGACTTCCAGCGTTGTCCGAAAACTGTCAGGCTTTGGCGGGAGTACGTCTGTACTGAGCGATACGGAGCGATCCATACAGCCCCGGCCAATTTCACCAGGGCCGTGGGGTGCGCCGCGAATCGGGACCCGCGGCGCGCTGAAACGTCCCCGGAGTGATCCCGAAACACCGTACGAACCACCGGTGGAAGTGACTTTGGCCGGCGAACCCCGCCCCGGCCGCCGCCTCCGCCGCCGTACGCCCCGCCAGCAGCAGCCCGCGCGCCCGGCGCAGCCGCAGCTGACGCTGGAAGTCGCTCGGCGCCATCCCGTACTCCGCCCGGAACGCCCGGTAGAGCGCGAACCGGCTGCACCCCGCCGCCTCCGCCAGCCGCTCCGCCGGTATCTCCGTCGCGTACGCCTCCTCCAGCAGCGCCCGCGCCCGCCGCGCGCCCCACGCCTGCCCGCCGCCCCCGCCGCCCCCGGTCGGCCACGCCCGGGGCCGCACCGGGCGGGTGGCGCTGCGCCGCACCATCGCGCCGACGGCCGCGGTCAGCCGCTCGTCGCGGACGAGCGGACCGGCGCCGCCGACCAGGGCGGTGTGCAGCCGCAACAGGGCGCGCCCCAGGGCCGGGTCGTCCAGCACGGGCTCGTCGAACAGCGGCAGCGGCCCCGCCCCGTCCCCGCCGCCTCCCACATCGGCGAGTACGTTCCGCACCACATCGGGGCCGATATGCGTGATGCGGTACTTGTAGCCCAGCTCCGCCGCCGCCTCCCCGTCGTGCGGGTCGTCCGGGTTGAACACCATCACCATCCCCGCCCCGCTGGTCCGCAGCGCGCCCCGGCAGCGGAAGCGCTGCGCGCCGACCTCGGTGACCGCGAAGGAGTAGGTGTCGTGGCTGTGCGGAAGGAAGCGATGACTGAAGAAGTGCGCGTGCATGGCCTCGACGGACCGCTCCGGGTCACGCCAGTACCGCGCCCAGTCGCCCGACCCCCCGCCGCCCTCCGTGCCTCCTGCACCCATCACCCCATTCTGCGCGTCCCGCACCAGCGTTCAATACGGCACCCGGTGGCCCGGACGAAGGTGAGACACAACCCCAATGGCCCCAACACCCCCAACAACACCCGCCCCGCGCCCCACACCGCAGAGCCCCCCGACCTCAACTTGGTCGGCCTCGCCCTCTACGGCCCACGCGGCCAGGTAGACAGAGTGACGCGAGGCCTGCGGCCACACCGCTGACGGCACCTGGCCCGGTCGACGCAGACCGCCCCCGCCCTGCCCCGGGGTCGCGGGCAGGGGCGATCCGTTTCCGGTCGGCTGGCAGAGATCACGCGCCCGTGAGGATTGCCTTCGGCCGTCCGGCGCAACGGAGGCACTGGCACGGTGGCCACGCTGACGACTCCACCCGTACCAGCGGCCCGGTCAGTGTGACCACGCGTACCGGCCCATACGTCCGCCCACCATCCCGGGAGACCCGCATGGTCATCCTGGCGCCCCGCCTCACCCGGCATCGCCCCCGTGGACGACCCCGTCGTGGTGACGCTGCAATTCCACCGCACAGTCCGTCGCCCGGCTGTGGTTCCCGAGCCGACGCCACGCCGCCTGCTGGCGAAGTAACGCCGAACACACATCGCACTCATCGCTCTGTGAGACGTCCGGAGACTGAGGGACTGGCTTAGGGTCGAGCATGCTTGCGCTCCTGTTCAGCGTCGGCCATGCCCCCGGACGTGTGGCGCGTCGCGGGGGTCCTGATAGGCCGAGCCTGACGGCTCGTAAGCCGTGACTACAGGGAACGCGTTACCAGTTTCGGCACGCTATGACGCGACGCCCAGGAACTCGGCAAGCGCCCGCAGCCCCGCAGGCCGCGACGGCCCGTTCCACAGATCGGTGACGATGGCCACGGCGAGCGTGTGATGCCGCATCCACGCAGGTGCGTGTCGCTTCAGAGACTCAAGCGCCTTCACGGCGCCTTCAGCATCGCCCAAGTCGGTATGTGCCCGTGCCACGTCCAGCAGCAGCCAGGTGCGCCACGACGGCGGCGTGTCCTTCGACAGTCGCATCCCGCGCGCGAGGGCCAGGGCCTCGGTCGGCCGTTCGTGCTGGACCGCCAGGCGGACTCGTTCGATCCGGACCGATGACTTGCTGAAGACGCTCAGCAGCTTGCCGTCTTGCGGCGTCGGCATCTTGGCCAGCCGTCCCGCGGCCTTCTCCGCCGTCACCATCATGTCGTTCGCACGCTCGTAGTCCCCACTCCGCGCGTGACTCGTAGCGGCCGACATCAAGAGGCCACCCCACACGCGAAGCCCCTCAGACGTGCTGCTGTACTCCTTCTCGACCCCATCAGCCGCATGAACGGCCAGGTACCTGGCGTCATCCAGGCGTGCCTGGCGCTGGTAGGCCCAGGCAACGGAGTTGGAGATCATCGGAGCGAGCAGCGGGTCGGACGAGGCGTCAGCGGCCGCTATGGCGCGCTCCAGCGCCGCCAGCGCCAGATCTGTCTTCCCCATGCGGATGGCCAGATGGCCGCCGAGCTGCAGCGCCTTGCCGAGTACGGCCTGACCAGCTGCCCGCTGGTCGGTGTCTCCGACACTGGCCGCGAAGCGCGCGTCCGTGATCAGCCCTGGCAGCACGTACAGCAACTTGTCGAACTCGGCGGCATGGTAGAGCGTCCACCCGCCCGCGACCTGGCCCCTGATCCGCTCCAGAGACAGCGTCTCCAGATCGCCGGGCGGGGCCGGTGGGGCGAACAAGGGCGGCATGATGGCACGGCGTACGGCCACCATCTGAGGCGAATCGGATTCCCCTGTGGACGGAGCCCCCGGAGGATCACCCAAGAGGCTCGTCAGCTCGACGCCGAGGCCCGCGGCGAGGGCGTGCATGGTGGGCAGCGTGACCGAACTCTGCGGCTTCTGCTCCAACCGTCGGATCGTGTCGATGGAGGCGCCGGACCGCTCGGCCAAGCCCTCCTGCGTCAGGTCGGCCATCCGGCGCAGGCGCCTGACACGGTCCCCCAGATACTCCGTTGCCATGCGTCCAAGCTACTCCGAGCATGCGCACGGATACCCGGCGAAAGGACTCACGGCACACAGGAGAGGACTTGGCTCAGCGCCCACCCGCCCGTACGGATCAGGTCAGCGCTGAGCAGAAGCGGATAGGAAAGCGATGCCCACTGGAGTCGCGTTGTGGCAGGCGTTCTTTCCGTCGCGCAGGAGAGCCGTGAGGCCACCGTTGCGCAGGACGGTGGCGTGTTCGCTGGCACTGGCCAGAGAGATACGGGCATGTGCGGCGAGCTGGGTGGTGGTACTGCCGGGATGGTTGGCGATCACGCTCAGTACGGTGGCCCGGGTACGGCCGAGGAGCGCGGTCAGAGACTGGGATGGCTCTGCCAGCGCGGAAGCGGTAACGATGCCCGGCGCTGCGGAGAGCTGATGGTCCGAGCGGATGGGAAAGGTTATCCACGGCTGTGGTTCCGCGCTGTCGCACAGAGCCGGGTAGTGCGAGCCGAACAGGGTGGGGATGAGCAGTAACCCGCGGCCGTCGAGGTAAACATCGCCACTGCGCCCGGAGGCCATGGTGATGTGTAGCGCGGGAGGCTTCCAGATGATCCGGCGCGGGTTGAGTTCACGCAGGAGGCACTCCACTCCGCGCTCGCTCAGATGCCTCAGCCGAAGGGCCCGGTCCGCATGGGCAAGCCGGTCGATCTGTGGCCAGTACGGTGCGATGAAGCGCTCGTGAGCCTCTTCCACCAAGGCAGCGAGTTGTTGTACGAACGCGGGTTCCCGGCTGGCCCGGTATGTGTCCGGCGACAGCCGCACAGCACGCTGCCCGGCCCACTCCCGCAGATCCTGGCGTACACGCTCTGCCGGAGTGGAACGCAACTGCTCCACAAGATCGGCCGTGCCGGAAACGTGGGCGGAGGTGCTTGGTCGCACGGTGCCGCCAGGCATCGAAGTGAACGGGATGCGATCTCTCCTGCAACGGCCGGATACCGATGTCCAGCTCAACCAACGGACGAGGGCCCGAGGCCAGACGGGTGCGGGCTAGATCCTCTGCTGTGAAGTGGATGCGCAATGCCACGCCCGTGATTTTCCCTGGCGACCTCAGTTCGGGCCAGACCGAAACGAGTCGACGTGGTCACAGCAGGAGACGAGTCTGGAATCGCGATCGACAGGGCGCCAGGAGGGGACGACAGCAGATCAGCTCTGATTGCCGGGTGCCGTGGTCGATACATGCACCACACAGACAACAGTGGAGGGGAAACCATGCGTATTCGACGCTCTCTCGCAACTGCGGGAGCCGGGGCAGTGCTCGCACTCAGCGCAGTGACTCTGCCGGTCGCCGCCGCGAGCGCAGCACCAGCTGCGGGGCACGACGCGTACAGCGACCTCATGGTCGACGGAAAGTTCGTAGCGAGGACGTACTTCAATGCGGGAGAGGACAGCTTCACCATCACGAAGAAGTCCAACTACGGCAATCGCCCCTACGCAGAGTACCGCTACACCAAGATAAATGGCGACGAGCAGACCGGAACGCACTGGGGTGTCGCCGCCCTCAACAACCCCATCACCTTCGACCACAACTTCGGCAAGAACCGAGCGGTCCATTTCCGTACCTGCGTGCAGGTCGACTTCGCCATCGACGACTGCGACGACTGGGAGACGGGATACGCTGGTTGACAGTCCGGCGACACCGGAGCCGTCCTGGTTCCTGAAGGCTCCTGCAATGGTCGAGGTGGGACAGCCGAGTTGCATTGCTGCCCCACCTCGATCTACATCAACTTCAGCATTCTCCGCGCCACGCCACGCTGTACGCCACGAGTTGGCGAGGGGCAGTCCATTGATACTGCCCGGGCCCAGGATTGTAGTGGAAGCACGACGTAGCGGTAGCGTCGCCTTCGTACCAGTAGGTCAGGTCGACGTGGTCTGCACCGGGAAAACGGAACCCGTTGTTGAATACCCTGACGAAAGCCGCCTGGCCGCTCCAGTTCCCCGCCGTATGCAGCGTCCTGTTGCCGTTCGCGTCCCAGGCGCAGAAGTACCCTTTTTCACAACCGGGCGGGTTGGGCTCTGCGGCCGCCGTGGGCGAAAAACCCACCACCCCGCCGAGCGCCAACGCAGATGCTGTCGCACCTAAAATACTCTTCCGCACTGTAATATTCCCCGTTTCTCCGTGATGTCCCGCGAGTTCCAGAAGGCATGTTCGGCTAGCAGTGTGTGATGCGGGAACAACGCACGCAATAGGAAGCGCAGCATCCGGTAGACGGTCAGGCCCGGTCGTGTAGACGGGCTGTGTGCGATCGCGCGTCCGAGCTCGCTCAGCTGAGACGCGGTTCGGTACCAGTCGTGAACCGGAACTGGGCCAACCAGATTCGGGCAAGAGTTCCAAGGGTGAATGCGTGGCTCTGGCACGGCATTCGGGCTCGAGGGCTGGCACTCTGCTTCAGGTGCGATGGTCGGGGGCCGGGGGGCTGGCGTGATAATTGGGCACACCGCGGACGACGCGTTCGCCGATCCCCCTTCCACGTTCCGGTTCGCCGCTGGTGACCGTTCACTCAGGGTGCCTCGTCACGTGGCCTGTGTGATGGACGGCAACGGACGGTGGGCGGCCCAGCGGTCGCTGCCGCGTACGTCAGGTCATCGGGCGGCGGAGACGACCGTGATCGACGTCATCGAGGCAGCCCGGGCCGCGGGCGTGGAGTGGCTGAGCCTGTACGCCTTCTCCACCGAGAACTGGAGCCGGCCACGTGCCGAGGTCGACTATGTGATGCGGTTGGTACGCGGGGTGGTGCGCAAGCACGCGCCGCTGCTGCACGCCCGGGGTATCCGCTGCCGTTTCCTCGGGGTGAGCGACCCGAGGATTCCCCGAGCGCTGGCACGCGACTTCGCCGACCTGATGACACTGACCGGCGACAACCGAGGTATGACCTTGACCGTCGCGTTCGATCACGGCGGACGCGGGGACATCGTCGCGGCCGCGCGGTCACTGATCCGCGCGGGTGTGGCGGCCGAGGCGGTGGACGAGCGGAGTTTCGCCGCCCATCTGCCCTTCCCTGACACACCCGACGTGGATCTGGTCATCCGAACCTCGGGGGAACAGCGCATCTCCAACTTCATGCTCTGGCAGGTCGCCTACGCGGAATGGGTCTTCCCGACAGTGCTGTGGCCCGACTTCCGCGCGCCGCACTTCCTCGAATGCCTGCACACCTACCGGCAACGCGACCGCCGCTTCGGCGGTGTGCCGCCCGAGCGGAACGGAGACCCCCGATCGTGACCATCGCAGATGACGGACACCCCGACAGCGCCCAGGACAATGCGGCCGAGTTCGACGGCGGTACGTCACGGCCGAGCACGGCGAACGGACAGGAGAACGGACAGGAGTCGTTGTTCGGCGCGGGCTCGCGGTTCCAGGAACTCGTCAACGATCCGCGCTGGGCGCTGGCCATGGTCCGTGCGACCGTGCTGGAGGCCGCGCACCCGCAGATCGGCGCCGCGCTGATCGACAACTCCACTTTCGTCGCCCACCCGTGGCGACGGCTGCGCAACACCTTCCACAGCCTGCAGCGCATGTTCGGGGAGGACGAACAGGTACGGCGCCGGGAAGCGGCACGGCTGAACCGCCTCCACGCACGGCTCAACGGAACCGACCCGCGGAGCCGGCCCTACAACGCGATGGACCCCGCTGTACGGGCCTGGGTCGTGGCGACCATCTTCGAGAGCACCGTGACCATGTGCCGACTGAGCGGACAGCCTCTTGAGAAGCACGTCATGGAGGGGCTGTACGCCGAGTTCCAGGCGTATCTGGCCGCCATGGGAGACGCGTCCGGTCACCTGCCGCCCACCCTCTCCGAGTTCTGGCCCTACTACGACCAGGTGGTGGCACAGGAGCTGGAGAACACCGAGGCGATGCGGATCATCCTCTACAAGCTGTTCGACCATCTGCCCGCTCCGGCCCTGCTGGGCGGGGTGCCCACGCTGTGGGCCACCGGCCGGGCCGTCGTCGGCCCGCTCATCGGGGCGATCACCGTCGCCTCGCTCCCGGAGCCCTTCCGCCGGCGTGCCGGGCTGCCCGAGATGCCCGGTGCCCAGACCCTGATGCAGGGGGCGTATCTGGCCGTCGGTCTGGCCCGCTTCCTGCCGAACGGCTGGCTCCGGGCCGACGCCATCGCCGATCTGCTGGCTCTCTCGCCCGACAGTGACGACCCGCGAGCTCGGGCGGTCACCGCCCTGCACGACAAAATGAGGCGGGCCGGTGCCCTGATCCGGCTCATCACGCCTCTCCCTCCGCAGCCGGAACCCGTCTCCCGTACCGGCACCGAACGCAGTGCGGAGGAGTTCTTCCGCGAGGTACTCGACCAGACCGGCGACGGGTACCTGGACTGGCCGGATCTCGCCGCCATGGCCCGCGAGCTGTCCACCCGTCTCGATCTGGAGGAGCCGGAGGAAACAAGGCTCTACAACGCCTACGCCGACTGGTGGCGTGAACTCCAGACGGCACTGGACATCGACGGTGACGGCCGCGTCAGCGCCCGCGAGTACGCCACCGCCGTTCCCTCCCTGGCCGGCCCGGCACTGATCAAGGTCGCCGAGGTCCTCTTCGACGCCACGGACAAGGACGGCGACCAGCACATCGACGCAGACGAATACCGGGCGCTGTTCCGGACCGCGTTCCACCGCGACACCGTCGGCACCGACCGTACCTACACGCGCGGCGCCTTCATCGGGGACGTCCTGTCCTTCATGTCCGGCCGCCGGCGATCGACAGCCTACGACCCTCTGCTCGCCCAGCCGTGAGCCGCTCACGAGGGCGGTCGCGGCTTCCCGACCGAGCGGCGTGGCCCCAGACCTCAGCCTCCCTTGCGATGCGGCAGGATGGCCCCATGAGCATCGTCAAGATCAATGTGCTGACCGTCCCCGAGGAGCAGCGCGAGGTGCTGGAGAAGCGCTTCGCCTCCCGCGCCGGGACCGTGGAGAACTCCGACGGCTTCGAGTGGTTCGAACTGCTGCGTCCCATCGAAGGGACTGACACCTACCTGGTCTACACGCGCTGGCGCAGTGAGGAGGACTTCCAGGCGTGGATGGAGGGCCCCATGAAGGCCGCCCACCAGCGCGGCGGCGAGGACGCCCCGAAGCAGAAGCCCGCCGCGTCCGGGTCCACGCTTTGGTCCTTCGAGGTCGTCCAGCAGACCGGACCCAAGCAGGGCTGAGGCTGTTCCCGGCACCCCTCGGGGCCCTGTCCTGAAGTCATCGGTGGGGGTCAGGGCCCTGGTGCCGCGGAAGGGGCGGTTCATCTAGGGTCACCTTGTGTACGGGAGTGTCAGCGAGAAGCCCGCGCCCGCCCGAGGGGACGGGCAGCGCATTCTGGTCGTCGACGACGAGTCCAGGATCGCCGAACTGCTCTCGACCACCCTGGAGCTGGCCGGGTATCAGGTCGGGACCGCGGCCACCGGGGGTGAGGCGCTGGACCGGGTGGGGCGGGAGCGGCCGGATCTGGTGATCCTGGATGTGATGCTGCCCGATCTGGACGGGTTCACCGTGTGCCGTCGGCTGGTGGCCGCCGATGAGGACCATCCGCCCGTGCTCTTCCTCACCGCCCGCGACTCGCTGGATTCGCTGGTGACGGGGCTGGGCATCGGGGCGAACGACTACGTCACCAAGCCGTTCCGGATCGCCGAGGTGCTGGCCCGGGTGCAGGTGCTGCTGCGCGGGCGGCCGCGGCGGGCGCGGGAGGAGGCGCCGCCGCGGTACGCGGATCTGGTGCTGGACGATACGACCCGGCAGGCCCGGCGGGGCTGCCGCGCGCTGGACCTCACGCCCGCCGAGTACCGGCTGCTGCGCTATCTGCTGGTCAACGCCGGGCGGGTGGTGTCCAAGGAGCAGATCGGCGGACACCTGTGGTTCAAGGACCACCGGAGCTACGGGGACAACGCCATCGAGAAGCTGATCTCCCGTCTGCGGCACAAGGTCGACGAGGAGGCTCCGGCGCTGATCCACACCCGCCGCGGCTTCGGCTACTGGCTCGGCAGGCTCACCGCCGCATGAACAGCGACATGAACGACGATCTCTACGGGGACGAGCGCCGGCGCCTGGTCGAGGTGCTGCTGCACGAGCTGCGCACCTCGCTGACGACCATCCGCGGCTGGGCCGAACTCCCGCTCCAGGGCCTCAGCGACGACCCCGCGCTGATGGTGCGCGCCCTGCGGCGCATCCAGGAGGAGGCCGACCATATGTACGAGGCGACCCAGCGGGTGTTTCCCCGTTCGGACGTCTCGTGGCAACAGCCGCCCCGCCTGGCGCCGGTGGATCTGCGGGACGTGGCCGACGAGGCGGTGGCGGACCTGGGGCTGCTCGACCCCGAACGCCCCATCACCCGCGAGAACTCCGGCCGGACGGCCCTCGTCGCCGACAACCGGATGCTGCGGCACGCCGTCCGCAACCTGCTGGGCAACGCCCTGCAGCACACCCCCGCCGGAACCCCGGTGACCGTGGCGGTGCGCGGCCCGGTGCGGGGGCCCGGCGGGGAGCCGCGCGTCGAACTGTCGGTCGGCGACCGGGGGCCGGGCATGGACCCGCGGGCGGTCGCCCGGCTGACCACGCCGCGTCCCGAGGGCGACCACGGCGAGCCGGGCGGCGGCCTCGGGCTCACCATCGTGCGGCGGGTGGTCGACCGGCACGGCGGCGAGGTGACCGTGAGCAGCGCACCGGACCGGGGTACGACGGTGACTGTGGCCTTGCCCACAGTCAGCATTTCGTCAGGCAACTGACCGGGCGGCGTCAGGTCGGGGAGGTTCGCTGGTCATCACGTCCCCGGTGCACGCAGGTTCACACGCTCCGCTCCTGTTGGAATCCCCCACCCGAGGAGAGACATGACCGAGACGCTGGCAGAGACCACAACCCAGTCGGAAGACCCGATTCCGGCCTACCCGATGCCGCGGGCCGCCGGTTGCCCCTTCGACCCGCCGCCCACCGCGCAGGCGCTGCACGCCGAACGGCCGGTGGCGAAAGTGCGGATGTGGGACGGCAGCACCCCGTGGCTGGTGACCCGGTACGCCGACGCGCGCGCCCTGCTCGCCGACCCGCGCGCCAGTTCCCGGGCCACGCTGCCCGGCTTCCCGCACCCGAGCGCCGGCTTCCGCGATAGCGCCCCACAGCGGCGTTCCTTCATCTCCATGGACGACCCCGAGCACGCGCGCATCCGCCGCATGGTCACCGCCCCGTTCGCCATCAAGCGGGTCGAGGCGATGCGGCCCGCCATCCAGAAGATCACCGACGATCTGATCGACGCGATGCTGGCCGGGCCCACCCCGGCCGATCTGGTGCACGCGCTCGCGCTGCCGCTGCCGTCCCTGGTGATCTGCGCGCTCCTCGGAGTGCCGTACAAGGACCACGAGTTCTTCCAGCGGAACAGCTCGCTCATGATCAACCGCTACTCGTCGGCGGACGAGGCGGTCGCCGCCAACAACGCGCTGACCGACTATCTGGACGACCTCATCGGGACCAAACTCGCCGAACCCGCCGACGACATGCTCTCCGAGCTGGCCGCCCGGGTCGACAACGGTGAGCTGACCCGGCGCGAGGCCGCCTCCTTGGGCGTACTGCTGCTGATCGCGGGCCATGAGACCACCGCCAACATGATCGCCCTCGGCACCGCAGCGCTGCTTGTCCACCCCGATCAGCTCGCGACCCTGCGGGAGACCGACGACCCGAAGGTGGTCGCCAAGGCGGTGGAGGAGCTGCTCCGCTATCTGACGATCGTGCACAACGGCCGCAGCCGGGTCGCGCTGGAGGACATCGAGATCGGCGGCGAGACCATCCGCGCCGGGGACGGCATCATCGTCTACACCGGCACCGGCAACCGGGACGCGGAGCTCTTCCCCGAGCCCGACCGGCTGGACATCGGCCGCGACGCCCGCCGCCACATGGCGTTCGGCTTCGGCGTCCACCAGTGCCTGGGCCAGCCGCTCGCCCGGGTGGAGCTCCAGGTCGTCTACAGCACGCTCTACCGCCGCATCCCCACCCTGCGGCTGGCGACCGGCGTCGACGAGCTGCCGTTCAAACACGACGGCCTGGTGTACGGCGTCTACGAACTGCCCGTGGCCTGGGACGCGTGAGCGGGGAAGTAAAGGGAGCGAAGGGAGACAGAGGAGTCACCATGCGAGTGGAAGTCGATGTTCCCAAGTGTGTCGCGTCCGGTCAGTGCGTGATGATCGCCCCGGATGTGTTCGACCAGCGCGAGGAGGACGGGATCGTCGTGCTGCTGGACGACCGTCCCGCCGCCGAACTCCACACCGACGTACGGGAGTCCGCGGTGATCTGCCCGGCGGCGGCGATCCGTCTGGTGGAGGAGGAGTGAAACGCGTCGTCGTGGTCGGCGCCTCCGCCGCCGGGCTCGCGGCGGCGGAGACGCTGCGCCGGGAGGGGTACGGCGGTGCCGTCACCCTCGTCGGCGACGAACCGCATCCCCCGTACGACCGGCCGCCGCTGTCCAAGCAGATCCTCGACGGACGGTGGGACGCCGGGCGGCTGCCGCTGCGCGGGCGGGACGAGCTGGACGCGCTCGGCCTCGATCTGCGGCTCGGCGCCGCCGCGACCGGGCTCGACCCGGCCGGGCGTACGGTCGCCCTCGCCGACGGGACCGAAGTCCCGTACGACGGGCTGGTCGTCGCCACCGGCGTGCGGCCGCGCACGCTGCCCGGGAACCCGGCGGGCTGCCATGTGCTGCGCACGGTGGACGACGCGCTGGCGCTGCGGGACCGGCTCGCGGAGGGGAAGCGGCTGGTGGTGGTCGGCGCCGGATTCCTCGGCTCCGAGGCGGCCGCCGTCGCGCGCGGGCTGGGCGCGGAGGTGACGCTGCTGGAACCGGCGCCGGTGCCGCTCGCGGCCGCGGTCGGCGAGGACGTCGGCCGGGTGCTGTCGGGGGCACACCTCGACCACGGCGTGGACCTGCGCACCGGAGTGACGGTGACCCAGGTGACCGACGGCGGCGTGCTGCTGGCGGACGGCACCTCGGTCGAGGCGGACGAGGTGCTCGTGGCGATCGGTTCGGTACCCAACACCGAGTGGCTGGAAGATAGCGGCCTGCCGCTGGGCGACGGGCTGGAGTGCGACGAGTTCAGCGCCGCCGCCCCCGGTGTGTACGGGGCCGGTGACGTGGCGCGCTGGCACAACCCGCTGTTCGGCACGGCGATGCGGATCGAGCACCGTACGAACGCCACCGAGCAGGGCATGGCGGCGGCCCGCAACCTGCTCGCCCCGGCACCGGAGGCGCGGCGTCCGTATCAGCCGGTGCCGTACTTCTGGTCGGACCAGTACGGCCTGCGCGTCCAGGCGTACGGCCATCTGCGCGGCCACCAGGAGACGGCCGTGGTGGAGGGCGGCCTGGAGGAGCGGCGGTTCCTCACCGCGTACCGCCGCGGGGACCGGCTGACCGGGGTGCTGGCCGTGGGGATACCGCCCAAGGTGCTGCGCACCTGGCGGCAGTCGATCGCGGCCGGGGCGCGCTGGGAGGACGCGGTGGGCCGGGCCGTGCCGACGGCGTAGGCCCGGCGGGAGCAGCGAGCCCGGAGCCGGGAGCGGAGGAACGGAGGAGCGGGGGGTGGAAGCGGCTCAGACCGCGTCCGGTCCCCGCTCCCCCGTCCGTACGCGTACGAAGTCGTCCACCGGGACGGCCCACACCTTGCCGTCGCCGATCCGCCCGGTGCGGGCGGCGGTCACGATGGCGTCCATGACGGCATCGGCCTCGGCGTCCTCCACGACCACCTCGATGCGCGCCTTGGGCACGTAGTCGATGCGGTACTCGGCGCCTCGGTAGACCTCGGTGTGGCCGCGCTGCCGGCCGAAGCCGCTGGCCTCGGTGACGGTGAGGCCCTGCACACCGATCTCCAGCAGCGCCGTCTTCACATCGTCCAGCTTGAACGGCTTGACGATCGCCGTGATCAGCTTCATGGGGTCGGGGTCCTGTCGGGGTGACGCGGCGGGCGATGGGCGGCGTTCTGCGGCACGCCGTGGCCCAGAACTCCGTGATCATAGGCGCTCTCGGCGTGGACGGCGAGGTCGAGTCCGGACCGTTCGTCGTCCTCGGCCGCCCGGAAGCCCATGAACCGGTCGATGAGCTTCCCGATGCCGTAGGTCATGACGAACGCGTACGCGCCGACCGCCAGCACCGCCACGATCTGCTTGCCCAGCTGTCCCGCACCGCCCCCGGACAGCAGTCCGGCCGGGCCGCCGGTCATCGTGGAGGTGGCGAACAGACCGATCAGCACGGTGCCGACGATCCCGGCCACCAGGTGGACGCCGACGACGTCGAGCGAATCGTCGTAGCCGAAGCGGAACTTCCAGCTCACCGCGTACGAGCAGAGCACCCCGGCGGCGAGCCCGATCAGCAGCGCCCCGGCGACACCCACGGAACCGCACGACGGGGTGATCGCGACCAGTCCGGCCACCGCGCCGGACGCGGCGCCGAGGGTGGTGGCGTGACCGTCGCGGATCTTCTCCACCGCGAGCCAGCCCAGCAGCCCGGTGCAGCCCGCGGCCTGGGTGTTGATGAACGCGGCGGCCGCCATGCCGTTCGCCCCCATCGCCGACCCGGCGTTGAACCCGAACCACCCGAACCACAGCAGCCCGGCGCCGAGCAGCACCAGCGGCAGGTTGTGCGGCCGCATGGCCTCCTTCCTGAAGCCGATCCGCGGCCCGAGCAGCAGCGCCAGCGCCAGCCCGGACGCCCCGCAGTTGACCTCCACGACGGTGCCGCCCGCGAAGTCCAGCGCCCCCAGCTTGTCCAAGATCCAGCCACCAGGAGCGAACACCCAGTGCGCCACCGGAACGTATACGAGCAGCGTCCATACCGCGACGAACGCCACCCACGCGCCGAACCGGGCCCGGTCCGCGATGGCCCCGCTGATCAGCGCGGCCGTGATGATCGCGAAGGTGAGCTGGAAGGCGGCGTGGAGGAACGTCGGAACGCTCCCGGTCAGCGTCGTCGGCCCGATCCCGCGCATCCCCGCGTGCTCCAGACCGCCGAGCAGTCCGGCGCCGCCGAGGTCCTTGCCGAAGGCGAGGCTGTAGCCGACGAGCAGCCAGACCACGGTGACGACGGCGATGGAGACGAAGCTCATCATCAGCATGTTCAGCGCGCTCTTGGCCCGCACCATGCCGCCGTAGAACAGGGCGAGCCCTGGCGTCATGAGCAGCACGAGCGCGGTGCTGGCCAGCAGCCAGGCGGTGTCGCCGGCATCGAATCCGGTCGGCATGTCGATATGTCACCTTCTCGGTCGGCATGGTTCGCATCGATGGGTGCTCGATGGCCGCTCAGGGAAGGGTCACGTTCGGTCGTTACCACTCGCGCACGGACGTGTTTCCGCCACGTTTCGTGTTGCGTCGGCGTTTCCCCTCGTTCACCGTGGCGCACGCCACATGGGCACTCTCAGTGAGCGCAGATGTGAGATCTCCGTGGTCGCACCGCTCGTCGCATCAGGCGCGCCGGGCTGCTCGCCGGGCGGCGATCCGGCCCGCCGCGATGTCCACGGCCAGGAACGCGACCAGGGGGATGCCCAGCAGCGGCAGGTAGTAGCCCACCACGGCGATCCCGACGGCCAGCGGGGCCAGGACGTACCCCGGCACCTGCCGCCAGGCGCCGCGCGGGAAGGGGCGGCCGAACGCACCGGTGCGGCCGCGCTGCCACCACATGCGGTAGCCCCACACGATGATCAGGATCAGGGAGAGGGCGAGTGCCGCCAGGGCGAGTTGGTTGACGATGCCGAAGAGGACTCCGGTGTGGAGGTCGATGCCCCACCGGCTCAGCTTGGCCAGCAGCGGGTAGTCGGCGAACCGCACGGTGTCGGTGACCTCGCCGGTGGCCGGGGCGACGGCGACCGCGTCCTGCTTCTCCGGCCAACTGCGCTGGATCTGGCTGACCGTGTACCCGGCGCTCGGGCCGGAGGGCGGCACGATCTCGACCGGGTCGCCGAGGCCCTTCGCCCGGGCGGCCTTCAGCACGGCGTCGTAGCCCACGTCGGTGGCCTGGTGCTCGCCGCCCGAACCGCCCATGTCCATCCCCGGCATGGCGCCGTGACCGGCGTGTTCACCGGTGAGCCCGGAGGCCACGGCCGGGGTGGTCTGGCCGACGGCGGCGCGCAGGTCGGTGACGTTCGCCCCGGCGTACGTGGACCAAGTGAGCCCGGTGGCGGACAGGAAGAACAGCCCCGCCGCCACCCAGACACCGACGCCGCTGTGCAGCGCGAGGGTACGGCGGCGCCCGCCGGCGGGGGCGGCCGTGGGCGTGGCGGCGGGGGTGGTGGCGCGCTTGTTACGGCGGCGGGCGAACCAGAGCAGCAGTCCGCCACCGGTGATCACCCACAGCCAGCTGGCGGCGAGTTCGCTGTAGAGACGGCCGCTCTCGCCGAGGTGCAGATCGCGGTGGAACTCGTCGATCCAGGTGCGCAGCGGCAGGGCGCCGGTGCTGCCGTACTGCTCCAGCGCGCCGCGCACCTTCGCGGTGTACGGGTCGACGAAGACGGCGCGGGTGTGCCCCTCGGCGACCCCCTTCACCCCGGAGAGCAGCACCCGGGTGGTCGCGGTGTCGTCCGGCGACGGGCGCACGGCGCTGATCGTGCCCTCCGGGTGGGCCTCGCGGGCGGCGTCGATCTGCCGGGAGAGGGGCAACTTGGTGTCACCGGCCGGGACGCGCAGCTCATGGCCGTATATGACCTTCTCAGCCTGGTACGAGCCCGCGTACAGCAGTCCGGTGGTGGCCGCGATCAGCAGGAACGGGGCGACGAGGACACCGGCGTAGAAGTGCAGCCGCAGCACCAGGGGGCGCAGCACGGACCGGACCGGGCGGGCAGGGGTGTCCCGCCGGTCGGCCACGTCGTCATCGGCGCCGGGGGCCGGGGCGACGTGTTCGTCGGTGGGCATGGCGGCTCTCCTGGTTCGGGGGTGGCGTGCTCGTCCAGTAGTCGGGGCGGAGGGGGGTTGAGTTCCGGCGCGATTTGTGGCCTACGTCACAGGCGCGCGTTTTATCAACTTGGGACGAGTCCGCACCGTCGCCCGAGGTCGATGGCACGATGACCGCCATGACACCCGGCCCGGCTCTGCGCACCACACGTGCCGCGATCTTCGCGGTGGTGTGCGTGGTGATGGCGGCTCTGGGCCACGCGGTGATGTCAGGCGGGGCCGTGTCGTGGCAGATGCTGGGCGCGGCGTTCCTCGCCACCGCCTCCGCGGCATGGTGGCTGACGGGCCGACAGCGCGGGGGCGCGCTCGTGACCGGGGCGACGGTGGGGGCGCAGCTCTTGCTGCACCTGCTGTTCCACTTCTCGCAGTCCGTGCCGCTCCCGCAGGCCCCCATGAATCATGGCGCGCACGGCGCCGGGGGCATGAGCGGCGGCCCCGGCGCGGAGGGCATGGAGAGCGTGCGGGGCATGGCCGGGATGGCCGACGCGCACCTGGCGTCGGCGGCGGACGGCATCACACCCGGCATGGTGCTGGCCCACGCGCTGGCCGCGCTGGTGTGCGGGCTGTGGCTGTGGCGCGGCGAGGCCGCCGCGTTCCGGCTGGGCCGTACGCTCGCGGCCGCCGTCTTCGTACCGCTGCGCCTGGTCCTGCGTCTGCTGGGCGCGGACGCCCTGCCGCTGCCCACCCGTCGCCTTCCGGCGCGTCCGGGGGCCGGGCGGGCGCTGCGCGCGGCGCTCCTCCACTACGTGGTCGCCCGCAGAGGTCCTCCGGTGGGTCCCGTGCCCATCTGACCCGCCTGTCCCGACCGGTGACGGGCGGAAGCCCGTGACTTCCGGAGGACAACAGGCGATGCCCCCTGCCCTCGTACAGGACGTACAACAGGATCGCGATCAACAGATCACCGCATGGGCGCTGGACGCCCGCGACGGCGACGCGAACGCCGTCGAGCACTTCATCCGCGCCACCCATCTCGACGTCTGGCGCTTCGTCGTCCATCTGAGCGGCGACGCGCACGGCGCCGACGACCTGACCCAGGAGACGTACCTGCGGGCGCTGGCCGGGCTGCCCCGGTTCGCCGGGCGCTCCTGCGCCCGCACCTGGCTGCTGTCGATCGCCCGTCGCGCGGTCGCCGACCGCTACCGCGCCGCGGCCGCCCGCCCCCGTATCGCCGAGACGACCGACTGGCGGGCGCTCGCCGAACGGGCGCAGCCCGCCGGGCTGCCCGGCTTCGAGGAGGGCGTGGCCCTGCTCGAACTGCTGGCGACGCTGGACGCCCCGCGCCGCGAGGCGTTCGTCCTGACCCAGCTGCTCGGGCTCCCCTACGCCGACGCCGCCTCGGCCACGGGCTGCCCCGTGGGGACCGTTCGGTCCCGGGTGTCCCGTGCCCGCGAGCACATGACCGCGCTGCTGCGGGCGGCGGACCGGGACGTCCCGGTGCCGTCCTGCGGCTGACCGATAGCCGCTGACAGCTGGCAGCTGACGGCTACCAGCTGTCAGCTGCCGGATATCAGCTGCCAGATATCAGCTATCAGCTGACATATTTCACCGTCTGTCATCTGTTTTGAGGAGCCTGTCAGATGTCAACTGTTCGTACGATCCGCCGTATCGGTGCCGTGAGCGCCGCCGCGATCGCCGCGACGATCGTCTTCGCGGGTCCCGCGTCCGCACATGCGGAGGTCACGGCCTCCACCCCGCAGGCGCTGGCCAAGGACGTCGTCCTCACCTTCACGGGCGAGGCCGAGTCGGAGTCCGCCGGCTTCACCGATGTGCGCGTGGTGCTGCCCGAAGGCATCGCACCAGGGGACGTCACGCTGGACGAGGGGCCGAAGGGCTGGAAGATGAAGCCCACGAAGGACGGCTACACCATCAGCGGGCCGAAGCTGGCCGTGGGGACGAACGCCGTCCACAAGGTCAAGGTGCGGCAGTTGCCCGACGCGAAGTCGCTGGCGTTCAAGACCATCGAGACCTACAGCGACGGCAAGGTCTCGCGGTGGATCGAGCTGCCCGGCGACGGCCCGGAGCCGGAGGAGCCCGCGCCCGTCCTCGAACTGAAGGCGGCGGCCGCCGGGTCCAAGCCGTCGGCGTCCTCGCCCCCGCCGTCGAAGGACGCCGACAAGCCGTCCGACAAGGCGTCGGACAAGGCTTCCGGCGAGTCGACGAAGGAGAAGGCGGACGAGGAGGAGAGCGGCAACGGGGGCGCCGCCACCGCGATCGGCATCGGCATCGGCGTCCTGGTCGTCGCGGGCGGAGGCCTGTGGGTGTTCAAACAGCGCCGCTCGGCCTGACCGCGAAAACCCGTTGGCGGACCACAGTGACCACTGCTACTTTTCCGGAGGCCGTGCGAGAGAACGAGGAGGTGGTACCCGTGAACGCAGTATCGACATGGGTGCTCCCCTCCGGGGTCACGGTCGGGCGATAGGTCGTCCGGGAGCGCCGTTCACGCGCACTCCCGAAAGGCACGACCATGCGATTCACTTCCGAGCAGCGCCTCGACGACGGCGTCCTCGAACGCGAATTCACCCTCGGCGAGATCCCCGGCACCCTGTGGACGCCTGAATCCACCGCACCGGTCCCGCTGATCCTGATGGCCCACAACAACGGCCTGCCCAAGAGTCAGGCCCGGCTGGTGGCCCGGGCCCGGCACACCACGGCGTACGGCTACGCGGTGGCCACCATCGACGCCGCCGGGTGCGGTGACCGGCCCCGTTCCGCCGCCGACGAGCAGGCTCGCGCCGACATCCGCCGGGCGATGCGGACCGGCGAACCGGTCGACGAGATCTTCGAGTCCCTCGTCGGCCCGCTGGTCGAAAAGGCGGTCCCGGAATGGCGGACCACCCTGGACGCCCTCCTCGCGCTGCCCGAGATCGGCGGCCCGGTCGGGTACTCGGGGTGGACCGCCCTCGGCATCCGCCTGGCGGTGGTCGAACCGCGCATCGCGGCCGCCGGTTTCTTCGTCGGGGGTTACGTGCCCCGCGCCCAGCGCGAGGAGGCCCGGCAGGTCACCGTTCCGCTGCTGCTCCTGCTGCAGTGGGACGACGAAGGAAACCCCCGGCAGCGGGCCCTGGACCTGTTCGACGCCTTCGGCACCAAGGAGAAGACGCTGCACGCCAATATGGGCGGGCACACCGGCACCCCATGGTTCGAGCTGGACGACGGGAACCGGTTCTTCGGCCGACACCTGAAGTAGGACGCCGCTCGCCTGACCGCTGACGCCGCACTCCGCCCGGCCGCCACCCGGAACGATCTCCGGACGGCGGCCGGACGGGGAGACGGAGGGCTCAGATGCTGAGCAGCCGCTCCAGGACGTTGCGGTAGCCGCGCATGGCCAGACGCAGCTCCTCCGTCTCCGCGGTGCCCTCGGCGCCTTCGTGCCAGGCGGCGCGGAGGGTGTGGCGGCGTTCGGCGAGGAGATCGACCAGCCGGGCCGAGATCTCTTCGAGGAGGGTGTCCGCCTCTTCCACCGAGCCGCGCGGGGCGTCCACGAAGCCGCTGACCGCGTACCGCAGACGCTGGTTCAGCTTGTCGTGCTCGCTCGTCGGCAGGACGGGGAAGCTGGGCCCTTGCGGAGGCCCGTCCGGGAGCCCGTCCGGAGACCCGTCCGGCAGCCCGTCAGGGGTGTTCGTCGTCTCCGTACCGCCCGTCGGCCCGCCGAGGGGCGGCACTTCGTGCTTCTCCAGGCCGTGCCGACGGTGGCCGTCGTTGTGCTCGGGGCCGTAGTCCGCCTCCAGGCCGTGGTTGACTTCCGGGCCCCGGTCGACTTCGGGGCCGCGGTTCGCCGCCGGGCCCCTGTTGACGTCGGGGGCGCGGTTCGCTGCCGCGCCGCGGTTCACTGCCGGGCCGTGGTTCCGCTCCGGGCCGTTGTCCTTCATCGCGCACCGGCCTTCCCGATGTGCCAGCCGTGGGTCTTCCTGCCGGTCCTCCCGGCATGCCCCTGATGCCCCTCCTGCCCGTCGGACGCGTGGTGGGGCGGTTTCACCAGTTCCTCGAAGAACGGCCGGGCGTGCACCACGGCCTCGCGCAGCTCCTCGGTGTCGGCCCGGCCCTCACGGGCGCGGGCGGCCGCGACGTGGAGCTGCCGGTAGCCCTGCACACAGTCCGCGTGGTGCACGGACAGGGCCGCGACCTGCTCCTCGTAGCCGTCCGACGGATAGCCGCGGTCCCGCGCGAGGCGGGCGAGCAGCTGGTCCGCCCCGGCCACCGCGTATTCCGGGGACTCGATGAACTGTTCCTGAGTGCCCACCCATTCGGCCAGATAGCGCTCGCGCAGCTCGCCGGGGAGGGGTTCGGTCTTGAGATCTCGGTACCGTCGCAGCCGGTCGTCGAGTTCGCGCTCCGCCGCCCTGGTGTCGCCCGCGTGCTCGGCGACGTTCAGGTCGTACTCGGGTCCGAAGTGGCGCCGCAGAGCATTCTTCCTGCCGCCCCCACGCGCACGTACGATGACCGCGGCGAGCGCGACCGCCAGGACGACCGCGACAACCACGATGATGATCGCGCCAGTTGACATGGTCTGCTACTGCCTTCCCGCAGGTGCCCCGCTGTTCGGGGGCTCTGGGACGCCGGGTAGCCCGCTCCCCCACGCTCAAACTGCCTCAAATGGCGATGCGTTCGGTGACCGGTGGGTGCCAGGATGCCGGTCATGCCCCGTACCCCCGAGGCGCCGTACGCCGCCGCCCCGTCCTGGACCGTCGCCGCGCGGCCCGTCACCGACCCCGTCGCGGCCACGCTGCTGCGCGAGTACATGACCGACGTGGCCGACCGCTACTACCGCCTCCACGAGGGGCGCGACGCGACGCACGAGGAGGTCGAGCGGGCGCTGCGGGAGATGCCCAGCGACGACCTGGCCCCACCGGACGGCATGCTGCTGGTGGCGCGTCACAACGGCGACGTGGCCGGTTGCGCGGGGCTGCGGCGGCGGGACGGCTGTACAAACAAGGGCCGTAAAAGCAAGGGCCATACCGGGGAGCTGAAGCGGGTGTTCCTGCGCCCCGGCAAGCGCGGGCTCGGCGGGGGCGCCGCGCTGCTCGCGGCCGTGGAGAGTGCCGCGGGGCGCCTGGGCGTCGTACGGATCGTGCTGGACACCCGGCGCGACCTGGTCGAGGCGCGGGCGCTGTACGCACGCCACGGCTACCGGGACGTACCGGCGTTCAGCGAGGGGCCGTACGCCGAAGTGTGGATGGCCAAGGACCTCGTCTGAACGACGCCGCCCTACAGCTCACCGGGGCGGCTCACCGAGGCGGCTTCCGGGGCGGCTCCCGGCGCCAGGGGCGTTCGGCGTCGCAGCCGCACATCTCCCGCGACAGCTCGTCCACCAGCTCGACCAGATCCGTCGGCCGGTCCGGTGACCACCAGTCACCCAGCAGCTCGGCCAGCGACGCCTCGCGCGCCCGGAAGAGGCGGTCGGCGACCTCCCGGCCCCTGGAGGTCAGGGTCAGATCGAGCCCGTAGCGCACGCCGAGCCCGCGTTCCTCGATCTGGCGCGCCGCGCCGGTGATGGCCCGCAGCGGTACGGGCGTGCGCTCGGCCAGGACGGCGGGCTCGACCGAGCCGTAGTGACGGATGCGCAGCAGCATCCAGCTCGTGGCCGGGAGCAGGTCGAACCCGGCCCGCTCGGTGATGTCGACGTAGATCTTCCGGCGGCCCTCGCGGCTGCCCAGCAGGGACAGCGCCCGCGCGCATTCGTCGTACGAGGAGCGTTGGACGGGGTTGCTGGCCAGGACCTCGCCGCCCTCCGGCGCGGTGACGCTGGCGCGCAGCGGCTCCTCCCGCAGGAACCAGGCGAGGACGAAGGCGACCAGCACGACCGGGACCGCGTACAGGAACACGTCGGTGATGGAGATCGCGTACGCGTGCACCACCCCGGCCCGCTGGCCCGATGGCAGCCGCCCGACGGCGCGGGGGTCGGCGGCGAGCCCGGCGGGGGTGACGCCCGGGGGCAGCGACCGCCCGGCGAGCGCGTCGGCGATCTTGGGCGTCAGGTTGCCCGCGAAGATCGAACCGAAGACGGACACGCCGAAGGAGGCGCCGATGGAGCGGAAGAACGTCGCGCCGGAGGTGGCGACGCCCAGGTCCTGGTAGCTCACCGAGTTCTGCACGATCAGCACCAGCACCTGGATGACCAGTCCGAGGCCGCAGCCGAAGACGAAGAAGTAGGCGCTGGTCTCGACGACCCCGCTGGTCTCGCGCAGCTGGTGCAGGAGCAGCAGCCCGATGCCGGTGACGGCGGTGCCCAGGATCGGGAAGACCTTGTAGCGGCCGGTGCGGCTGACGAGTTCGCCGGAGACGGTGGAGCAGAGCAGCATGCCGAGGACCATCGGCAGCATATGGACGCCGGAGAGGGTCGGCGAGACGCCCTGGACGATCTGGAGGAACGTCGGCAGATAGACCATGCTGCCGAACATCGCGAAGCCGACGACGAAGCCGATGACCGCGCAGAGCGTGAAGGTGCGGCTGCGGAAGAGCTTCAGCGGCAGCACCGGTTCGGCGGCCCGCCGCGCCACGTATACGAAGGAGATCAGCAGGACGGCGCCGAGCACCGCGAGCCCGACGATCTGCCAGGACCCCCAGCCGAAGCTGACACCGCCGAGCGAGGCCATCAGCACCAGGGTGGCGGCCACTCCGGCGATGAGCGCGGTGCCGAGGTAGTCGATGGTGTGGCGGGTGCGGCTGACCGGGATGTGCAGGACGGAGGCGATCACGAGCAGCGCGACGACGCCGACGGGGAGGTTGATGTAGAACACCCAGCGCCAGCTGAGCTGGTCGACGAAGAGCCCGCCGAGCAGCGGCCCCAGCACACTGGTGCAGCTGAAGACGGCACCGAAGAGCCCCTGGTAGCGGCCGCGTTCACGGGGCGGGACGATATCGCCGACGATGGCCATCGACAGCACGATCAGCCCGCCGCCGCCCAGCCCCTGGAGCCCGCGGAAGGCGATCAGCTGCCCCATGTTCTGGGCGAGCCCGCACAGCGCCGAGCCGGTCAGGAAGATGACGATCGCGGCCTGGAAGAGCTTCTTGCGCCCGTACTGGTCGCCGAGCTTGCCCCAGAGCGGGGTCGCGGCGGTGGAGGCGAGCAGATAAGCGGTCACCACCCAGGACAGATGGTCGAGACCGCCGAGGTCGCTGACGATGGTCGGCAGCGCGGTGGAGACGATGGTCTGGTCGAGCGCGGCGAGCAGCATGCCGAGCAGCAGCGCGCCGATGGCCACCAGGACCGTGCGCTTCGGCCGCGCCTCCTCGGGGCCCGGAACCACGGGGTCCGGGATCGGAGTCGGGCGGTCGGCGTCCTGCGCCATGACGACTCCTCGGACTCCTCGGCTGCTCGCCCTCCCATCCTCACCCCAACGCGCCCTTTATGCCCTGTTACGGTCGGCCGGGCCGGTTCGTCCGTGACGTACCCGGCACCTCCCCTGACGACGAACGCATGCGCGGAAGCCGATCAGATGCGCATAATCGCAGCGAAGTACAGGGAGGGAAATTTCGTGACGGCAGATTCCTGCCCGCACTGCTACGCACCGTTCCGCGCGAACGGCCGAGCCAGCTGTGCGTGCGCCGCACGCGCCACCACCGCGGGACCGACGCCCGGACCGGCGACCGGGCCCATGACCGGCGGCACCAGTGCGCAGACCACCGACGACCAGCGGACCACTGGCGACCAGACGAACGACGGCCGGACGACCGGCGCCCGGGCGGACGGCGGCCCGCGGGCCGGCAGCCAGCCACGCGCCATCCGTCCGTACCTCAGACTCTCCGGCGACCGCGGGTCCGGACCCCGTCCGCGCGACGTCGGGAAGTTCTTCCGCAAAGCGAAGGACGAAGCGGCACCCGCCACGGCGGAATCCGGACCGCGGTCCGGGCCGAAGCCCGGCGAGGGCGGAGACGCCGCCGACGAGACCCAGGTGATCGACCGCATCGCGCCCATCACCCCGGTCGACCGCATCACCCCCGGAGGGCCCGTCGACCGCACCCGGGTGATCGACCGCATCACCGCGGCGGGCCGCCGCGACAGCGCCGCCCCGGGGGCCGCCAAGGGGGCCTTCACGGGAACGGGAGCAGGAGCAGGAGCCCTTCTTAAGGGAGAAGGACACGGCGGCGGGGCCGACGGACCCCACGACGAGACCGTCAGCAATGCCGACGACGGCGCCAGCCGCCACCGCAAGAACCGCCGCAAGCCCGTCGCCACGGCGGTCGCGGGGGCCGCCGCGGTGATCGTGGCCGGAACGCTGGCCTTCACCACCGGCCTGCTGGGCGGAAACAAGGACAGCGGCAAGCGCGGCGACGGCGCCCTCGCCGAGACGCAGACCAGCGCCCCGGACCTGCCACCGGCCGAGGACGAGGGCACCACCCCGTCCCACACCGCCACCCCGAGCAAGAAGCCCCGCACCACAGAGTCCCCCGCGAAGCCGCCGAGCACGAGCCGGAACCAGGACCGTGCGGCACCACCGGCGCCCCGTACGCCCGCGGCGCCGCCCACGAGCCGCCCGGCCGCCGACCCGAAGCCGGACAACCCCGGTACGCCCAGCACGCCGGAGAAGACCGAACGGCCGACCCAGTCCCCGACCGACGAGCCCCCCAAGACTCCCGAGCCCACCGGACCGCCGGTGCTGAGCGAGGGCGACAGCGGGGCCGAGGTCACCGAGCTGCAGAAGCGGCTGACCCAGCTGCTGCTGTACCTCGGCGTCGCGGACGGCAAGTACGACGACGGGGTGAAGGACGCGGTCGCGTCGTACCAGGACCGGTACGACATCAAGGGGGACCCAGAAGGGGTCTACGGCGAGAACACCCGCCGCGACCTCGAATCCCGGACCGACGAGCCGTAGAACGACGGCGTAGAACGACGAATCCGAGGCGGGTGGTGCCGGGGGTGGTGTCGAAAGACACCCCCGGCCCCTGGCGTACGGGCGGACCTCTTTGTATCGTGGAGGAACAAAGTGGTTCCGCCCGTTTTCCCTGACCGGCGGGCGGAGCCACTTGTGTTCTTTCGGCCTGCCCGTCTCCGTTGCCCGCTTCCCGTCCGCGCCCTGGAGTCCGCCATGCCGCTCACCGCCCGCGCCCTGCTGCTCGACATGGACGGCACGCTGGTGAACTCGGACGCCGTGGTCGAGCGCTACTGGCGGATCTGGGCCGCCGAGCAGGGTCTGGACCCCGAGAGCGTGCTCCAGGTCGTCCACGGCCGCCAGGCACACGCCACCATGGCGGCGCTGCTGCCGGACCGGCCGGTGGAGCGGAACCTGGCCGACAACCGGTGGATGCTCGAACGGGAGACCACCGACCTGGACGGCGTCGTGCCGATCACCGGCGCACCCGCCTTCATGGCCGCGCTCGCCGGTCTGCCGCACGCCCTCGTCACCTCCGCCGACGACGGCCTGGCCCGGGCCAGGATGGGCGCGGCCGGACTGCCGCTGCCCGCCGTCCTGGTGACGGCGGAGCGGGTCGGGGCGAGCAAGCCGGACCCGGAGGGCTTCCTGAAGGGCGCCGCCGAACTGGGCTTCGCGCCGGGGAACTGCGTGGTCTTCGAGGACTCGGAGGTCGGCATCGCGGCGGGCCGGGCGGCCGGGATGCGCGTCGTCGGCGTCGGACCGCGCGCCGCGGCCCACGCGCCGGACGCCCACGTACGGGATCTGACGCAGGTGCGGATCGAGCCGCTGGACGGCGACGACGGCCTGCGGCTGCACCTCACGCACTGAACACGGGCTGAACGTACCGCACTGAGCACCCACTGAGCGCGGCCCGCGCCCGCACACGCGTACGGGACCGGGCCGCTCAGCCTTCTCCCGCCGCCTACGCCGCCACGGCCTCGTACAGACTGAAGCCGCCCAGCGCGAGCATCACCAGCGCCGCCACCTTCGTGATCAGCCGCAGCGGTACGTACTTCATCAGGGTGCGCCCACCCAGGATGCCCAGCCCCGCGACCGCCCACAGGGCCAGCACCGCGCCCACGCCGACCGACAGCGGATCGTCGTAGCGGGCGGCGAGGTTGGCGGTCATGATCTGGGTGAGATCGCCGAACTCGGCGACCAGGATCAGCATGAAGCCCGCCCCGGAGACCTTCCAGAAGGACTGATCGGCGGGCTTGGTGACCTCCTCCTCGTCGTCGTCCTTCTTGAAGAGCAGGATCGCCGCGCCGCCCAGGAAGAGCAGGCCGACGATCGTCTGGAGCAGTCGGTGCGGCAGCAGGCCGAGCACACTGCCCGCCGCGATGGCGATCCCGACGTGGATGGCGAAGGCGGCGGCGACGCCCACGAAGACGTACGACGCGCGGTAGCGGGTGCCGAGCATCAGCCCGGCCAGGGCGGTCTTGTCGGGCAGCTCGGCGAGGAAGACGACGCCGAAGACCACGGCGGCGACGGTGAAGCTGAACACGGGCTGGATACCTCTTAGGGTCGGGCCGCACCGAGGGGCCCATCAAGAGGGTTCGCTTCGGCACGGCAGCGTCGGACACTGCGGCCGAAGGTCTCGCTGGCGTACGCGGCCCGCCCGATGCGGCGGTGGCCTCGTACGCTCCGGGCGCCGGCCCGCACCCCTGGGGGGCGGGCAGTATGTCGACGGTCCGGCGGAGAGCTACTCCCCTTCTGCTGCCGCCCAGCCTACGGGACGCCTCCGGCGCGCCCACTCACGGGTTCCCACCAGGGACAACCGGGGACGGCCAGGGGGGCGGAACGGCGGCTCGCGGCCCCGGCACGGCGGGCGACGGTGGCGCCGGAGCGCAACGACGCCCCCTCTACTTACGGAAGCCCCTTGCGTTGACATGACCGCGTCGCCACTCTGTTACCTGGCGCCCGCCCCACGTCCACCCGGCGCCACGACGATGGCCGCGTTGCCGGGGCCAACGACCCCCCACCCCTAGGGAGTTCGCATGTCGCACCTCCACGACCGTCGGCGCGTCTACGCGCGTCGCGCCGCCGTCTTCGGCGGCTTCGCCGGACTGCTGGGCACGCTGGTGCTGAGCGGACCGTCCGCCCAGGCGGCCCCGCCCACCCCGCCGAGCGCCGCCACCGCCCGTACCCAGCTGGCCGCGCTGACGGTCAAGGCCGAGGGGTCGTCCGACGGCTACAGCCGGGACAAGTTCCCGCACTGGATCACCCAGAGCGGCTCCTGCAACACCCGCGAGGAAGTCCTCAAGCGCGACGGTACGAACGTCCAGACCGACTCCAGCTGCGCCGCCACCAGCGGAACCTGGAAGTCCGCGTACGACGGCGAGACCTGGACCGCCGCCTCCGACGTGGACATCGACCACGTCATCCCGCTGTCCGAGGCGTGGAAGTCCGGCGCCAGCAGCTGGACCACCGCCCAGCGCCAGGCGCTCGCCAACGACCTGACCCACTCGCAGCTGATAGCCGTGACGGACAACGTCAACCAGTCCAAGGGCGACAAGGACCCGGCCAAGTGGCTCCCGCCGCTCGCCTCGTACCACTGCATGTACGCGCGCATGTGGGTCTCGGTGAAGTCCACTTACAAGCTCGACGTCGACTCGGCGGAGAAGGCCAAGCTGAGCGACATCCTCAGCGGCTGCTGATCACCCGCCGGAACCGTAACGACTCTTCCGTCGTTCCGTACCGTACGACGCGTACGGTACGGAACGCGGAGCGACGGAGGAGGGCCGGATGGCCGGGCTGCGCCTGGGACCACTGCTGCGGCACGTGGACTGGGAGACGGGGACGGAAGCGACCGTCTGGGTGGAGGCCGACCGGCCCTGCGAAGCGGAGGTGCGCTGCGCCGACGGCGCGGGCGGCACGGCCCGCACCTGGCGGATCGCCGGGCACCACTACGCGTTGATCCCGGTCACCGGGCTGCGCCCGGGCGGTGAGACGGCGTACCGGGTGCTGCTGGACGGAGAGCAGGTGTGGCCGCTGCCGGACTCCCGCTTCCCGGACTCCACGATCCGTACACCCGACGTGTCCGCCACCGGGCCCGCCGACGTGTCCGCCGACAGTTCCGCCACCGGCTTCGCCGACAGGCCCACCACCGGCTCCGGCGGCCAGCGGCCCGTGCGGGTCGCCTTCGGCTCCTGCCGGTGGGCCGCGCCGCCGTCCGACGCCTCGCACGACCCGGTGGGGCCCGACGCCCTGGACACCCTCGCGCACACCCTCGCCACCTCGCCCGACGCCCCGCGCCCCGATGTGCTCGTGCTGCTGGGCGACCAGGTGTACGCGGACGAGACGTCCACCGAGACCCGCCGCTGGCTCGCCACCCGCCGCGATCTGTCCGAGCCGCCGGGCGACCAGGTCACGGACTACGAGGAATACACGCGGCTGTACTACGAGTCCTGGCTCGACCCCGAGGTGCGGTGGCTGCTGTCCACCGTGCCCAGCTGCATGATCTTCGACGATCACGACGTCATAGACGACTGGAACACCAGCGAGGCGTGGCTGAACCAGATGCGCGCCACGCCCTGGTGGCGCGAGCGCATACTGAGCGGCCTGATGTCGTACTGGGTGCACCAGCACCTGGGCAACCTCTCCCCCGCCGAACTCGCCGCCGACGGCCTGTACGCGGCGGTGCGGGAGACCGAGGACGGCACGGAGGCGCTGCGGGACTTCGCCTCCCGCGCCGACGCCGACCCCGCGTACAACCGCTGGAGCTACCGCCGCGACTTCGGTCCGGTACGGCTGCTGATGGTCGACACGCGCGGCGCCCGGGTGCTGGGCGAGGGCGCGCGGGCCATGGTGGAGGACAAGGAGCTGGCCTGGGTGCGGCAGCAGGCCCTCGACCGGGCCGGGACGTACGACCACCTCCTCATCGGCACCTCCCTGCCCTGGCTGCTACCGCACTTCGTGCACGACGTGGAGGCATGGAACGCCTCGGTGTGCGGCGGTCGGCGCGGGGCGCGCTGGGCGCGCATCGGCGAGGATCTGCGGCAGCGCGGCGACTTGGAGCACTGGGCCGCCTTCCCCGAGTCCTTCGACGACCTCACCGATCTGATCGCCGAGGTCGGCGAGGGGCCGGACGCGCCCGCGACGATCAGTGTGCTGTCGGGCGATGTGCACCACGCGTACATCGCCGAACCGGACTGGTCCCGCTGGCCGCGCCGACCGGTCAGCGAGGTCCGCCAGCTGACCTGCTCGCCGGTGCACAACAGCATCCACGCCTCGATCCGCGTCGGCTTCCGCTTCGGCTGGAGCCGGGCGGGCCGCGCCCTGGGCCGCGTCTTCACCCGCCACGGCCGCGTCCCGGCGCCCCGGCTGACCTGGCGCAAGACCGGCGGCCCCTGGTTCGGCAACCAGCTGATGACGCTGACGCTCCGGGGCAGGACCGCGCAGCTGCGCCTCGACCAGGCGGTCGCGTCCCCGGAACCCCATCTGACCACCGCGTTGCGGACGTCCTGGCCCGAGGCCTGACCGGGCCGCGCGCCGAGGCCTGACCGGTCCGCGCGCCGAGGCCTGACCGGTCCGCGCGCCGATACCGCCGGAGTGATACGGGACACACCGGAGGGGAACGTTCCGGCCCGCCGGTGGACTCTCACGGGGCGAACGGCATGATGGGCGAAATCCTGCGTCACATCTGCCCCGGGAGAAACGCCTTGGCCGGAGTCCCCCACGCCATAGCCATCGTCGGGGCCGGTCCCCGCGGCACCAGCGTGCTGGAGCGCCTCTGTGCCTCCGCGCCGGAGCTGACGCCCGGGACCGGGCTGACCGTGCACATCGTCGACCCGTCCCCGCCGGGCGCCGGACGGGTGTGGCGGACGGCACAGCCGGGCGAGTTGCTGATGAACACCGTCGCCTCGCAGGTGACGCTGTTCACCGACGAGAGCGTCGAGTGCGACGGCCCGATACACACCGGGCCGAGCCTGTACGAGTGGGCCACCACGGGCGACGACGCCCCCGCCCCGTCCCTCGGCCCCGACGACTATCCGAGCCGCGCGCTCTACGGCCGCTACCTGGAGTGGGTGTTCGCCGAGGTCGTCCGTACCGCCCCCGGCATCGTCACCGTCCGCCCGCATCCGGCCCGCGCCACCGGGCTGGAGGAGGCGTCGGACGGTACCCAGACCCTGGCCCTCGACGACGGCACGCGCCTCGGTGGACTGCGCGCCGTCGTCCTGGCCCAGGGCCATCTGCCCCGCACCTCCGACGAGACGGAGCGGCGGCTCGGCACCCACGCGGCCCGGTACGGGCTGCGCTACTACCCGCCCGCCAACCCCGCCGATGTCGACTTGTCGCCCATCCAGCCCGGTGAGCCCGTGCTGCTTCGCGGCCTCGGGCTCAACTTCTTCGACCATATGGCGCTGCTCACCGAGGGCCGCGGCGGTTCGTTCAGCGCCGCCGCCGAAGGGGCCGCGTCGCGGGAAGGGCTGCTCTACCACCCGTCGGGCCGCGAGCCACGGCTGTACGCGGGGTCGCGCCGTGGCATCCCGTACCACGCCCGCGGCGACAATGCGAAGGGCGCGCACGGCCGTCACACCCCGCTGCTGCTGACCCCGGACGTCCTCGACGGCTTCCGCAAGCGGGCGGACTCCGGCGATCCGCCGGACTTCCTCGCGGAGGTATGGCCGCTGGTGGCCAAGGAGGCCGAAACGGTCTACTACGAAACCCTGCTGTCCCGCCAAGCCCCGGGCGCCCCGCCGCACTTCCGGCGTCACTTTTTGGCCACGTCTCACGGCTCCCCCGAAGAGGCCGCCGTCCTGCTGGAATTCGGCATTCCGGCAACCGGGCGCTGGTGCTGGGAGACGATCTCCCAGCCGCACCGCGAACAAAACTTCACCACGCGTGACGCCTTCCGGCGGTGGCTGCTGACGTACGCGCGCACGGACGCGGCCCATGCCCGGCTCGGCAATGTGGCCGGTCCGGTCAAGGCCGCGCTCGACGTCCTGCGCGATCTCCGTAACGAGGTGCGGCTGATCGTCGACCACGGCGGGCTCACGGGGGTCTCGCGGCGGACCCATCTCGACCGCTGGTACACCCCGCTGAACGCGTTCCTGTCGATCGGCCCGCCGCGCCGCCGGATCGAGGAGATGGCCGCGCTGATCGAGGCGGGGGTGCTGGAGATCCTCGGTCCAGGTCTGGACGTCACGGCCAAAGTACCTGATGGACCGTCAGGTGACCCCGGCTTCGCCGCCCGCGCGACCCGCGTCCCCGGCGCCCCGGTGATCGCCCGGACGCTGATCGAGGCACGCCTGCCGGAGCCGGATCTGCGCCGCACCGCCGACGCGCTGCTGAGCGGACTGCTGCGCACCGGGCAGTGCCGACCGCACCGGGTGGAGGGCTACGAGACGGGCGGACTGGACGTCACCCCGGCCCCGTTCCGGATCGTGGACGCGCAGGGGCGACCGCATCCGCGCCGGTTCGCGGTCGGGGTGCCGACGGAGGGCGTCCACTGGGTGACGGCGGCGGGGGCGCGCCCCGGCGTGAATTCGGTCACCCTGTGCGACACGGACGCGGTGGCGCGGGTGGTGCTGCGCCTCGCGGCGGCATCCGAACCCCACCGGAAAACCGCCCCGATGTGCGCCGTAGGACTCTGAGGAGCGCCCTCAGCACGGCCCCGAAGGCCCCTCCCGGGGGCCCACATTGGCAGGTTCTTGAACTTGCAACAAAAGATGAGGGGAACCTAACCTGTCGGTCCGTTGTTTCTCCGTCCCCAGGAACAAGGAGCAATCCCCTCATGTCTCCCGACACCTCTCCCCGCTCGCTCAACGGCTTGCTGGATACCGGCAAGCCCTATGTCCTCTCCCTCTTCCGGATCGTCGTCGGCCTGCTCTTCTTCTGCCACGGCGCCTCGTCGCTGCTCGGCTGGATGGGCGGCGCGATGGGCACCGGCAAGACCCTCGAGGCGGGCACCTGGCCCGGCTGGTACGCCGCGGTGATCCAGCTCGTCGGCGGCGCCCTGGTGATGCTCGGCCTTGGCACCCGCGTCGCCGCGTTCATCTCCTCGGGCTCGATGGCCTACGCGTACTTCCACGAGCACCAGCCGGAGAAGCTGTGGCCGCTCCAGAACGGCGGCGAGGCCTCGGCCATGTTCTGCTGGGCGTTCTTCCTCATCGTCTTCACCGGCTCGGGCCCCTGGGCGCTGGACCGGATCTTCAGCTCGTCCCGGGCGTCCTCGGCGGCGGCCGAACCGCAGCGCCAGCCGAGCACGGTCTGAACCGACGGGCGTCACGGCCGACGGACGTCACGGCCGACGGACGTCACGGCCCGGCCGACGGGCGGCACGGCCCGGCCGACGGGCGGCACGGCCCGGCCGACGGGCCTCATGACCCGGCCGTGAACAGGCGGTGAATCGCGCCATGCGGGGCCACGTGCCCCGCATGGCGTGATTCGAACAGCACTGTCAGCCCTTACCGGTATCCTCGACAGTCACAGGCGTACGCTGTATGGCTGTACAGGCCGCTCCCCTCCGCCCCGCGCGGACGAGGACGCGGCGGCGGGGGAACGGGATCGGGAGAAGAACGTTGTTGGAACATTTGGGGTCGCTGACCAACACCCCATGGATCTACGCAGTCATCGCAGCCTCGGTCCTGCTCGACGTCTTTCTGCCCGTCCTGCCGAGCGGCTTCCTCGTCATCACGGCCGCCACCGCGGCCGCCGGTACCACCGTCGACCCGGTCGGTGTGGTGCGCCAGGCGGACGCGGCCGACTTCCCCGCGATGTTCTCGCTGCTGCTGTGCGCCGCGACCGCCTCCGTCCTCGGCGACATGGTCGCCTACCGGCTGGCCTGGCGCGGTAGCGACCGGCTCGACCGGGCCATCGCCCGCTCCCGCCGACTCACCACGGCGCAGGAGAAGTTGGGCACCGCGCTGGTGCGCGGCGGCGGACCGCTCGTCGTCATAGCCCGCTTCGCCCCCGCCGGGCGGTCGGTCGTCAGCCTGAGCGCGGGCGCGGCACACCGTCGGGTGACGGAATTCCTGCCCTGGTCGGTGGTGGCCGGTCTGGCCTGGGCCGCGTACAGCGTGGCGCTCGGCTACGTCGGCGGCCAGTGGCTCGGCGCCAGCTGGCTGGGCACGGCGGTGTCGGTGCTCGCGCTGTTCGCCGCGGGTGCGGGCGCGGCGTATGTGATGAAGCGTCCGGCCGAGGGCGAGGCCGCCGGGCAGCTCGCGGCCCCCGTGGCCCCGGTCCCGGCTCCCTAGCGCCCGTGGGGGCCGTACCGGCGGGCCGACACCCGTCGGGGCTGTACCGGCGGCTCGGGCCGTACCAGCGGCTCGGGATATACCAGCGGTTCGGGCTGTACCGGCGCCGATTACGGATCACCCCGGAATTGCCGTTACGGTCCTCCCCATGCGACTCATGCGTCCCATGCGTCACTTCGTCCTCCCGGCCCCGGCGTGCTGAGCCGTGCCGCCGGGATGTTCGCGGCCTTCGTCGCCGGCCTCGTGCTGGTCGTCGCCGCCGTCCTCGTCGTACGGCAGATCATGACGCCCTCCGAGCCCAAGCTGCCCGTCATCCCGGACGCCCGGCGTCCGGTCGTGGAACGGGCGGCGAAGGTCTGCTCCTCGCTGAGCGTGCCGCTGCTGGCCGCGCAGATCCACGCGGAGAGCAACTGGCGGCCGGACGCGGACTCCGGACACGCCCAGGGCATCTCGCAGTTCGCCCCGGACACCTGGAAGGAGTGGGGGCGGGACGGCAACGGCGACGGCAAGGCCGACGTCTGGGAACCCCGGGACGCGATCCCCTCGCAGGCGCGCTACATGTGCCATCTGTACGACGTGGTCGAGCAGATCCCCGGCAACCCGACCCGGCTCGCCCTGGCCGCGTACAACGCGGGACCCGGCGCGGTACTCAGGGCGCGCGGCGTCCCGACCATCCACGAGACCCGCGGCTATGTGGACCGGATCATCAACACGCTGCTGCCCGAGTACCGGAAGAGCGAGGCGCGCTACCAGCGGAGCGAGGCCAAGCGCGACCGTGCCCGCACCGCCTCACCGTCCGCGTCCGCCTCGCCCTCTCCGCGGCCTCCGTCCCCTCTCTCCGCACCGACTACCCGCCGGCGGCTATGAAGTCCTCCACGGTCCGGACGAGTTCCAGCGGCGTCTCGTCGGCGGGGTAGTGCCCCGCGGACGCCAGCTCGACCAGGTCGGCATTGGCGTACCAGCGCAGCCAGGTCCGGCGCATCACCTCCGCGGTGAGCGCCGGGTCGTGGGCGCCGACCACCACCCGCACCGGCAGCTGGGAGCCGTCCACGTCCTCGTGGAAGTCCTCCAGTGCCCAGGAGTCCAGCCACGCCCGGAACGCCTTGGCGTCGCTGTGCTCCACCGAATGCCGCACCATCAGATCGAGCCAGGCGTCCGGATGGCGGCCGCCGGTGGTGAGGTCGATGATCGCGCGCCGGGACTCGGGCCGGTCGGCGGCCGACACGAACAGCTCCCACTGCTCGCCCTCCATCGGCACCCCGCTGGCCGGTACGGGAGCCACCCCGACCAGCCGCCGGACCCGGTGCGGGGCCGCCGCCAGCACGCGCTGGACGACGGCGCCGCCCATCGAGTGCCCGAGCAACGAGAACCGCTCCCACTCCAGATGGTCGGCGAGCGCGAGCAGATCCCGGCCCGCCTCGCCGGTGGTGTAGGCGCCGGGGATGTCACGCGCCTCCCCGTAGCCGCGCAGATCGGGCAGTACGTAGGTGAAGGCGCGCCGGTCGATGTGCGGCAGCATCGCGGTGTAGGCGGCGCGGTCCGAGAACCAGCCGTGCACCGCCATGACATGGTGCGGGCCTTCACCGACGGTTTCATACGGTGGAACGAGGGGTGGAACGAGCGGTCCCATGGCACCTCCGGTCCCAGTCGAATGCGGACACGCGGCGCGCGCCCGCTGGTGGACAACGGTGGCGTCTCGCGCGGAAGTGGGCAAGCCCGGTGCGCATATGCACTGGGCGTCACCCGTACGGGTCACCCATACGGCCCACCCTGACGGCTCACCCGTACGACGGGCCGCCCGCGCCGGTCCGCGTGTCCGGCCGTACCCGTCGGGCGGTCCGTAGTGTCATGGCCGCTGTGGTGCGCGATGGCGGGGACGAGGGCGGCAGCGGGAACGAGGGCGGCAGCCAGGACGCGGGCGAGGGCGAAGGCGGGGACGGCAGCGGGACGTTCCGGAGCCGCGCCGCCACGCCTCTGCGCACCGCCACACCCCTGCGCACTCCCACGCCCCTGCGCACCGCCGCCCTGGCCGTCGCCGTGGCCGCCGTCTACTACGCGGGCGCGCGGCTCGGTCTGCTGCAGGAGCTGGTACGCGGTCAGGTCACTCCGCTGTGGCCGCCGACCGGGATCGCGCTGGCCTGTCTGCTCCTGCTGGGCCCGCGCAGCTGGCCCGGGATCGCCCTCGGCGCCCTCGCGGTCAACGCACCCATCGGTCCCGCACCCTTCGCCGTCCTCGCGATCGTCGCGGGCAACACCCTGGCCCCGTTGTTCGCGTATCTGCTGCTGCGGCGGGCGGGCTTCCGTACGGAACTGAACCGGCTGCGGGACGCGCTGGCGCTGATCTTCCTCGGCGCCCTGGCCGGAATGCTGATCAGCTCCACGCTGGGCACCGCGGTCCTCGTCCTCGCGGACGCCCTCCCCGCGGGGGCCTTCTGGCCCACCTGGTCGGTCTGGTGGACCGGCGACGCGATGGGCGTCCTGGTCGTCACGCCCCTGCTGCTGGCCGCACGCCGGGCCCGGCTCCCGCGCGGCGTCACCCCGTACCGCTGGCTGGAGGCGGCCGCGCTGCCGCTGGGCACGGCGGCCGTCATGCTGGTGGCCACCCGTACGGCCGCCAGCCTGCTCTTCCTCGTCTTCCCCTTCCTCATCTGGGCCGCTCTCCGCTTCCAGCTCCCCGGCGCCGCGCCCTGCTCGCTCATCGTCACCGTCCTGGCGATCCAGGCCACGGCCGAGGGCGTCGGCCCTTTCGCGGGCCACTCGCTGCTGACCCGGATGGTCACTCTCCAGGCCTTCAACGGCTCCACGACCCTGACCGCCCTGCTCCTCGCGGCGATCATCGCCGAGCGCGACCACACGCGGCGGCAGATCGAGCAGGTCTGCGCCCAACTCGCGGAGACCGTGGTGCGGCTGACCCCGGGCGAGCAGGAACCGGGCCGGTAGCGAGAACATCTACCAGTCCGTACGTACGTCCGTACGTCTTTACGTCCGCGCATCGGCACGGACCGCACCCGGACCGCGAGGGGACCCATGACCGCGACGGCCACCCGCCACCTCTATCTGACCCGGCACGGCCAGGCGACCCCGGACGAGGGCACGCTGACGGACGAGGGCCACCGCCAGGCCGTCCTGCTCGGCGAGCGGCTCCGGAACGTCCCGCTGACCGCCATCCACCACGGCCCGCTCCCCCGCGCCGCCCGGACGGCACACCTGATCGCCGCCCAGCTCGACGGCGTACCCGCGCACGCGTGCGAGCCTGCCGGGGACTACGTCCCGTATACGCCCGAGCGCGCCGAACTCCCGCCGGACAGCGCCGACTTGCTCCTCGACTTCGTCACCCGCGTCCCGGCGGACGAGCGCGCCCTCGGCCCAGGGCTGGCCCAGAAGGCCCTGGAGCGCTTCACGGGCCCGGTGCCCGGCACCGAGGACCGCCACGAACTGGTCGTCACCCACGCCTTCCTCATCGCCTGGCTCGTCCGCGCCGCGCTCGGCGCACCGCCCTGGCGCTGGATGGGCCTCAACCACGACAACGCGGCCCTGACCGTCATCCGCTACCGCCCGGGCTTCCCCGTCTCGCTGCTCCGCTACAACGACACGTCCCACCTGCCCACGGCGTGACCCGGACCGGCACCGCCGCTCAGTAGTACCCCCTCCCACCGTCGATCAGCTCCCGCATCGCGTCCATGTGACCGGCGTGCCGGGCGGTCTCCTCGATCATGTGGAACAAGATCCACCGCAGCGAGGGCGCGGCACCGGAGGGGCCCGGGCGCCGGGCGACGTCGTCCAGCGCGTGGTCCGCGATGATCGCGTCCGACACCGCGCACTGCTGTGCGTACTCGGAGAGCAGCCGGTCCAGCGGCACCCCCGCCACCCGCATATCCGCGTCCTCAGGCCCCTCCTCGAACCGCGGTCCCTCCTCCGCGCGCCCCATCAGGACGATCTCGAACCAGAGGTGCTCGACCCAGCGCATATGGGACACCACACCGGCCATCGTCATCAGCGGCGAGCCGGGCAGCACCGCCCGATGGGCCCCCTCAGCGGACAGCCCCTCGCACTTCCAGTGGACGACCGACCGCTGCATGTCGAGCCAGCCCGTCAGCTGCGTCCGCTCATCGGCCCCGTACGCGGGCCGTACCCGGTCAGGAATCATGCCCGCCGACGCTACTCGCCTCCTCCTGTGCCCCGCACCGGAATTTCGCCCAGGCCAGAAGAAGGTCGGACGAAGGCCGGACCCGTGCTGTGGGGCCCGGCCTTCCGCATCCGAGTCACGCGCAGCCCAGCAGCGTGAATAAGGACAGGAATCAAGGTAAGCCCCACCACCGACAACCGCCGGGCCCTGTGGATAACCAACCCCCACGGGTGCCGGTACGGGCGTCACCTGACCGGCTCCACCACGATCGAGCACAGCTCCAGCGCCGAAGGACACACTCTTCACGTCTCCCTGCGCGCCCATCTTCCGTTCCGCGACAATGAACACCCGGAGGTAGCCAGTGATCGCCGAGAGCAAGCACAAGGGTGATCCCGCCCCGATCAAACCGTGGACGCCTCCGCCGCCTCCCCCACCGGACGGCGATCAGCCATCGAAGCAGAGCTGAGGAACCGTTGACCGAACGGTGGCAGGAACGCCACACCACACTCCTGGACGCACTCACCGCGTCCGGGGCGCTATCGGCGGACTGGCATGGCGCGTTCGAGGCCGTGCCGCGCCACCGGTTCATCCCCCGCGACATCTGGGAGCAGAGAGCCAGCTGCGTGCCGGTCACGGCGGACGACGCCTGGTGGGATCTGGTCTACGGCGACGTGCCGATCGTCACTCAGGTGGATGACGGGCACAGCGACGGCCCGGGGCTGGCGACATCGTCCAACTCCATGCCCACCATGGTGGCCCGGATGCTCGGCGCGCTCGATGTCGCCGACGGGCACCGCGTACTGGAGATCGGCACCGGCAGCGGCTGGAACGCGGCTTTGCTCTCCGAGCGGCTGGGCAGCGAGAACGTCACCACCATCGAAGTCGACAAGACACTGGCGGCGAGGGCCGCGAAGGCCATCGAGGACGCCGGATACCGCCCCGCCGTCATCGAGAGCGACGGCGCACACGGATGGGAGCCGGCGGCACCGTACGACCGGATCATGGCGACCTGCTCGGTGCGCCGGGTCCCCCACGCCTGGGTGCGGCAGGCCGCCGTGGGCGGGATCATCGTCGTGCCGCTGGCCGGGGACTTCTGGTCCGGCGCCCTGGTGCGGCTGGAGGCAGCCGCGGACGGCACGGCTCACGGCCGGTTCATCGGAGGCGCCAGGTTCATGCCGATGCGCTCCGAACGCCCGCGGCCGGACGCCCCCGTGGACAGCGGCACCGGCCGCCGCGGCACCCCCGGCTCGCTCCCCCTCGGCGCGCTGGCCGACCTGGGCTTCGCCCTCTACGCGGGCGCGCGGCTGCCGGGCGTGGTCATGGCCGAGGGGACGCACGACGGTACGTACCAGATGTGGCTCCACGACCGGAGCGGTTCGGCTGCCACCGTCAATGCACGGGAGACCTGGCAGTACGGCCCCCGCGACCTGTGGCAGGAAGTCATGGCGGTATACGACGACTTCGTGGCCATCGGCAGCCCGGGGACCGACGCGTTCGGGCTGACGGTGACCTCCGAGGGCCAGCAGGTGTGGTTGCCCTCTGACTCACCGGGCCGCTGACAATTCTTCGTGCAGCCCTTCCAGGGCGGTGCGGTCGTCATGGCTACCGGTGTGGGGAGCGGCGAACCAGCGGGCGTACTCGTCGATCTCGGACAGCCGCCAGTCGAGCGCGAACAGCTCGACCATCGCGGGGTCGGCGTGCGGGCCATCCAGGTCGGCGTAGTCCCGCTCGCGCGGCGCGAGGGCGAGCGACTCCCAGTCGACCAGCCTCAGCCCGTGGGCGTCCACGACCTGGTTGCGGTTGTGCGGCTCGCCGTGGGTCGGCACCCAGGAGCCCTGGCGCGCGAGCGCGACGTCCGCCAGGACGAGGTACCGGCCCGTCCATCGCGCGATCGCGTCAGCGCGGCCCACGATCGCGGCCCGGGCCTCCTCCGCCAGCGGGCCGGACGTCCAGGGCCGGGCGGTGCGAGCCCGCAGCTCGTCGGCGAACCCGGGACCGACCCGCGGAGCCCACCGCCGGATGCCGACCGGTGGCGCGGCGCCGTGCAGTGCGGCCAGCGCGGCGAGGACCTCCCGCAGGTGGCCGTGCTCGTGCGCCTCCGCCTCCGTCGGCGTCCGCCCGTCCAGCCACGGCGTCACGCTGAGCGCCCCGACCCTGAGGTCGACGGTGAACCGCCCCGACCGGGCGGGCAACGGCGCGCACACCACGTCCACCCCGGCAGCGCCCAGCGCCGCGGCGCCCGCGTAGGCGGCCTCCAGCGACGCCGCGGTGTGCCGGGGCGCCAGTTGGTCCAGCGTGCCGAACAGGGTCGTCCCACCACCGGCCACCCGCCAGTGGTGCGCGGCCGAACGCCCAGGGCAGGTAGTCCGCCCCGGCGGCCTCGGGTAGCCAGTGCGCGGCGACCGCACGCGCGACCGTCTCGTCGGTATTGAAAGAGGGGCGGGAGAGCACAAGGCCTCACTCGAGAAATCGGTTGGCGGGGCAGTCGCCGCGCACCTACGCGATTCCGGTGGCCTACTACCGATGCGGCCCGGACGAGGTCTGGGCGTTCGGCGCGCGGACCGGCTGGATGAGCAACTTCCGGAACGAGGCGCTGGCGGCGGACCGGGTGCGCATCGCGCGCTTCGACCTGTCGGCCGAGGCCTGAAGCGGCTCAGGGGCGGTCGAGGCGCAGACGCTCGGCCCTCGGCAGACCCGCGACCACCAGGTCGTAGGAGTCCTCGATCAGCTCCCGGACGAACTGGTCCGGGAGATCACCGTCCACCGTGACCGTGTTCCAGTGGCGCTTGTTCATATGCCACCCCGGCGCGATCAGCCCCGGGTAGTCACCGCGCAGCCGAATCGCGGCCTCCGGATCGCACTTCAGATTCACGGTGAGGGGACGCGCGTCCAGAGTCGTCAGCGCGAACATCTTGCCGCACACCTTGAATACCGAAACCTCCGGGACGCGGGGAAAGGGAAACTCCTCCACCGCCGCGTTGAAGGAGACGCAAAAAGACCGCAGCTGCTCGGGGTTCACTCCAGGTCTCCTCGGTCTCATCCGGCGGGGTTGACACCACAGCTGTACCAGGCCCGCGACGATCTCTGCCCCCATCCTCCACCATGGGCACCCGGCATGTGCCCACCGTCCATTCGTCGCGGCCGACATGGCCCGCCTCCGTCACGAGACGTCGTCGTCCAGGTCCTTCGCGAAAAGGCCCGCCAGCCGCGCTCGGGTGACCACTGCGATGGTGAAACCATCGGTGATGTCTCCCTGACCGATCAGCTCTTCCGCCCGGCTGAAGGGCATCACAACGGCTCGTCGGATGCCCTCAGCCCGGTCCAACGTCCCGAGACCGGGGATGCGAGCCGCGTACAGCCCGGCGTGGCCACCGAGCAGTCCGCTATCGGCGTGGACTGTGCCGAGCGAGATCAGTTCGCCGGGTCGGACACCCAGCTCTTCCTCGAGTTCCCGGATCGCGTTCGCCGGTCCCTCCTCTCCCGATTCCCCCATGCCTCGGGGTGCCTCCAAATGCCAGGCTCGGGTGGCATGCCGGTAGTGCTCGACCAGGACGATGTCGGAGCCGGTGCCGATCAGCGGGAGAACCACCACCCCGGGGGCGCCTCCCGCGGGCAGCATCCTCACATACAGGCCCAGGTTGCCGTCAGGGAAGCGAACGGCGTCGCGAACGACCGTGACGAACCGGTCGGCGTACACCACACCGACCGGCTCATCGGACCCGGTGCTGCGCCGGGCCGCCTCGATATCGACCGGGTCGAGCAGGATCTCGATCCCGCCTGGGGTGTTGACGAACATCTCCGGGTGCTTCCGGCGCAGATCCTCATAGGAAATGTCGGGAGACTTCACGGGGCTTCAGTACTCCAGTACATCGTCGTTCTCCTGGATGGTTGTCGAACTGGTGGCCGATGGGACGGCGCGGTCCTCCGTGTATCCCGGAAGCCTCCGGGCCAGATCGCGGAACTCGTTCCACTCATGTTCGCTGTCGAGGCGGACGGAGGCGATCTCACGGGCGAATTTCTGCTCTCGCTGTCCGGCCGCTCGATTGCGCAGGATCATCTGCACGGAACCGCCGAACGATCCCACCGACGTGGCTCCGAGACTCGCCGCCACGGACCACCCCTCGGCACCGGTCAGCGCGGTGAAAACCGCCCCGCCGACCGTAAGGACGACTTCGAGGACCGGCGACCACTTGTTCGCCTCGGCCTTGGAACCCCGACGGGCCTCGACAAGCCTGACGATTTCCGAATTGAGCCGGACGTAGCGATCGAATACGTCTCCGACGTTGGCATGAAAGGCGGCGGGATCGGCGGTCAGCGAACTGAACGCTTCCATGTAGCGGTGCCACGGCCCACTCTGCCGAAGCCGCCAGATGTCTTCGAGTGCCAACGTGTCGATTTCCGACGGGGTGAGACGGTCCTGAACAGTGGAGAACGCCTGCCGCTGCAGAAATTTCACCAACTGCTCAGGATCGCGAATGGTCGCCCCCGCCGAACTGGTGCGTACGTCCCGCCACTCCTGCAGCGCCACCCGGCGCAGACTTCCGGTCGGAGTCAGCGGGTACATGCCCAGGGCGTCGGCGAGATTGACGTTGTAGATGAGGTCCAGTAGGTGCTTGACCTCGGCGGAGAACGGCTTGCTGCCGTCATACCTGCCCTCGGAGACGGACGAACCGTCCACGCACACGAACTTCTCGTACAGCAGGTTCCGGGTGACAGCGGCATCACGGATACGCTGCCTGTTGCTGAACTCGACGACCTCGCCGACCCGCTCCACGAACGCCGACACCTTGTCGTTCGGCACACCCACCTGGGAGGCGAGCAGCGGGAGATCCTTCGCGGTCAGCCCCTGCACCCGGGCGGCGAACGGGTTGATCAGAGCCGACCTGCTGTCCCTGGCGTTCTCCTGGTCGTTCCAGGACAGACGGACGCAGGTGACCTTCTCCGTGGCGGGCATCTCCGCCACGGTTTGCCGCCAGGCATCGAAAGCGTCCTCGTCCAGATCCACCCCCTGCGGTCGGTCGGTGGGCTCGCGCTCCCTGAGTAAGAAGGGCACCAAGGAACTGTCCGCCAGCAGCTTCTGATGAGCCCTCCTGGCCTCTCCGTCCTCGACCAGATCGCGGCTCACGGCAGGGTTGTTATAGAAGAAGACCCTGTTCACGACGACTTGCCGGGTATTGATGAGGCTGCGGAAGTATTCGGCTCGCACCTGGTCGTTACGGAGACCCTGGATATCCCGCAGGGACTTGCCCTTCGCGATCATCTTTCGAGTCAGGTCCGCACTGACCCACTGATTGTCCAGCGACTGCGCGATGACCGCGCCTGCATCCAGATTCTCAGGACGCGCGCGGGTAAGCGCGCCTTCGCCGTCATGGCTGCTGCTCATGATCTCTCCCCCTGACTCAAGGCCCAACGGATGGAATCCGTTCTCGGGCAGCATCGGCTCCCACACCGAATCACCGAGCAGTGAGCAATCTGCCCAGAACCACCCGCGGCCAAGCTGACTCATGCAGCAGACACCTTATCGGCGGTGATCGTCCTCGCTGAGCCCTCAGCGAACGGCCGGACGGCCGTGAGGGCGGTCGTGCAGGCTGCGTCGTATGGAGGTCATCGAGGTAGTACCGAGATTACGCATGCTCCGCTTTCCCGTGGGGGCCGCGTACCTGTGGCAGGACGGCGACGAGCTGACCCTCATCGACACCGGGACGGCCGACTGCGCGGCGGACATCGAAGCAGCGCTGGACGGCACCTTGCGGCGGATCGTGCTGACGCACTGGCACGAGGACCACACCGGCTCGGCAGCCGAACTGGCCGACCGGCACGGCGCGGAGGTGGTCGCGCACGGGCTGGAGGCCCCGGTGATCCGGGGAGACGCGGTCGGGGCGCCCCCGGTGCTGGAACCCTTCGAGGTACCGATCAAGGAGTCCCTTCCGCCGCTGCCGCCCGCTCCGCCGTGCCGAGTGGACCGAGAGGTCGAGGACGGGGATGTGCTGGCGTTCGGCGGCGGCGCGGTGGTGGTCGCGGTACCTGGCCACACGGACGGGTCGATCGCGCTCCACCTGCCCGGCCCGAGCGTGCTGTTCACCGGCGACGCGGTGGCCAACGTCGGCCGGACCATGCTGGGCGTCTTCAACACCGACCGCGCCCGGGCCGTCGAGTCACTGCACCGCCTGGCCGAGCTCGACGCCGACACGGTGGCGTTCGGCCACGGCGACCCGATCACCCACGGAGCCGCGGCAGCCCTGCGGGGAGCGTCCGCCGCGACCACGTGAGGCGTTTGTGGTGGTGGGTGGGTGGATGCCCGGCGGTGCGGCTTGCTCAACTTCCCTGCCCCTGGAACCCGTTCGACCCGCACCCCGCCTGGGTGAGCCCTTCGTCATGCCCGAAGCGCCGCTCGTACGATCAGCGCTTCGGGCGAGCGACCAGCTGCCGCCAGGGACACCGCCGCGGTCCCGTGGCCCGTGGGCCGGACGGAACCACTGCGCAGCCACTGGCGGGATTCCGGGCGGCCGGGACATGAGCGCTACGGCCTGATCGCCGCCCCGGGCGGTGCTCACAGATGTGGACTCTATGTGGACTCCGGACGTGAAGCGGCCCCCCGATCCTCGCGGACCGGGGGGCCGAAACAGGCTTTCACCTGCGATCAATCACTGTGGGCGCAGACGGATTCGAACCGCCGACATCTGCCTTGTAAGGGCAGCGCTCTACCGCTGAGCTATGCGCCCTGGGAGAGCTGTCAGCCTACCCTGTCCGCGAGCGGGCGCCGCAATCCGATGGCGGCACCCGCCCGCGGCAGGAAGAAAGCCGAGGACGCGAACCGTACCGACCTCTGTGTTCGTCCCTGGTGGGTGGGAGAATGACATTCGGGCCCGGGCGATCCATTGGGAGAGGTAAGTGGCGGCGACACCTGCGCGGCGGTGGTTCGGGGGACGCGGGGAGAGCCAGCGGGCGGAGGCGCAGGCGGCGAAGGATGCCGCGGCGGCCGCGTTCTACGAGCTGGACACCGCGCAGCGGGATCTGCGGATCTCGATCGAGACGATCACGGCGGTGGACGACTCCCCGGCCGCCCGCCGCACCGCGGCCGACTTCGCGGCGCTCGGGCAGCGGATCGACCAGGTCAGCCACGACTACATCACTGCCGTGGACGCGCACGACCTGGACCATGACGGCCTGGACGCGGCAGCGGCCGGGCGGGCGCGGGCGGAGCTGACCCGGGCCCGGGACGAGTTGCGGCGGACCAAGGCGGATCTGGACCGGTTCGAGCAGGGGCTGGGGTCGCTGCTCCAGCAGGCCGAGACGCAGCTCGCGCGGCTCGCGCCTGCGGTGGAGCGGGCGCGGCAGGCGCTGCTGGCCGCCACGAACGCGCTGGACGAGGTGCGCGGCTCCGGCCTGCGGGCGGACGATCTGGCCGCGCGGCTCGCGGCGCTCTCGCCCGAGCTGACCAAGCTGAACCAGGGCGCCGGGCAGCACGGCGTCCAGGAGACCATCCGGCGCGCGGACGACGTACTGCGCCGGGCGGAAACCGTCCGCGGGGAGGCGGAGCGGCTGCCGGAGCGGGCGGCCGAGATAGACCGGCGGCTGGTGTCGCTGCGTACCCGCGCCCAGGCGATCACCACGCGGGCCGCCGGGGTGGAGCCGGTGCTCAGCGAGCTGCGCCGCCGCTACAGCGCGGCCTGCTGGCAGGACCTGCAGTCGGTGCCCGGCCAGGCGGCGCGGGACGTGGCGCAGGCCGAGGCGAAGCTCGGCGAGGCGCGGACGGCGCGCGAGGAGCAGCGCTGGCCGGACGCCACGGCCCTGCTCAGCACGGTGCGGGCGCTGCTGAACACCACGGACGAGGCGGTGTCGGCGGCCGGGGACCGGCTGCGGCAGCTGGACGAGGTCGCGTTCAACCAGGACAAGGAGATCGAACGCACCCGTTTCGCGATCCGCGACGCGCAACGGCTGGCGATGGCCGGACGCAGCACCCCCGACCCCCGCCACGCCCGCCCGCTGGACGACGCGGTGGGGCGGCTGGACCGGGCGATCGCGGGCCTGGAAGGGCGGCATCCGGACTGGTGGCACTTCCTCACGGAGACGGAGGCGGTCCGGCAGACCGCCGCCCGCGTCGTACGAGAGATCCGCGACGAACTCGGCGGCGGAACCGTGGGCGGCCACTGAGCCGACGCCTACGCCTGGGCCGGGGGCGAGCGCTCAGCTGCGGGGCGGGGGCCGGGCACTGAGCTACGGGCAGGCTAGGGTCTGTCGTTTGGATCAGGCCGGATCAGGGAGCGGGGTCAGGGGGCACCTCCCAGCGGTAGCTGGGGGAGCGTGTAGCTGCAAGGCGGAG